>NZ_VFNP01000002.1:2852250-3169167 GCF_006715635.1 Streptomyces sp. SLBN-118
TCGGCTATCACCAGCGGCGCGTGGTTCGGGAGCATCACACCGCCCGAGCCGAGGCGGATCCGCTCGGTGTGGGCGGCGAGGTGGGCGAGGATCACGGCCGGGGAGGACGAGGCGACGCCCGGCATCGAGTGGTGCTCGGCGACCCAGTGGCGGTGGAAGCCGCGGCTCTCGGCGAGGCGGGAGATGTCCACGCTGGTGCGCAGCGCGTCGCTCGCGGTGCGGCCGACGCCGACGGTCACCAAATCCAGCACCGACAGCGGTACGGGTGCGGTGCCGGTCGCCGTGCCTCGGATCTCGTCCACCGGTGGGTCCTCCTGCGCATGAAGTGGGTTCAGCGCAGTCAAACAGGAGGGCTTCTCCGTTTATTCCGGGTGCCCGGAGGATATTCCGGGTGCCCGGAGGATTCGGGGGGCTCGGCGGGTTGCCCGAACTCCCGCTTCTGGAACAGCCTGCCGAGCTTCGGGCCGTACACCCACGCCCTGCGCTCCGCCAGCCGAAGCCCCTCCCACACGGTCACCTGGTTCGCCGTGAGCACCGGTTTGCCGACGGCCTCCTCCAGATCGGCGAGATGTGCCGCCGTGTGCAGGGCGGTGTCCGGCAGCAGGACGACTTCGGCGTCGGGGTGGTCCCCCGCGCGCGCCAGTTCCAGTACTTCCTCCCGGCCCCAGGTGCCCACCTCGGCCGCCGTGACGATCCCGCTCGCCCGGTCGGCCACGACCTCGGCCCCGGACGCCTTGAGGAAGGCCGTGAACAGGGCCGTGACGTCCTCCGGATAGGTCGCCGCGACCGCGACGCGCGAAGCGCCCAGCTCCCGCAGGGCATGCGCGAAGCCGAACGACGTGCTCGACGCGGGCAACCCCGCCGCCAGGGCGAGCGAGCGAATCTGCTCGTGCGCGCCCTCCCAGCCGTACACGAAGCTCCCGCTGGTGCACGCCCACACCACCGACTCCGCACCCGCGAGCCGCAGCTCCTCCACCCGCGCCGCGAGCCGGTCCGCCGCGCCCATCCGCAGCAGCGCGTCGACGCGGTGCGCGTCCTCGCCGATGTCGGTGTGGACGACGGGCAGCCTGATGTCGGTGTCGAGCAGCATCTCGAGCCGGGGGTAGTCGTCCTCGGCGGAATGGCCGGGGTAGAGGAGTCCGACCGTGGTCATGTCCAGCCTTCCTGTTCGTCGGGGCCGGCGGGCTGAGCGGGCGGCGCCGGCTGCGCGGGCTCCGCGGGCGCGGCCTCGGACGCGGGCGGCACGTCCGCCTGCGCATCCGGCTGAAGCAGCAGGCCCTGATACGGACCGACCGCGTGGACGCCGATCCGGCGCAGCGCCGACCACATCGTCACCTGGTTCGCGGAGAGGACCGGCATCCTCAGTTCGGCCTCCAGCTGCGGGATCGCGTCGTACGTCGGCAGATTGGTGCAGCTGATGAAGAGCACGTCGGCCGCGCCCACCACCGCTTGGCGCGCCATGTCCACCACCGACCGGTACGGCACCTTCCAGATGTGCCGGGTCAGCCCGAGAAAAGCGCGTCCGGTGACGGTTGCCCCGGCCTCGCCGAGATACTCCTGCAGCGCCTCGGTGACCGATTCCGTGTACGGAGTGACCAGGGCGACACGGCAGGCGCTCAGCTCGTCGAGTGCTTCGAGCAGGGCGCCGGACGTGGTCAGCGAGGGCACTTCCCCCGCCGCCGTCATCGCCTCGCACATGGCGCGCTCACCGGCGAGACCGCCGACGAAGCTCCCTGACGTGCAGGCGTAGGCGACCACCTCGGGCTCGGACGCGCTCAGGGCCCGTACCGCGTCGCGCAGAGTCTCGTGCTCGCTCACCAGGCGCGCGAGGTCGAGGGAGACCTCGACGGGCACGTACGGCGTACGGGTCACCCGCAGAGAGACATCGTCGGGGACCCAGCGCCACAGCTCACGGTCCAGCGCGAAGTCGAAAGGGGCGACCACGCCGACACCGTGCTGGGGCTGTGGTCCGCCGAGGAACGAGACATCCATAGCAGGCCCCCTTATGGCCCTGACCCGTTGTTGACGACGTTAGGTTCGGGTGCGAGCGTGGTCAATCCGTACATGTCAGACTCCCGCGTAAACCCCTCGGGCACGGGGGGTGCCCCCGTCGAAACGGCTTCCGCTCGATGTCCGAACCCACTCTTCTGGTGCTTGCGGCCGACCCTCCGCCCCGTCTCGGCCGGCTGGCCGGACGGGTCCGCGTCCAGTACGCCGGCGAGCAGACCCTCGCGTCTCAACTTCCGCACGCCGACGTGCTGTTGGTGTGGGACTTCACCTCCGAGGCGGTACGCGCCGCCTGGCCGGGCGAGGGGCCGCGCCCGCGCTGGGTGCACACCCCGAGCGCGGGCGTCGACCGGCTGCTCTGCCCGGAACTGATCGCTTCCGACACCGTCGTCACCAATGCGCGAGGAGTCTTCGAGGAGCCGATCGCCGAGTACGTGGCCGGTCTGGTCCTGGCCATGGCCAAGGACCTCCCGGGCACCCTGGAACTCCAGCGGCAGCGGCGCTGGCGCCATCGCGAGGGCCTGCGGGTAGCGGGCACCCGGGCCACCGTCGTCGGTGCGGGCCCCATCGGCCGGGCGGTGGCCCGCACCCTGGAGGCGCTGGGTGTCACCGTGGCGGTCGTGGGCCGTACCGAGCGCGTCGGCATCCATGGCGCCGAGGACCTGGATCCGCTGCTCGCCCGCGCCGACTGGGTGGTGAGCGCCGCGCCGCTCACGGAGGCGACGCGCGGGATGTTCGACGCGCGGCGCTTCGGTCTGATGCAGCCGTCGGCACGGTTCATCAACATCGGTCGCGGGCCCCTGGTCGTCGAAAACGATCTGATGGCCGCGCTGAACAAGAGGTGGCTCGCGGGCGCGGCACTCGACGTCTTCGCATCGGAGCCGCTCACGCCCGACAGCCCGCTCTGGGACGTGCCGGGGCTGATCGTCTCGCCGCACATGAGCGGCGACACGGTGGGCTGGCGCGACCGGCTCGGGGAGCAGTTCGTGGAGCTGTACGAGTTGTGGGAGGCCGGAAAGCCGCTCCCGAACGTGGTCGACAAGAAACGTGGGTACGTCCCCATGCATGACGTCTCCGCTGACTGACCTCACCGCACGCCAACTGCTCACAGGCTATGAAAAGGGCGACTTCACGCCCGTCGACGCGACCCTCGCGGCGCTGGAGCGGATCGAGGTGGTGCAGCCGCTGGTGAATGCCTTCGTCCGGGTCGACGCCGAACAGGCACTGGCCCAGGCCCGCGCATCCGCCGGGCGCTGGCACCGGGGCGAGCCGCAGGGGATGCTCGACGGGGTTCCGGTGACCGTCAAGGACCTGCTGCTGCAGCGCGGCGGCCCGACCCTGCGCGGCTCGAAGAACATCTCGGAGCAGGGGAGTTGGGACGAGGACGCCCCGTCCGTCGCACGGCTGCGCGCGCATGGCGCGGTCTTCCTGGGCAAGACGACGACCCCCGAGTTCGGCTGGAAGGGCGTGACCGACTCCCCGCGGCACGGGGTGACGGGCAATCCGTACGATCCGGCGCGCACGGCGGGCGGCTCCAGCGGTGGCAGCGCCGCGGCCGTGGCGCTCGGCGCGGGTGCGCTCTCGATCGGCACGGACGGCGGCGGTTCGATCCGTATCCCCGCGTCCTTCTGCGGCGTCTTCGGGCTGAAGCCGACGTACGGGCGCGTGCCGCTGTACCCGTCGAGCCCGTTCGGCACGCTCTCGCACGCGGGCCCGATGACCCGCGACGCCGCGGACGCCGCGCTGATGCTCGATGTCATCAGCGGCGAGGACTGGCGGGACTGGTCGCATCTGGGCCCGGCGGCGGGCGTGCGCGGCACGCTCGCGGAAGGCGTGAAGGGGCTGCGCATCGCCTACTCGCCGTCCTTCGGCGGACAGGTGGCGGTGCGCCCGGCGGTCGCGTCCGCGGTACGGCGGGCGGTGGGGGCGCTCGCAGGACTCGGCGCGTACATCGAGGAGGCGGACCCCGACATCGCCGACCCGGTGGAGGCGTTCCACACCCTGTGGTTCAGCGGTGCGGCCCGGCTGCTCCAGCCCTACGGGCCCCGCCGGCGGGAGCTGCTGGACCCGGGGCTGCGGGAGATCGCCGGGCGTGGCGCGCGGTACAGCGCGCTGGAGTACCTGGCGGCCGTCGACACCCGGATGGCGCTGGGCAGGCGGATGGGCCGCTTCCACACCTCGTACGACCTGCTGGTCACCCCGACCCTGCCGATCACGGCGTTCGAGGGGGGCGCGGAGACCCCGGGGCGTTCGGAGCACCGGCGCTGGACGGGGTGGACACCGTTCACGTACCCCTTCAACATGACGCAACAGCCCGCCGCGACGGTGCCGTGCGGCCTCGACGAGGACGGGCTCCCGATCGGGGTCCAGCTGATCGGCCCGCGGCACGCGGACGCGGTGGTGCTGCGTGCGGCGCACGCGCTGTACGAGTCGGGTGCGGCGGCGATCCCCGCGCCTACGCTCCCGTAACCGGGGCTCCGCCCCGGACCCGGCGCCTCAAACTCCCTGACTCGTGGTGGAGGCTGGTCCCGATCACGCGGGCGCTCGTGCGCAGTGCGGCCGCGAGTTGGTCGCCCAGCTCACTTGGGAGAGTCCCAGCTCCGAGTGCGCAGGCGTGGAGCAGAGCACGGCAGTCCTGCGCCTCCCGATCGGTGGCGAGGGCAGTGAACAGCGGGTGCGCCAGGCTCTCTCGGGCGGCGTAGCCGTCGGTCGTCTTCATCGTCCGGCGATGCAGTTCCGCAACCACCAGGCGCGCGGCCGGGGCCTTGACCGAGTCGACCACGTCCAGCACTGCGAGCCCGAGCCTCACGTCGAAGACGGCCATGTCGTCCCTGTCCGGGCGTTCGAGGTAGGTGGTCACCAGGTTCTGCAGGGAGCGCCGCCAGGCCCGCCCCGTTATGCGGCGGCACAGGACTGTCAGGCAGTCCGTGACGACGCCTTCCCATCCCTCTCCGGGCACTGTGTGGGCCAGGAGGCTGTTGGCGCCGAGGCTGTTTCCGCTCGCGAGGGCGGCGAGGACGGCGACTTGTCGGCCGTCGAGCATGTGCTGTCCTACGCCGCGGTGCGCCTCGACGTGGGCGAGTGCTTCGGCCCAGCGGCCGGCAGTGGTCAGGGCGCGTGTGCCGTCGGCGAGGAGGACACTCCACAACCAGACGCGGACCTCTTGTCGGTCGTCGGCGTTCGCTACGAGGTGAGCGGGTACGGAGATGTCCTCGACCTGGGCGGGGCTCCCGGCGGTGACGGCGTCGAAAAGCGTCAGGAGGCGTTGGCGGCCGTCGTCGGCCTGTCCGGCGCGGAGTTGGAGGCGCGCGAGGTTGACGACGGGTTCGAGTGCGCGGATCGCGGTCCTGCCGGGCAGGGGGGCGGCCTGCAGGTAGGCGGCGGCGTGCTGGTGGCACATCGCGCGAGCGGTGTCCGGGGCGCCTATGTCGGAGGCGATCAGCGCTGCCTGGTTGTAGACCGTGGAGGCCATGCTCGGGTCGCCCAGGTTCGCTGCGGTGTCGGCAAGTTCGACCAGGGCGTACACCCGCTGGGGCAGAGGGAGGCAGGCAGGACGGGGGCGGGCGATGAGCGGGAAGCGCTGGGCGATGGCGTCAGGGGGTTTCCACACGGTCCGCAGCGGTCCTTTCGATGGTGGGGTCGGGGCCGAAGATGACGGTCTTGGCGGCGGCTGCGAGGGCGGCCTGCGTGAGGTAGGGCAGGCCGATCCGGTTCCAAGCGAAAAGCACGTGGTGGGCCAGGACGTCACGCAGGCCGCGGTGCAGCTGCCCGGAAGCTGTGAGGTGGGCCAGTTCCCGTCCGGCGTCGGTGTAGGCGCGGACCCATCCGGCGATGTGGGCCAGTGGTCCGCCCGTGCGTATCAGGTCTTCACCTTTCACAGAGATCAGCCGTTGGACGGCTGTGTGAAGTCGATCGCGGCTGTTCCGTTCGGTACCTCGGGGCTGTGCACGGTGGGCACCGACGCGTGCCCAGACGTCTCCCTGCTCGTACCAGTCCAGTCCGGCGGAGCGCATCAGGAGGCTGCAAAGCATGAGGGATGTCTCGCGTCGGTGTTTGCCGGCGTCGACCTGGAGGTGGTCCAGCAGGCTTCGGCTGTCGCGGTGGAAGAGGCGGTGAGCGGATGCCATGGCTTCGGCGCCGCCGAAGGCGTGCACCTCGGGTTCGTAGATGATCTCCGTCCACCCTTTGATGTACCCGTCGGCGATCAGCGCGTCCAGGCCCTGGCCGATGCGGTCCTGCGCGTAAGCGACAGGGAGGTAGCGCACGCGCCAGCACGGGTGTTTGCGGACGAGGAACCACGCGGTGAGTGCGCCTTCGTCCTCTGCGGTGCGCAGGAGCGGGGCGAGTTGGGCCAGAGCCACTATCTCGGCGCGTTCCCAGTCCGGGAACGCGACGTTGGCCTGGCACCAGGTGGGTGAGTTCATGAGGCGGCCTCCGGGGTGTTCACGCCAGGGCGAGGAAGGTGTCCCAGTGCGGTGCGGGCGCGCTGCCCGTGCCGAGGGTGTGCAGGGCGAGGGCTGCTCCGGCGGCTCCGTCGAGGAGTTCCGGGTCGTGGTCGTCCTGGTCGAGCGCGGTGATCAGACGGTCGGCCAGGCGCGGCAACTCCGCGGTGATGGCGGTGTTGCCCGTCTCGGTGGACATCCGCCACGCGGCGTGCAGCAGCCCGGCCATGCCGTGGCACAGCCCGATCTCGGGGAGCTTGTCCAGTTGGAGCGGGTCGCGCAGGGTCGCAAGGATCGCGTTCTCGGCTGCACGTACGCGTACCGGGTCGCGGAGGGCGAGTCCGGCCAACTGCTGGGCGCGGGCGGTGCCGCTGACGCCGTAGCACCAGGAGGGCCGGGGCCGAAGGTCTGGATGGACATGCCCGTCGGTCGCCTGCTCCATCGAGATCATGCCCGGCCACCAGGGGCCGGTCTCGTCACCTTGGCGCCACTGGTCGGTCCAGGCACAGATCCGCTCGACCGCATCGACCATGCCGGGCACGGCCAGGTCGCGCAGCAGAGCCAGAGACAGCACGGACAGCGCGGAGCCGATGCCGTGGGAGAGCCCGAAGTTCCCGTGCCCCTGGTGGTAGTCGGCGCTGGGTGCACCGGTAGTCGCGACGTTCATCCACCACGGCGGCAGCCCGGCCGGATTGGGCAGAGGCTCGGTCAGGCGCACCAGGTAGGCCAGGACGTCATAGGTGATCTCATGATGCGGGTGTCGGCTCAGGTGGTAGGCGCCCAGCCCGGACAGGCCCTGGATCAGGTCGAACTCTTCCATGGGGGGCCGCTCGGCGCGGTCGATGCGCAGGTGGGCCTCGGCCAGACGGGTCCGGGTGACAGTGAGGGTCGCCTCGTCCAAGCGTTCCAGGACGCGCAGGTACCGGCTCGATGCGCTGGCCGCGCGGTGCGTAATGAACGCGAGGGCCGGGGCGCCGAAGTACAAGTTTGCGTTGGCCGCTGCGCTCACTTCGCCGTGCACGGCCGCGGCCAGCCAGGTGTGCGCGGTGTCCCAGTCGCCGCGGCCGGTCCGGGCGCGCTCGATGTGCAGCAGCGCGATTCCCGAGGCTCCTCCGGCGAGAGACTGCGGCCACGAGCGGCCGACGTCCGGCCGGCCGCCGGGCCACACGGCGCGGGGGTCGGCCAGGCCGTGCGCCAGCCGGTCGGCGGTCGACAGCGCGGCGGGGGCGGGGGCTGTCGTGGTCACGGTGTTCTCCTTGCTCGTGCCGTCCAGCTCAGGGCGGCGGCTCTGGCCAGGTGCAGGTGTGCGCGTTCTTGGGGCAGTCCCGGCCTGCACATCCGGACGTGGTGGAGATGCAGCAGGTCCGCGAGCAGGTCTTGCGGATGCAGCGTCTTCGCGTCCTCCAGCGCACTGCGGTAGGCGTTCAGCGCCACGCGGCGTGCGGACCAGCTCGCGGTGACGCGCGCGTCAAGGCCCGAAGGGTCGGCGTTCACCAGGTCGACGGCTTGGCGGTAGACGGCGCGGGGCGGCGCGGTCGTGTCCGTGCGGGTGTGCTCGATCAGCCAGCGCATCGCCTCGGCGTCGTCCCCGATGAGGCCGGTAGCGATGTCCACCATGCTCGCCGCGGTCACCGCGCGGCCGTCAGGTGCGTTCTTCCCGGCCTGCGCGGCGAGTTGGGCCAGGGCGGCGTCGGTGTCGGCGGCGAAATACTCCTCGGCCGCGTCCATCGCCGCAGGGCCGCCGAAGCGGCCGGTCTCCGGGCGGTAGGTCTCCACGCTGGCGTGGGTGATCAGGCCGCTGTGCCGAAGCTGCCGGGTCCACTCGCCGACCTTCTCGATGGCGGAGCCGAGTGCGCCGGGCGCGCAGGTCAGACGGACGCGGAGGTGGTCCTCGGGGTCTCGGTAGCGAACGAACCACCACCGGGCTCCTCCCAGTTCTTCGAGCAGGGTCGGCAGGCGCTGGGTCAGGAGGGAGTCTTGCCGGTCGCGGTGCCCGTGGAGCTGAAGATAGATGCGGTTGTCGCAGCCGGGCAGATGGCCGTGCTCGCGGCCGACGACGTGGCCCGATCCTCGGACGGGGGCGACGGATTGATATGCGGCGGCCAGGGGGATGACGACCTCGTGAGCGCGGCCGCCGGTCCATCCCAGGTCCCTGGGCCCAGGCGCGGGGCGCAGCGTCACCTTGCCGTCGCGGTCCAGGTGCGTACGTAGCAGGGCCCGGTGTGAGGGCTCCGCCAAGTCCAGGGCCATGCACTGGTCGGCCTCGCTCAGGTACACCCGCTCGGGCAGATGAACGTCACGGCGCCATTGGGTCAGGGCTTCGTCCCACTGCGGCCACGGTGCCGACGCGCCGGGCAGATCGTCGCTGGTGAGGAGCCAGCGGGCCGGAGACAGGATCGTGCGCCCGTAGCGCAGCGCGGGCAGGAACGACAGGTTGGAGGCGGCGCTGCCCCACATGAACCCGGTGCACGGAACGGCCAGCGCGACGGGTGCCTCGATTAAGAACCGTGCCAACGGATGCGTGTGATGGCCCAGATCCACCGCGTTCAGCAGCAACGTGTGCACCGGGCGGCGGCGGGAGAGCGAGACCAGGTGCAGCCGTTCGGCATCGGCGGTCACCGCCAGATCCGTCACGGGAACCAGGCTCGTGTCCGAGTCCTGGTAGTCGCCGAGTGAGATCACCAGCTCTGTCGCCCGCGGGGCGCGCGCGACGTTCTCGGCGCGTACGTACAGCGGAGTGGAGCTGATCTGCGCGACGAGCGCGTCCCGGTGGACGCCGGGCAGTTGGGCGTACACCTCGGTCATGCGATGGCGGTCCTCGGCGTCCAGCAGGCCCAGCAAGCGGCCGGTGGTCGCTCCGGCCGAGCGTGCCACCCCGACGACGTGAAGCGTGAACTCGCCCTGTTCCAGGGCCGGAACGCCCGCGGCGTGGATGCGGACGGTCACCTCAGTGCTCGGCTGCACGGGGTGGCCAGGATCTGTGGCAGCCAGTTCCTCGAGCTCGGCATCGTCGAGCTGGACTTCGAGGCGGCGCCGCATCCCGGCGGCGTGGGCGAGCGTGATGAGTCGGCTGTCGCGGTCGGGCAGCGGGGAGGGCGCCTGCGCGGTGGTGGCCCCGAGGTAGCCGGACGGGTACCCGAGCACGTCGACGGCGTCCACGACGGGTACGACCGCCCTTGGCCCGTACCGCTCAAGGAACCGGCTGTGCCACTCCGTCCATCCGGTCAGCGCCGCACGGGGTGCGAGGCGGGTGAGCGCCTTGGCGGCCGCTGCCGCCTCCTTCGCCACCGTCTCCGGGACGACCAGATCCCAGTCCACCCGCAGGTCGAGCGCGGGCTTGGGGGCGTCGCGTAACTCTGCTGACTCAGCGGGCGCGAGATGCTGCGCGTGTTTGAGGAGGGCGGCGAGCGGGTCGGTGACCGTCATCGCCGGGCGGAGGCTGGTGATCAGGAATCGTTGCCTGACCAGGCTCGCGAGTAGCTTCTCGATCGCGGCGAGCGGCGCGGTCGGGAAACTGGCGGAGAGCTTGGCGGTGAGGTCGCTCCACAGGATCGGAGTCCGCGCGCTGTCCAGGGCTTCGCGGACCGGTACGGTCATGCGTATCTGCACGTGTTCGGGACCGCCGTCGCGCGCGCCGCGTGGGCGGTGCTCGATCACCACGTACCCGTCGTACTCGACGGTGAGGTTGGAGGTGAGCAGCATGAGATGGGGCCGCAGTCCGCTGTGCTCCTCGAACCGGTCGATGAGGGCCGTGGTCCATGCCGCGTCGGGCCTGGCGGCTGCCTGGTGCCCGGTGCCCACGCGCAGCGCGGGGGCGGCGCCTATTCGCGCGGCCGCGACCCCGGCGAACAGACCGAACGGGGTGGCGCGCGTGCGGGCGCGCAGCAGGTAGCGCAGCACGGACAGCACCGTGCGGCGTACGTCGGGGTCCGGCAGCGACTGGCCGGCACAGATTTGGTTCACTCGACGCGTGAGGTCTGGGCTGGCGGATGTGACGGCGGTCGCGAAGTCGGCCGTCTGCCAGGCCTGTTGCAGCCACGCCCGCCACGACGCGGTGTTCGCGGACGGTTCGGTCAGCTCCGGCCAGGCCACCTGACGGTCGGGGCTCCACGCGGCCGCCCTTACCACTGCTGCATCAACGTAGCGATACACAACGCCTCCTGTGGCCATGCGGTGCCCGGCCGCGCCCATGGGTCAGGATCGGCCGGGTACCGCGATCAACGCCGGTCTGGTGCTGCTACGGGCAGCTCACGCACGCGGTCGCGCACGTCGAGTTGCAGCCGTCGCTCGTCAGGCGGATGAGCTGGTCCGCGGCGGGGCCGCCTTCGACGATGGTGATGTCCAGGTCGAAGTCAGCCAGGCCGGGCGCCTGCTGGTCTTCGCCGGCCGGCTGCGCAGGAGCAACCGGGCGCTCCAGTTGAACGGTCATGTATGCCTCCATGGGGCAGTGGGCTGATGGTGCAAGGTCCCAGGGCCCGAGAGGGGCCCTGGAGTCTTAGTGCCAGGACACCGTGACGATGCCGTGGCGCTTCAGCACGGCGTCCTGGGGCAGGGAGGACGGAGCGGGGCCCGGGAGGTACCGGAACGTCGCAGCTCCCCGGCGGCGGTGGTTTTGGGCCCAGCGGCGGAGCAGGTACACGTACGCCTCCGCGAGGGCTTCGGCCTGCGGACCGTGGGCGATTACGCCGCTCTCGAATCCGCCGGTGTCCTCGTTCTCACGGCGGGTGCGATAAGCGATGCTGTCCTCGCCGACCAGGGCGGGCACGCCGTACAGCGCCGAGGGCTCCACGAGCCCCTGCTCGACGATGTGCTCAGCCGCGTGCAGCCGGGCCGCGCGCGGAAGGTTGAGCGAGAGGTACAGCTCCAGCTCGTCCGGCAGGTCATAGGCTGCCCCAGACCAGCGCTCCAGCCTCGGGGTGTCCAGAGCCTGGTTCAGCGCCTGGCCATCGAGGCGCACCCGCACGTCATCGGTCTGCACAGCAACGCCATCACGCAGCATCACCTTGCGCTCCTCGGCGGCGCCGTCGCCCTGCATGGGCACGAAGCGCGCCAGGCAGTAGGAACGGCTGAGCAGGTCCCCGCCGTCGCGGTCGAACGCGATCGAGCGGGTAGTGCCGCGTGCCGTCAGAGGGACGACGAGCCTGCCCTTCTCGGCAAGCTCGCTGATCCACGACGGAGGGATGTCCCACGCGGCCGCGGTGACGATGATCCGGTCGTACGGTGCCCCGTCGGGAACGCCTGCCTCGCCGTCGGCGAGTGCCGTCTTCACCTGGCCGTACCCGGCGTCGTCCAGGCACATACGGGCGCGTTCGACGATGTCGCGGTCGATGTCGACCGTGGTGACCGCCCCGTCGCTGCCTACGATTTCCTGGATGAGCGCGGCGTTGTAGCCGCCGGAGCCGATCTCCAGGACCTTCATGCCGGGCTCGATGTCGGCCTGCTCCAGCATCACGGCCTGGAGGTGAGCGGCGGACATGACGCTGATGTCGAGGCCGTGCTCGTCCTTCTTGACCGGCACAGTGCGGTGGAGGTCGTAGGCGAGTTCCAGGGGCGCGTCGGGTGCGAACCGGTGCCGCGGCACTGCGACGAAGGCAGCGGCGACCGGCTCGGACGTGACCGCGCCCTCTTCACGGAGTGCGCTGACCATAGCCGCGCGCAGTGCGGCGGGTTCACCAACAGTCGAGTCGCTGGCAGTTGTCATGCCGTTACCGTCATTTCCCTTTGTAGTTTCTGGGCGCCTGGGCCTGGTGGTCGGCTGCGACGCTAGCCAGGTCGCCGCGCCTTGAGCGCGGATACGCGCCGCCGGGAGTGGCAGCCCGCGGACTTCGGCTGAAAAGCAGTTCCGTGGCTCGTGCTGACGGGGTCAGCGGCGCTCGGTGGATCCAAGGTCCGACACGAAAATCCAGACGTCCTTGCCGGCATCGGTGGTCGAAACGGAGGACTCATCGACCAGGGCGCGCACGAGGGCCAGGCCGCGCCCGCACTCGGCGAGCGGATTGGCAGCCACTGGCACCGGCGGGCGGGGGTCGTTGTCGCGCACGATCGCAGTGACTCCGTCGGGGACTTGCTGGACGAGAAGGCTCGCCATCCGGAACCCGTTGTCATCCCGTGCGGTGTGATCCAGAACGTTCGTCAGCAGCTCGTTTACGGCGCTGAGCAGTCGGTCGGAGGCCTCAGCGTCAACGCGCCACCAACGAAGGTGCTCACGCACGATGCGCCGGACGCCGGCCAGGAGCTCGGCCTCCATGTTGAGCGTCATGTCGAGCTGGCCGCGCCTGCTTCTGGACGTCGTTCGACCAGGAGTGCCCGTGTCGGGGGTGACGAGGAGTGTGCTCATGGCTGCTCCGTCCGTTCTGCCGGAACCCCCTTCAGCAGGGGGGCGGTTGCGGTGTGTACTGGGACCAAACCGATCAGCAACCATTCATGCAGAGCGCGCCGAGATCGTGCAGAGCCTGATGCCGAGAGCTGAAATGTTCGGCATCACGACGACGGGGACGGGACATGCCGCAGCCAGAGAAAAAGCTCGACCCGGGGGCATCCCCGCAAGAGTGGTTCGGCTACGAGCTACGCCTTCGACGCAAGGCAGAGGAACTGTCGGCCCGCGCATTGGGGCGCTTAGTGCAGGTCAGCGACGATGTGATCTTGAACATTGAGAAGGGGAAATACCCGTCGTGCCAAAGGGAGTTGGCGCAGCGCCTCGACGGCATCCTTGAAACCGGAGGCGTCTTCGACCGGGCATGGCCCATGGCTTTCGACCCCCGTGATGCCGATAGAAAACGCTCTGATGCCGACAAGCGCCCTGCGGGCAGGCGGGAAGGAACGGTTCAGGTGCGCGAAGGCCGCATCCTGGGCAGAGACGAACCATCTCCTCGCCCTGGGAGCCCTGAGCCCGTGGACCGACGCTCGTTCCTCCAAGTCAGTGGCCTTGCCGCCATCGCCCCCATAGACCTCACCCAGGCTTTCGCCCCGTCCGGTCTGACGCTGCCCGAGTCCGTCGGCGCGAGCCACATCGACCAGATCCAGGAAGTTGCAACCTCAATCAGCAGCTGGGACAACACGTTCGGCGGCGGCGGTATGGTCCGCGACGTCGCCGGCCGAGCCATGCAATGGTCTGCAGGCCTTCTTCAGGCCCAGTGCCCGGAACACATGCGCGCCGACCTCTTTGCCGCCGTTTCACGTCTCGGCGTCGTCGTGGGGGCTTCCGCGTTCGACTCCTACGCGCACGAGGAAGCCACCACGACCTTCAAGTTCGCAGCGGACTGCGCAGAGGAGGCCGGGGACTGGCACTTGCGCGCCAAGACATACAGCTTGCTCGCCCGGCAGGCCGTGTGGATCGGACAGCCCGACGACGGGCTGACCTACGCCGAGAAGGGCTTGGTTCGCCGCGACCGCCTGACGGCGACCGAGCAGGCGATGCTGCACACGGCGCGCGCCCGAGCGTTCGGAAAGATGGGCAATGTCCGCGATTGCATGGCCGCCGTCGGAGAGGCCGACGATGCATTCACGCAGGCCCGCCCCGCAGAAGACCCCGCGTGGATGGCGTACTACGACGAGGCCCAGCACAACGGTGACACAGCCCACGCACTGTTCGACCTCGCGATCCTCGCCGGCCAGGACCCCGGGCGGGCAATCAGGCGCTTCTACACCGCGGTGAAGGGGCACTCCGAGGCCTTCAAACGGTCCCGGGCGCTCTCCCGCACCAAGCTCGCCGCGCTCCTGATGGCCAAGGGCGACCCGCGGCAGGCCGCAGTCATCGGGCATGACTCCCTGGACGAGGTCGGCCGACTCACCTCCCGTCGCGCCGCCGATGATCTTCGGCAGCTCGGGGCCTTCGCCTCCAAGCATCCGAAGGTTCAGGACGCCGTAGGCCTGCGCGAGCGCATCACCGCTACCGTCTCGGCATGACCACGTCGGCTGCCGCACCCGCCCACACTGCCCTCGAAGAGGCCTGCTCGGCTGTCGGACTGGATGCCGACGGTGCCGAGCCGGTACGGCTGGCCGAGAACCAGATATGGCGGCTACCGGGCCAGCAGGTGATCGTGCGCATCGCCCGTACCGGGCAGTCTGCGGCCGCCAGCCGGGAGGTCCGCGTCGCCCGTTGGCTCGCCGAGAACGACGTTCCGGCCGTGCGCGTGGTCGACGTCGAGCAGCCGGTCGAGGCAGGGGGAAGGCCAGTCACCTTCTGGAAAGAGCTCCCATCCCACGAACAGGGCACACCGCGCGACATCGCGCAGTTGCTCCGACAGCTCCACGCGCTCGGCGCCCCTGATCTCGAGCTCGGTTACCTCGACCCGTTTGTCCGGATCGCCGAGCGGCTCCAGGCGGCGACGACCCTGGACGAGGCCGACCGCGCGTGGCTGCACGGTCTCCACCAGGACCTCGTCGTGGCATGGTCCGATCTGCCGGCGGGGCGCGCAGACTGTGCCGTGCACGGTGACGCCTGGCCAGGCAACCTCATCCGTACGGGCAGTGGGCCAGTGATGATGGACCTGGAGCGGTTCTCGCTCGGGCCGCCGGAATGGGACCTCGTCTCAACTGCCGTACGCACAAGGACAACCGGCGCGGTCACCGCGGCCGAGTACGACAGTTTCTGTGCCGCGTATGGGTTCGACGTCACCGACTGGGCCGGTTACGAAATCCTGGCCGGCGCCCGGGAGCTCCGGTTGGTGACCTACGCAGCCCAGCACGCGGCCGGCAACCCCGTATGGGCGGATCAGGCCCAGTACCGGGTTGACTGCTTGCGCGGTCGCCACGGTCCCCGCCCGTGGAACTGGAAAGGGATCTTGTAGCTATCGGGCGCCCACCGAACGCAACCGGTCGGCGATGTCGAATGCGTCAAGCCGCAGCGCCTTGATGTCCTCGATCAATCCAGCCCGTCCGGACATTGAGGATACGCCCGCAGGGCGTACGGGGCTCGGGGCGGAGCCCGCACCCGGCGGAGACGCAGAATGTCACAGCGGGAATGGGCGGGTGGGGGCTATCCACCTCGCCGGAAGCTGAGCGTCTCGCCCAGCGCGCCCGCCCGCCACAGGTCCTGGCAGGCCTCGGCCATCCGGTCCAGGCCTTCCACCACCGTGCCCCAGACGATGCCGGGCACCCACCCGGTGTCGCCGTTCAGCAGGAGGTTGTTCCGCTCGTAGAACAGCGCCAGGTCGACCGTGACGGCGCGGGAGACGTCGCGGTCGTATCCGTACGCCGCCGTGCTCAACTCCGTACCGCTGAACGTGAAATAGCACAGGTCGCCCGGAATCGGGGTCACCGTCGGGTTCTCCAGCGGTGGCTCCTGTTCCGCGAACGCCGGGAACAGAGCGTAGATCTCATTGCGTGCGTACTTCGCGTGGTACACGTCCCCGGCGAGCGGCAGCGCGTCCCACACGGCCGCGCAGGTGAGCGGGGCCTTGTCGTCGAGGAGCTTCGCGGTGCAGCGGACACCGCGCTTGTCGAGGGCTACGGTCATGTATCGGTCGGCCATCTCGTACGCATACCCAGCCAGGAGCCGGGTAGCCGCGCGCCCATGGCTCGTACAAGAGTGACAGGATCCATTCGCAGACGCACAGTGCTGTTCGGCACCGCCGGTGCCCTCGGCGCCGCGGGAGCGGCGGGGTGCAGCCGGGTTCCCTCGGGTGACGCGCTGGCCCGGCTCAAATCGCAGCGCACGGTGCGCCTGGGCATCGCCGGCGAGGTGCCCTACGGCTATGTCGACGACCAGGGCGAGTTCACCGGGGAGGCTCCGGAGCTGGCCCGGGTGATCTTCAAACGGCTGGGGATCGACAGCGTCCAGCCGGTCGCCACGGACTTCGCCTCCCTCATCCCCGGGCTCAACTCGCAGCAGTTCGACGTCGTCTCGGCCGGGATGTACATCAACAAGGAGCGCTGCGAGCAGGTCATATTCGCCGACCCCGAGTACCAGATGCTCGACTCTTTCATCGTGCGCAAGGGCAATCCCAAGAACCTGCACACCTACGAGGACGTGGTGAAGGCGAAGGCCACGTTCGCCACCGGCACCGGCTATGCGGAGATCGACTACGCGGTCGCGGCCGGCTGTCCGGAGAAGGACATCGTCATCCTCCAGGACCAGGTGGCGGGCCTGAACGCCGTCGAGTCGGGCCGAGTCGACGTCTTCGCGGGCACCGCGCTGACCACCCGCGAGGTGGTGAAGAAGAGCCGGAAGGCCGAGGCGACCGAGCCGTTCGCGGCCGTCGTGGACGGTGACAAGAAGATCGACGGCGGCGGTTTCGCCTTCCGCCCCACCGACACCGAGCTGCGCGACGCGTTCAACACCGAGATACACAAGATGAAGAAGAGCGGCGAACTCTTCCGCATACTGCGGTCGTTCGGCTTCACCAGGAACGAGATGACCGCCCTCACTGCCGAGGAGCTGTGCCGATGACAGCCGGACTCTGGCAGAACTGGGTACTTCCGGGCATCTGGATCACCGTCCAACTGCTGCTGTACAGCGCGGTGCTGGCCGGCTTCGTCGCCTTCGCCGTCGGTATGGCCCGCACCCACCGCTCCCGCTTCGTCCGCTTCCTGGCGGGCTTCTACACCGAGATCTTCCGCGGCACGTCCGCGCTGATCCTGATGTTCTGGCTGTTCTTCGTGCTGCCCCCGCTGCTGGGCTGGCAGCTCGTCCCGATGTGGGCCGCGGTGCTGGCACTGGGCCTGTCCTACGGCGCGTACGGCGCGGAGATCGTGCGCGGCGCACTGAACTCGGTGGCTCCGGCCCAGCGCGAGGCGGGCGTCGCGCTCAGCTTCTCGCCCTGGCAGCGGATGCGGCTGATCCTGCTGCCCCAGGCGGTGCCGGAGATGATCCCGCCGTTCTGCAATCTGCTGGTGGAGCTGCTCAAGGGCACGGCACTGGTGTCGCTGCTCGGGGTGGGCGACGTCTCCTTCGCGGCGTATCTGGTGCGGCTCGCGACCCAGGAGAGCGCCCAGATCTACACCATCAGCCTCGTCATCTACTTCGTGCTCGCCTTCGCCATCACCCGCTCCATGAAGGCCCTCGAGAAGAAGACCAAGAGCAATATCGGCGTCACGGTCCTGGGAGGTGGCGCGAAGTGAACTGGGACTGGTCCGCGGTGGCGGACTTCATGCCGCGCTTCTGGGACGGCGTGCTGATCACGCTGCAGATCCTGGTGCTCGGCTCGCTGATCTCCTTCACGCTCGGCCTCCTCTGGGCGATCGGTTTCCGCGCGCCGACCCGCTTCGTACGGTGGCCGGTGAACCTGATCACGGAGTTCATCCGCACCACACCGCTTCTGGTGCAGCTCTTCTTCCTCTACTTCGTACTGCCGGAGTGGGGCGTGCAGTTCTCGGCGCTGACCACCGGCACGATCGCGATCGGGCTGCACTACTCGACATACACCGCGCAGGTCTACCGGGCGGGCATCGATGCCGTCCCGGCCGGTCAGTGGGAGGCGGCGACGGCACTGAGCCTGCCGGCCCACCGCACCTGGTTCGCGGTGATCCTGCCGCAGGCCGTCCGGCGCATCACACCGGCACTGGGCAACTACGTCATCGCGATGCTCAAGGACACACCGCTGCTCGCCGCGATAGGCGTCCTGGAGATGCTCCAGGAGTCCCGCCTGGAGAGCGCCTCGACGTTCCAGTACACCGAGCCGCTGACCGTGATCGGCGTCGCCTTCATTCTCATCGCCTATCCGGCTTCCCTTCTCGTACGAGCCCTGGAGCGCCGCCTTGTCCGCTGACACCGCCCCCACCGATCCGACGTCCGAGCTGATCCGCTTCGAGACTGTGACGAAGCGCTTCGGCGACAACACCGTCCTCGACAACCTCAGTTTCTCGGTGAAACCCGGCAAACACGTCACACTGATCGGTCCGTCGGGCTCCGGGAAGACGACGATTCTGCGGCTGCTGATGACGCTGGCGACTCCCGACGAGGGCACGATACGGGTGAACGGGAACCGGCTGTTTCCGGCCGCCGAGAAGGAGCGCCGGGAAGCGCGCAAGCAGATCGGCATGGTCTTCCAGCAGTTCAATCTGTTTCCCCATATGACCGCTCTGCGGAATATCACCGAGGCGCCGGTCCGGGTGCTCGGCATGTCCAAGGACGAGGCGGAGGTACGGGCCAAGGAACTGCTGGAGCTGGTCGGCCTCGGCGACCGCTGTGACGCGAAGCCGACGCAGTTGTCCGGCGGCCAGCAGCAGCGGGTGGCGATCGCCCGGGCGCTGGCGATGCGCCCTCAGGTGCTGCTCCTCGACGAGGTGACCTCGGCACTCGACCCCGAGCTGGTGGCCGGCGTGCTGGACGTGCTGCGGGACATCGCGCGTTCGACGGACATCACGATGCTGTGCGTCACGCACGAGATGAACTTCGCCCGGGACATCTCCGACGAGGTGCTGATGTTCGACGCGGGCAGGGTCATCGAGTCCGGATCGCCGGAAAAAATCTTCTCCGATCCGGAGCAGGACCGTACTCGCGAGTTTCTCGGTGCGGTGCTCTGACCTTTCACTCCGGTCAATAAGTGTGACCCTGGCATATGCCAATTGGATGCGCCCCAGCTTATGCGGCTGGGGCGCACCATCATTCCGGCCAACAGCCGCCCCGGAAACGGCTCTTGACCGCTATCGTGGTAGAGAAGCTTGCGGTAACAACCTGCTAGGGGGAAACCGTGGCGCTGAAGCCCGAGCCGACCGCGCCGTTCCATTCGGTGCAATACGTCTTGCGTGTCCTGGAGGCGATCTCGAAGCACGGTGGCGGTGTCACCGATGTCCAGATCGCACGCGAGACAGGTCTGCCGACCGGCCATCTGGCTCCCATGCTGTCGATGCTGCGCCGCGAAGGCTATGTGGAGCAGGTCGCGGACGGCGCGTACGTGATAGGCGACTCCCTGGTGCTGCTCGGCTCGGGGATCACCCGCCGGCAGGCGCTGGAGGCGAAGATTCAGGAGACGCTCACCGAGCTGCGCGACTCCGTGGGCGCGGCCGTCTACATCAGCCGGTACATCGACGGCGAGGTCAAGATCACCCAGTACGCCGACGGCCCGCGCGCCCCGAAGGTCAACGAGTGGGTGGACTTCCGCTCGGCGGCCCACGCGAGCGCGGTCGGCAAGTGCCTGCTGACCCAGCTGGATGTGAACGGCCGCCGCGACCACCTCTCGCGCCACAAGATCGCCCGCCTGACCTCGCGGACGATCACCAGCGAGAAGCTGCTCTTCTCCAAGCTGGACAGCCAGCCTGCGACGGTCCCGGTGCTCGACCTCCAGGAGTACGCGGTGGGCACGGTCTGCGCGGCGGTCCCGCTGACGGCGGGCTCGGCCGTGGGGTGCCTGGCACTGTCCATGCCGGTCGAGCACGCCCACCGACTGCGCTCGGCGGCCGACCTGCTGAACCGCAAGGCAGCGCCGGTGGTGCTGTCGCTGGCGATATAGGGCCTGTCGCTCGGATCTTGCCGGGCTCGGTGCCCCGCGGCGCCTGGGGTGCCCCCGGGGGGTGTCAGGAGCACCCCGCCGGACCAGGTACTATTTTCTCAGCAGGCGCCGCTAGCTCAGTTGGTTAGAGCAGCTGACTCTTAATCAGCGGGTCCGGGGTTCGAGTCCCTGGCGGCGCACAGACAGAGAAAGCCCCTCGCTCAGGCGAGGGGCTTTTTCGTGTGGACCACCACCTGTCAGAACTGAACGTCGGAACAGGCATAGAAGGCATTGCCGGTGTCGTGCACGGTCCACACCGCGAGGATCAGATGCCTGCCGGACTTCGACGGCAGCCTCCCGGAGTGGCTGAGCGTGGACGGCGGGCGCTGGCCGTTGTAGGGGATTGTCAGGAACGGCTGCGGGTCGAGCGAGGCGCGGGTGAGTTTCTGGCCCGGGCTCCAGCCGTTCTTGGTGATGTAGTACCTGAAGTCGGTCGTCGCATGCATGGCGGTGAACTGCCACCGGAAGGTGTAGTTCTGGCCCGATGAGACCTTGGTCGTGGGCCAGGCGCCGCCGCGCGGGTCGTCGAGCTGCGCGAAGCGGCTGTTGCCGCCGGCGCAGATCGTTCCGTCGGCCGGGCCGGCGGCCGGGAAGCCCTTGGGGCCCTCGACACTCTGGGGTTCGTAGATGATCTCGCCGCAGTCGGCGACCGTGCGGTTGGCGCAGAGCTTCTGGCGGCTGATGGGCGAGTCGGTGTAACCGTGGCTGCTGGCGCTGCCGGTGGCGAGCACAGTGGTGCCCACCACGGCGAGACCGACCACGGCCGCACTTATCTTCTTGCGCATGCTTCGCTCCTGGAGAACGTGGGGGAGTTCAGGCGAGCCGTGCTGCACATGTGCGGTGGTACGCATTCCGGTCTAGACCAAGTCCCAGGGTATTAACGGAACTTGAACATGTCCAGACCAATCACGTACCTTCCACCGGCCCGGAACGCCCGGTGTAGAAGGCGATCGTGAGGTCCTTCACCAGAGCCTTGCGCTCGTAGTCGTCGAGCTCCACGAGCCCCCGCGCGGTGAGCCTGCTCACCGTCTCCTCCACCGCGTCCACCACCGAAGTGAGCACGCTGTCACGGTGTTTCGCGTCGATCGCCGCGATCCGACGGCGCTGCATCGCGGCCGCCACCTCCGGCGCGTACTCGATTCCCGTCGGCTGCGCCGAGAAGATCTCGATCCCCACCGGCGCACAGTCCGCCGACAACATCCGGGTCAGCGCGTCGCCGACAGCCTCCGCGTCGCGCAGCGTCGGAGCCTCCTCGTGGAAGGCATCGGCGGGCAGCTGCGAGAGCACCCGCGCCATCGCCGCCTCGACCTGTTCCCTCAGATAGGCCTCGTGGTCCTCGACACCGAGCGCGGCGCGCGCCGTGTCCGCCACCCGCCACACCACGAGCACGACGACCCGCAGCGCGGTGCCGTCCGCGTCGACCGCGGGCATGGGTTCGCCGCGCCAGTGGCGCAGCCGTACGTCCACGCGGCGGCGAAGGACCAGCGGGCTCACCCACACCAGCCCCGTACGCCGCACGCTGCCGCGGTAGTCGCCGAACAGTGTGAGCACCCAGGCCTGGCCGACCCGGCCGCGGCCCAGCCCGCCGAGGGCGAAGAGCGCCAGGATCACGCCCAGCGTGAGCAGGCACCACAGTCCGATCCCGATGCCGTTGTACGGGGGCGGGGTCAGCCCGAGCATGCGTGCCATCGGGCCCGGCACCGCCCCGGCCCCCCACAGCAGTACGCCGATCCCGCCGAGCGCGCATGCGCCCGCGGCCAGACCGGTCCAGCCGGGCAGCGCGGACGCGGCGCGCTCGACCAGGTCCGGATCGACGGGAGGCGCGGGCCGCGAGGGCACGGAGGCCGGGCGGGGCGGCACGGGCCTGCGCACCTTCGGCTGCTCACCGGTGCCCTGCCGCCGCGCCACCACGGCTGAGCCCAGGGCGATCGGCGGCGCGTCGTCGTCACGGAAGAGGAGGTGCACCGGGATCTCGGTGGTCACTTCCTGGGCGATCACGGGGGTGCGCCGCGGGCCGTCGAAGGGTGTGTCGCCGTCGGGCTCCGGTGCCGGGGTGTTCATGACTGCCGCCTCCACTGATGTGTTCGTGCGTGTCTCAGGCGAAGAGCCGACGCCATGTCTCGGGCCCGGGGAATCCGTCCGCCGCCGCGCCGCGCCAGCCCTGGGCCCGCTGGAAGGCCTCGACACTGCGCCGGTCCGCCTCGCCCCAGAGCGGCCCGGTGACAGTGGTGTAGTGCTTGCCGAAGCCGCGCTCGATCAGCTTCTTGCGGAGCTGGGTGACATGCGCGCTGGACCGGCCGGACCTGAAGTGCCGGGACCCCGGGTACGCGGGCCCCGCCGTGCTCGTCCCGCCGGGGCCCGGCGCCCCCGCCGTGCTCGCCCCGCCGGGGCCGGGCGCCCCCGCCGCCGGAATGTTCCTGCCCTGCTTGGTCACCAGGAGCTGCCAGGTCTCCGCGCTCGGCATTCCGTCGGCGCGCGCGCCGCGCCACCCCTGGGCGAGTTGGAAGGCCTCGGTCGCCCGCCGGTCCGCCTCGCTCCATGCCGGCCCGGGGCCCTTGGTGTAGAAGTGCTTGCCGCCGCGTTCGACGAGCAGCTTGCCGAGCTGGGTGATGTAAGCGTTGTTCGCGCCGGGACCGAACAGCGTCAGGCCCGGATACGCGTCTACTGTCACGCCGGGAAAGGCCTCGGCCGTCACGCCCGGATACGCCTCGGGGGAGACCGGCCCGCTCGCGGCGGTGGTTCCGATGAGGCCGTTGTATCGGTACGGCAGATAGCGGTCGGAGTTGGTCCAGTACGCCATGGGCGTCGGCTGCTTGCGGGTGTACGGCTTCGTCTGCTCGTACGCCACGTAGTAGGTGTGCGTGTAGTCGGTCCAGCCGCCGAAGATCGTGACGTGCGAGCCCTTGGTCGGATCGTCCGGGTTGTGGAAGAGCAGGATGTCGCCGGGCTCCAGTTGCTCGCGCGTGATCCGGGTGGCGAACTGCGCGAGGCTCCCGGTCCACTCGTTGCTGCCCAGGTTCCAGGCCATCGAGACATAGCCCGAGCAGTCCTGGCGATACCCGTCGGACCAGTACGCGTTCATGCTGTACGGGACCTTGGCGGCGACCCATTGCTTGGCGCGATTGATGATCTCGGCCCGGGTGACCGGGCGCAGCGGGGCGGGGGCCGAGTCGGGTTTGCCCAAGGGGCCGTGGAGCGGTGCCGTGCCACCCTGCTCGTGGACGGAGTCGGGATCGTCGGCAAAAGCGGCCACCCCGGGCGCGGCCCCCGGCGCGGAGCCCGGCGGGGAGGGGACCCCGGCCGCCGTAGCCGTCGCGGCGGCTGCTCCCCCACCGCCGCCCAGGACGACACCCGCCGCCGTCAACAGCACGAGCGCCCGGCGGCAGCCGTGCGCGGACGGGTGCTCCCCCGCGGCCAGGGCCCGGCGCTGCTGCGCGCACCCGGTGCAGTCGCAGTCGGCGGCGGGCTCGAACTCCTCGAAAAACGGCACGGTCATACGTGGCCCCTGTCACTGATCCATCTGTCACGTTTAATCGCATTTTGACCGAATAGCGGTAATAAACGACGATCCGACAGGCCGGAACGATCAGATAATGGTCAGGAGCACACTTCGCCGTCCGGTAGAGTTCTCCAGGTCAGTAGGCGCCGCTAGCTCAGTTGGTTAGAGCAGCTGACTCTTAATCAGCGGGTCCGGGGTTCGAGTCCCTGGCGGCGCACGCGAATCCGAGGCCCCCTCACATTGAGTGAGGGGGCCTCGGTCGTACGTATCCATGTGAGCGAGAGGGCGTCGACCGTACGTATCTACAGCGATTTTCGGCCGCCTTCATCTCCACACACCTCTCACGCAAGCCCGCCTCAAATCGTACATATATCCGCTTAAGTACTTGATTCGCCCTTGCGATCATGGCTGGGGTCGTAGAACCTGTCCTGGAGCCAAAGCCTCCAATAAAGCATCCGTTTCGCGTAGTTGGAGGTAGTGCAGGCGCATCGTTCCGTTACCGGACCGCGGGGAAGGGGACCCCATTCACGGTCCGAACACGTGCCGGGCATGATGCAACCGGCGAGTGACTGTTTCGTGTCTGTAGAGACGGTGGCCCGCCACTGATGTGTCCAGGGCAACTGGTCGAGGGGGACCGGGGTCAGGACGAAAGAACCGACCACATCACACGCAGCCAGCATGCGTGCGGGGGGATGACTCATGACGTCGACGCCGAACGGCGCCGGGCAGCACCACGACCCTTCCCGGACGACTCAACTCCGGGTACCCGCCCACCTGCGCGCCGGAGGCCACCGGCTGCGCCCGAAGAAAGCACTTCCCCGGTACGACTACGAGCACTACAGCCGGCTCGCAGGCCCCCTCACCCAGCCCGATCCCACCAAGCCGTACACCGTGCAGTACCGCTCCCTGCTCTCACAGGAGCCGCACCGGATACGGGCTGCCCTGCTGCTGGGAGCCGCGCCGCTGGTGTCGCTCGGCCTGTTCGCCTGGCTGATGCAGCCTCAGCACTGGACCGAGCGCGATCCGAACCTGAACAACGACACACTGCTCATCCTCGACGTCGTCATGCTCGTCTCGATCGGCCTGATCGAGCTCTTCCGCACGATGAACGTCCTGTCCAACGCGCACGCGACGCTGGTGGCGCGCGATCCCGTGCCCGTGGTGCCCGAGAACGGTACCCGGGTCGCCTTCCTCACCTCCTTCGTACCGGGCAAGGAGCCCCTGGAGATGGTGACGAAGACCCTGGAGGCGGCCGTCAAAATCCGCCACCGCGGGCTGATGCACGTCTGGCTCCTCGACGAGGGTGACGACCCCGCGGTGAAGGAGGTGTGCGCACGCCTCGGCGTCCACCACTTCTCCCGCAAGGGCGTCCCGCACTGGAACCAGGCCAAGGGCGCGCACCGGGCCAAGACGAAGCACGGCAACTACAACGCCTGGCTCCAGGCGCACGGTGACGCGTACGACTTCTTCGCCTCCGTCGACACCGACCATGTCCCGCTGCCCAACTATCTGGAGCGGATGCTCGGTTACTTCCGCGACCCTGACGTCGGTTTTGTCATCGGCCCGCAGGTCTACGGCAATTACGACACCTTCGTCACCAAGGCCGCCGAGTCCCAGCAGTTCCTCTTCCACGCACTGATACAGCGGGCGGGCAACCGCTACGGCGCACCGATGTTCGTCGGCACCTCCAACGCCGTCCGTATCAAGGCGATCAAGCAGATCGGCGGCCTGTACGACTCGATCACCGAGGACATGGCCACCGGCTTCGAGATGCACCGCGCCAAGAACCCGGACACCGGCAACAAATGGCGCTCGGTCTACACCCCGGACGTCCTGGCGGTCGGCGAGGGCCCCACAGCCTGGACCGACTTCTTCACCCAGCAGCTGCGCTGGTCCCGGGGCACCTACGAGACGATCCTCAAGCAGTACTGGAAGGGCTTCTACTCGCTGCCCGCGGGCAAGCTCTTCAACTACACGATGATGATCATCTTCTACCCGATGTCCGCCCTCAACTGGATCCTGGCGGCGCTGAGCTGTGCGCTGTTCCTGGGCATGGGCGCCTCGGGTGTGCAGATCGACCCCACGATCTGGATGATGCTGTACGGCAATGCCTCGGCGCTCCAGATCGGCCTCTACATCTGGAACCGCCGCCACAACGTCTCGCCGCACGAGCCGGAAGGTTCCGGCGGACTCGCGGGCATGGTCATGTCCGCACTCTCCGCGCCGATCTACGCACGCTCGCTGATGGACGCCGTACTGCGCCGCAAGAGCAAGTTCGTCGTGACTCCCAAGGGCGACTCGTCCAGCCCGGACACCCTCTTCGGCACCTTCCGGATCCATCTCTTCTTCATCCTCGTCTTCGGCGGATCGCTCGGGTCCTCCTTCTACTTCGGGCACGATCATCCGGCGATGATCACGTGGGCGACGCTGGCCCTGCTGATCACGGCGGCGCCGATCTTCGCCTGGCGCCACGGCATCCGCACAGAGAAGAAGAAACGCACACGGCGGCACGGCGGCGGGCGGCCGCCGGCCGCTCAACCCGAGACCCATGTGCCGCAGCAGCGGCCGGCCGCCGCCGACCAGACCATGCAGATCGCCCTTGGGGGACGTAAGAAATGAGCACGCTGCCCGTCCGGCCGAACCACCGCAAGAACCGGGCCCGCCGGATAGCGATCGGCGCCGCGGTGATCGTCGCGGTGGCCGGGTTCAACGGGCCCGCGCTGTGGCGCTTCGGCTCGGAGCAGTACCACGACTACAAGATCAACAAGCCCGAGTACAAGGCGGAGAACGGTCACTGGGACTTCCTGGATGTCCCTTCCGAATTCCGCATCAACACCATCCACGCGGCGCTGCTGCACACCGGCAAGGTGCTGCTCATCGCCGGATCGGGCAACAACCAGAAGAACTTCGACGCGAAGAAGTTCGAGTCGGTGCTGTGGGATCCCAGGACCAATGAGTTCAAGAAGATCCCCACGCCCAAGGACATGTTCTGCGCCGGGCACACCCAGCTGCCCGACGGCAAGCTCCTGGTCGCGGGCGGCACCAAGCGGTACGAGAAGCTCAAGGGCGACACCACCAAGGCCGGCGGCCTGATGGTCGTGCACAACGAGGACCCGGACGAGCCCAAGACCCTGCCCGCGGGCACCAAGTTCACCGGCAAGAAGAACGGCAAGACGTTCGTCTCCAAGGACCCCGTCCTGGTGGAGAAGGCGAAGAAGATCTTCGATCCTGCAACGGGCCGGTTCCTGCGGACCGAGCCGGGCCTCGGCCGTATCTACGTCGAGGCCGAGGAGTCCGGCAAGGACTTCGAGACCGGCACCGAGGACAACTACCGCGTGCAGGGCCTCAAGGGCTCCGACGCCCGCAACATCTACGGCATCGCGCAGAAGCTCGCACTCGACAAGAAGGACTTCCAGGGCATCAAGGAGGCCTTCGAGTTCGACCCGGTGGCGGAGAAGTACATCACCGTCGACCCGATGAACGAGGCCCGCTGGTACCCCACGCTGACCACGCTCAAGGACGGCAAGGTCCTCGCGCTCTCCGGCCTGGACGAGATCGGGCAGATCGTCCCCGGCAAGGACGAGATCTACGACCCCAAGACCAAGAAGTGGCAGTACACCGGGATCATCAGGAAGTTCCCCACCTACCCGGCGATCTTCCTGATGGACAACGGCAAGCTGTTCTACTCCGGCTCCAACGCCGGGTACGGACCGGCCGACGTCGGCCGCGCGCCGGGCGTCTGGGACCTGAAGACGAACAAGTTCGTCAAGATCCCCGGGCTGAGCGACCCGGACAAGATGGAAACCTCCGCCACGGTCATGCTGCCGCCCGCCCAGGACCAGAAGTTCATGGTCATCGGCGGCGGCGGGGTCGGCGAGTCCGAGAAGGCGAGTGAGAAGTCCCGCCTGGTCGACCTCAAGGAGAACAACCCCCGCTTCAAGGACGGCGCTTCGCTGGACAAGGGCACGCGCTACCCGAGCGCCTCGCTGCTGCCCGACGACTCGATCCTGGTGACCGGAGGTTCCTCGGACTACCGGGGGCGCGGCGGCTCGAACGTGCTCCAGGCGCGCACGTACGACCCGAAGACCGGCACATACAAGCGGGTCGCCGACCCCGCGGTGGGGCGCAACTACCACTCGGGCTCGGTGCTGCTCCCCGACGGACGTGTCATGATCTTCGGCTCGGACTCGCTGTTCGCGGACAAGGCGAACACAAAGCCGGGTGTCTTCGAGCAGCGCATCGAGATCTACACGCCGCCGTATCTCTACCGGGACGCCAGGCCGGTCGTCAGCGGCGGGCCGAAGTCCATCGCGCGCGGGGACTCGGGGACGTTCAAGGTCAAGGACGGCGCGTCCGTCAAGACGGCGAAGCTGATGCGTCCGAGCGCGGTCACACACGTCACGGACACGGATCAGCGGTCGATCGCGCTGGACGTGAAGAAGGTGGCGGACGGGATCGAGGTGACGGTGCCGTCCAACCGGGCGCTGGTGCCCTCGGGTTGGTACATGCTCTTTGTGACGGACGAGAAGGGGACGCCGTCGGAGGGTGTGTGGGTCGAGGTCCCGTAGGTCCTGTCCGGTCGATCAGGCCGGATCAGTGAGCGGGGTCTGGTGCGTGCAGTTGCAAGGCGGAGGAAGGAGCCCACGGAGCGTAGGCGACTGACGACAACGCAGCAGATGTGCGTGCCAGGGCACGCGAGCCCGGCAAGATCGGCCGGACAGGGCCTGAGGGTTCCCGCCGGTCGGCCTGAATTCTCAGGCCGACCGGGCCCCGTAGCGCCTACTTCGACGCCTGTGCCAGCCCCAGCGCGTACTCCGGCCACCACTCCCCCGCCCGGGGTCCACCCCTGCACTCCCCGTCCGACTCCCCCGGCCGCTTGACCCACAGATACGCGTCGACCAGCGCGTCGCCCGTCTGCGTCGCCGGCTTCTCGCCCAGCGCGCGGCCCGGCGGGTTGCACCACGGGTCCTGGCCCCCGGTGTACGGGCCGTTGCCGTTGCGGCTGGTGTCGATCACGAAATGCTTGCCGCCGACCTTCGCGGACAGCTTGCGGCCGAACTCCTTGCTCGCCGCGGTCGGGTAGAAGTTGGAGACGTTGACCGAGAAGCCGTCGGCCTTGTCGATCCCGGCCCGGCGCAGCGGGTCGAACAGCGCGTCCGGCTGCGACCAGCCCGCGTTGCCCGCGTCCAGGTACACCTTCGTCTTCGGCTGCTGCTTCAGTCTCTCGACGGCACCCTTGAGCAGGTCGAACCGCTCCTCGTGGAACTCCTGCGGCGTGCACGTGTCCACGAGGTGCAGCACCGCGTCCGGCTCCAGGATCACCGTGGCCCGCCGGTCGCCGATCCCCTCCGCGACCTTGTCGACCCACTCCCGGTAGGCGTTGCCGTCGGCCGCGCCGCCCTTGGAGAACTGTCCGCAGTCGCGGTGCGGGATGTTGTAGAGCACGAGCAGTGCGTCCCGGTCGGCCTTCGCGGCCGCCTCGGTGAAGCCCTTGGCCTCGGCCTCCGGATTGTCGGGGCCGATCCATTCGGCGACGGGCTGCTCGGCGATCTTCCTGATCAGTCCGGCGTTCTTGTCGTCGCCGTCCTTGAGGTAGGCGGAGACCTGCCGCGCGGCCTTCCCGTCGGGGTTGACCCAGTAGGGATCTTTCGCCTTCGGCTGCTGGCTGACCGCCGGTTTGCCGTCCTCGCCGTCGTCGGAGGAACACCCTGCGAGCGACAGCAGCACCGCTGCCCCCGCCGCCGCGGCCACGCACAGGCGGGCACGCCCCGTGGAACTCCCGTACATCCACTCCCCCTTGGTGCACTTGCCGGTGTCCCGCCCCCAGGCTTTCTCCCGGACAAGACAGGTCGAATCCATCCTGGCACACGCCCGCCGGCGGCCACGAGCCCGGACCCGGGGCCGCCGGCACTGAGGGCGACGACTCCACAACAAGGCGTCATCCACCCTCTAGGCCCGGCCCGCCAACCGTTCTAGAGTGTCGGGCATCCGGCCCCGGCCCCTTGCCATGAGCGCGACCGGACCATCCAGAACCTCCCGTGCCGGTGCCGGGCTTCTCCCGCAGCCCGGGCGCCCGCGGTCGAGGACCGGCTCGGCCGACGGCCCTGGGGGGAGCATGTCGTCGGTCGAGCCAGGTTGGACCCTGACGATCGCTTCCCGGCCCGACTCCCGCCTCCCGTTTACGACTTCACCACTGCGGTCAGATACGCGGAGACGACCACATTCGCGTTGTACGTGCGCTTCACCCGGTCGAACGTGCCGCCGCAGGTGATCAGCCGCAGCTCCGCCCGCCCGTCCTCGCGCGGCCCGTAGACCTTCCGCGGATCGAAGTGGTCGCGGCCGAAGACCTGGACGTCGTCGATGGTGAACTCCACGACCGAGCCGTCGGTCCTTGTCACCCGGACCTTTTCGCCGGGGCGGGCTGAACTCAGCCCGTAGAAGACGGCGGGTCTTGTCTCTGTGTCGACATGGCCCACCAGCAGCGCCGCACCGGACGCGCCCGGCTGCGTACCGCTGTCATACCAGCCGACGGTGTTCTGCATGGCGTACGGCGGAGGGTCCACCGCACCGGCGCCGTCCAGCCCGCGCGGGACGACCGGGGCGGCGACGCCTATCGCAGGTATCTCCACCCGGTCGGGCCTGGCAGGGCTCAGCGGATCGTGAGCGGGGGGTAGAGGCACCCCTGGCGGCCGTCCGACCGCCGCCACATCCCCAGTGGTGGGAGCGGAGGTACCACCCCAGCCGCCGGTGAACCCGCGGCCCCAGAGCCACAGCCCGAGCAGGAGCACCGCCCAGGCCACTCCGGTGACCAGCCGACCGTTCCCCGCCGAGCCTTCGGCGGAGGACATGTCAGTCCGATTCCGTCCGGCGCCGCCGTGAGCCGTGGAACGCCACGGCGATCGCAGCCACGCCCGCGAGGACGAGGCCGATCACGGCGTGCGGAGTGCCGGGGCCCGCGCCCTCGACGCGGTCCGTCGTGGCCACGGCGAGGTTGGCCGCGCCGCCACCGCCCGCGCGGACCGGTGCGACGGGGGTGTGCTGGTCCGTCGGCGCCTGGACGACCTTGATCTGGCCCTTCGCCGGGTGGCGATGACCGTCGCAGACGACGCTGACCTCGTACGCGGCAAAACTCACGCCGGCTTTCACGGTCGTCTGTCCGGAGAACTGGGAGCCCTGCTTGGTGGAGAGCTCCACGTCCGCGGCGAAGGCCTGGGACGTGACGGTGGCCGTGGTTCCAGCGCAGCCCGAGACGCTGATCGCCACCTGATCGCCGGGGACGACGGTGGCCGGGGCGACGGCGACTTGCACGGAGTCTTCGGCGTGTGCGGCGGTGGCGGCGGGCGCCAGGACCAGGACCGTGGCCGCCCCAGCGGCACGGAGAGCTATCGAGCATGAACGCATCGTGAACCTCCTGATACGGAAAGATTCACGCGTCTGGGGCGTTTTCGCATCCGCTGGAGCGGCCCGGTGGTCCATATGAGCCCCCTGACGTGCACAAATGCATCAGACCCGTTCGGCCTCAAACAGATCGGCGGGACAGCGTTCGGCGTCAGATCCGGTCGACGAGATCCGCGATCGAATCGACGACCTTGGAGGGCCGGAAGGGGAACTTGTCGATGCCCTCGGGGCTGGTCAGCCCGGTGAGCACCAGGAACGTCTCCATGCCCGCCTCGAGACCGGCCAGCACATCCGTGTCCATCCGGTCGCCGATCATGGCGCTGGTCTCGGAGTGCGCCCCGATGGCGTTGAGCCCGGTCCGCATCATCAGCGGGTTCGGCTTGCCCGCGAAGTACGGGTCCTTGCCGGTCGCCTTGGTGATCAGCGCGGCGACCGAGCCGGTCGCGGGCAGCGGGCCCTCGGTGGAGGGGCCGGTCTCGTCGGGGTTGGTGCAGATGAACCGGGCCCCGGCGTTGATCAGCCGGATCGCCTTGGTGAGGGACTCGAAGCTGTACGTACGGGTCTCGCCCAGCACCACGTAGTCGGGCTCGTGGTCGGTGAGGACATAGCCGATGTCGTGCAGCGCGGTGGTCAGACCCGCTTCGCCGATGACGTACGCCGTGCCGCCGGGGCGCTGGTCGTCCAGGAACCGCGCGGTGGCCAGTGCCGAGGTCCAGATGTTCTCCACGGGCACGTCCAGGCCCATGCGGGCGAGCCGTGCGTGCAGGTCCCGCGCGGTGTAGATGGAGTTGTTCGTCAGGACCAGGAAGGGCCTCCCGGTCTCCCGCAGCTTCTTGATGAAGGAGTCGGCGCCCGGGATCGGCACGCCCTCGTGGATGAGGACTCCGTCCATGTCGGTGAGCCAGGATTCGATCGGCTTGCGCTCTGCCATGGGGACGGACTCCTGCCGTACGCAGTGTGCTGGGGACGCCGCGACGACGGTGTGGCGGCGTCCCCAGCCTAATCAGGAAGCGATGACCTTGACCCCGTCGATGACCCAGTCCCTGACGGCGTACGCCTCGGTGTGGCTGGCGAGCGAGAGCGGCTGCTCCAGCTTGGCGCCCGCGACGACCGTGCCGCGGCCCTGGCGGCGCAGCCGGCCCTCCAGCAGGAGTTCGCGCAGCGCCTGACGCACCGTCTCGCGCGAGACCTCGTACCGTACGGCGAGATCACGTTCGGTCGGCAGCAGTCCCCCTTCGCCCAACTCCTCGATCAGGAGGGATATATGGGCCTTGACGGCGTAGTACTCGGGGATGCGTCCGTGCTCCGGGATGCCGGAGCGGACAGGGGCGCCGGGCGCCCGGTCGTTCGGGTAGTCCACCAGGGGTGGTTCGCGGACGTGTATGAACGATCAACGGCGGCCCGCGCGCATCCGGCGCTGCGCGAGCATCAGGACCCCGGTGCCCAGCAGGATCACACCGGCGGCCGCGCCGAAGCGGAGGAGAGTGCCGGTGCCGGTGGTGGCGAGTTCGTCGAAGGGGAGGGTGGTGCCGGGGATGTGGTCCTTGTCGAGGACGGCGAAGCGGTAGTCGCCGGACTCCCCCACCCAGTCGCCGTCGTCGCCCCGGCGCTGGACGACGGCGGCGTTGACCGTGACCTGGTTGGGCGGGGTGCCGGCGGCCAGGGCGAGGCGGACCTTGATGGTGACCGTCTTGCGGGCGGGGACAACGAAGCCGGGGAAGCCGTCGTCGAACGCGCCGACGATCTCGTCCTCGGAGGTCGTCTCCAGGGTGACAGGACGCCAGCGGGCCGCCGCGTCGTCGTGGAACTCCAGCGTGATCCGGGCGGGGGTGAGTCCCGGGTCCCGGCCGGTGAAGACGATCACCGGGTGGATGTTGCCGCAGTTCTCGCCGGTGGTGTTGGCGAGGTCCACGGACCACTCCTCGAAGCCCCCGCCCGGGTGGTGGACGGCCGGTCCGCCGTGGATGCGGGTGTCGATGGGGAAGTCGGGGTCGGACACCGTGCCGCAGGTGGGCAGCGAAACGTCGGGGCGTGCGGGCGGGGGCGGCGTGGCCGGCCCCGCAAGGGTCCCGGCGGCGGCGCGGGCGGTCACGGCCGCGGCCGCCGCGGCCGAGCCGGTGAGCACGGCGGGCGCGATGGTGGCTGCGGTGACTCCGACGGCGAGGGCATTGCGCAGTCGCATGGGGGACCTTTGCTGCTCGGCTGCGTACGAACCCCGGGGGGACACCGGGTCATGCAGCGAGACCCTGCCACGCGCGCGCGGCAGGGTCCCCTCGCCACGTCCGGGCCGAGCCGGTCAGCCGCACAAATCCGCCCTATCAGCCTATTTTCGGTGCGGTGAGTTCGACCTCGGCCCGCCCGAAGAGGGGAGCGAGGACTAGCTGCGCGGCGCCTTCGGCGACGACGTGCGCGCCGCCTTCGGCGAGGGCCACCGGGATGCCGACACGCTGCCCGACCCCCGGTACGAACGACCCGGCGTCGTCGACGACGACCCGGCCACCGAGCAGCACGCGGTCGATGTCGAGCAGCTCGACGAGATTCGCGGCGCCGATACCGAGAACACCGGCGGCACGGTCGAGTTCACCGCGCCCGACGGCCTGGAGACAGAGCGCCTCGATGCACCCACGCTTACCGCACACGCACTGGGGCCCGTCCAGCTCGATGACCTGATGCCCGAACTCCCCCGCACCGGTGCGGGCCCCCCGGTAGAGCGCCCCACCGAGGACGAGCCCGGCACCGAGCCCGGTACCGAGGTGGAGATACGCGAACGACTCCCCCGCTCCACGGAGGGCGAGGGCGAGGGCGGCCGCGTTGGTGTCCTTGTCGAGTACGACGGCCAGCCCGAGCCGCGCGGCCAGCGCGTCCCGCAGCGGAAACCCGTCCCACTCGGGAAACCCGGTGACCCGGTGGGTGACGCCGGTGGCGTGATCGAGGGGCCCGGGCATGGCGACGCCCACTCCGAGGACGCGCCTGCCCGCCGGGTCCAGCGCCTCCACCTCGCCCGCCACCCGCTCCACCACCGCTTCCGAACCCGCGCCGAGGTCGAGAGGAGCGGTGCGCACCGCGACCGGCGTGCCTGACAGGTCCAGCAGGATCGCCGTCATTTCGTCGCGATCCAGGTGCAGGCCCACCGCGTGCCCGGCCGAAGGAACCAGACGAAGCGCCGTGCCGGGTCTGCCGCCGGTGGACGCCCGTCGGCCCGCCTCCGCCGCCAGGCCCGCCTCCCGCAGCCGCGCGGTGATCTTGCTGACCGCCTGCGGTGTCAGCCCGGTGCGGTCGGCCAGCTCCATCCGGCTGATGCCTAGCTCACCGGCCGTACGCAGCAGGTCGAGCACCAGGGACGCGTTGTGGCTGCGCAGCACGGGCAGATTCGCTCCGTTGATGGTTCGGTTCATGGGCTTCACGGATCCCATTGTCCTCTGCCCTTGCACTTTGGCAACACCGTTGCTTAAGTGGAAGGCATGACCGGTACCGGCACCCGCACCCCGCTTCGCGTCGGACTCGTGGGCTACGGCCTGGCAGGGTCCGTCTTCCACGCCCCGCTGATCGCGGCCACCGAGGGCCTCACGCTCGACACGATCGTCACCTCGAACCCGGAACGGCAGCAGCAGGCCCGCGCCGAGTTCCCCGATGTGCGCCTCGCGGACTCGGCCTACGAGCTGGGGGACCGCACGGACGATCTCGACCTGATCGTGATCGCCTCCCCCAACAAGACGCACGTCCCGATCGCCACCGCCGCCCTCAAGGCCGGTCTCCCGGTCGTCGTCGACAAGCCGGTCGCCGGCACGGCCGCCGAGGCGCGTGAGCTCGCCGCCCTCGCCGAGGAGTGCGGCCTGCTGCTCTCCGTCTTCCAGAACCGCCGCTGGGACAACGACTTCCTGACCCTGCAGCAGCTGATCGCGGCCGGCGAGCTCGGCGACGTACAGCGCTTCGAGTCCCGTTTCGAGCGCTGGCGGCCCGGACTCAAGGGCGGCTGGCGCGAGTCGGGCGACCCGATGGAGTTCGGCGGCCTGCTCTACGACCTGGGCAGTCATCTCGTCGACCAGGCGCTGACCCTGTTCGGCCCGGCCACCCGGGTGTACGCCGAGGCGGACGTACGACGCCACGGCGCCGAGACCGACGACGACACCTTCATCGCGCTCACGCACACGAGCGGCGTCCGCTCGCACCTGTACATGAGCGCCACGACCGCACAGCTCGGTCCCCGCTTCCGGGTCCTCGGCTCGAAGGCCGGATACGTGAAGTACGGCCTCGACCCGCAGGAGGCCGCCCTGCGCGACGGCCTCCGCCCCACCGGCGACATGGACGCATGGGGCGTCGAGCCCAAGTCCCTGTGGGGCCGGGTCGGCGTCGGTGAAGGCCCGTTCCAGGTCGAAGCCTCTGGGGAAGAATCCCCCCTGACCGACGGCAGCCGCGCCGTCGAGACGGCACCGGGCGACTACCCGGCGTACTACGCGGCGATCGCCGCCGCCCTGCGCGACGGCACACCGCCGCCGGTCACCACCCAGGAGGCCGCGGCCGCGCTGGACGTCCTGGAAGCCGCCCACCACTCCGCCCGTGAAGGCATCACCGTGGAGGTACCGGCATGACCGCTCCCCTCCCCGCCCCGCTCACCGTCGAGGAGATCGAGGCCCAGGAACGCAAGCTGACGATGCGCCGCTTCACCCACGACGACGCCTGGGCGCTCGGCAGCCTGCTGGTCGAAATGGCGCACCTGCGCGAGGCCCCGGTCTCCATCGACATCCGCCGCGGGACGCAGCAGCTCTTCCACTGCGCGCTGGCGGGATCGAGCGCCGACAACGACGCGTGGATCGACCGCAAGCGCAGGGTCGTCGAGCGCTACGGCGAGAGCTCGTTCCTTGTCGGTGCCCGCCACCGCGCGAAGGGCACCACCTTCGAGGACGCCTCGCGCCTCGACCCGAACCTGTACGCGGCGCACGGCGGCTCGTTCCCGATCACCGTCGAGGGCACGGGCGTCGTCGGCACGATCACGGTCTCGGGCCTGCCCCAGGCCGAGGACCACGCCATGGTGGTCGAGGCGCTGGAGCGCTTCATCTCCGCCCACCGAGGCAGCCACTGACTCCGGCGCGGGGATATGGGACCGGTCCCGAACCCCGCGCCGGACCTCCATGCGAGCGCCCTACGCGTCCTTGAGCTCCTGGCGCTGCCGCCCGAGCCCGTCGATCTCCAGCTCCACCACGTCGCCCGCCCGCAGGTAGGGCTTCGGCTCCGGCTGCCCCAGCGCCACGCCCGCCGGCGTGCCCGTATTGATGACGTCGCCGGGGTAGAGGGTCATGAACTGGCTGACGTAGCGCACGACCTCGGCCACCGGGAAGATCTGGTCCGCGGTGGAGCCGTTCTGCTTGAGCTCGCCGTTGACCCACAGCTTCAGGCTCAGCGCCTGCGGGTCGGGGATCTCGTCCGCCGTCACCAGCCAGGGACCCAGCGGGTTGAACGTCTCGCAGTTCTTGCCCTTGTCCCAGGTGCCGCCGCGCTCGATCTGGAACTCGCGCTCCGAGACGTCGTGCGCGACCGCGTACCCGGCGACGTACGACAGCGGGTCCTCGTCGTCCTCGATGTAGCGGGCCGTACTCCCGATCACCACCGCGAGCTCGACCTCCCAGTCGGTCTTGCGGCTGCGGCGCGGCACCAGCACGGTGTCGTGAGGCCCGATGACCGTGTCGGCGGCCTTGAAGAAGACGACCGGCTCGGCCGGGGCGTCCGCGCCGGTCTCGGCGGCGTGGTCGTGGTAGTTCAGCCCGATGCACACCACCTTGCCGACACGGGCGACCGGCGCACCGATCCGCAGGCCCACCGCCTCGAGCACGGGCAGCTCGCCCGCGTCCGCCGCGGCCCGTATCCGGGCGAGGGCGGAGGCGTCGGCGAGCAGTTCCCCGTCGATGTCCGTGACAAGGCCGGTCAGGTCCCGCAGGGTCGTACCGTCCTGGTCGAGCAGGGCCGGTCGCTCGGCGCCCGCAGCGCCGACACGCAGCAGCTTCATGGTCTTTTCTCCCCTTGTCGAGTGCGAGCCCCGACGATGGGTAGCGGCCATCGAGAGGATCGGAGGATTGGCTGATCCTCCAAGACACCGAACCACTCTGCAAGACCCCGTTCACAACCTGGACCGTTACCCGGCAGTAGCCAGCGCGCCCGCGACCGGCATGTCCCGGTAGAGGAACGCCCGCTCGACGGCGGTCCAGGTGGTGCTTGTGACGACGTAGAGCGCGGCGGCCAGCGGCACCCACGCCACGGTGAGCAGCGTGAAGAAGGACATCAGCGGCATGATCCTGGTCATCGCGCCCATGCCCGGCATGCCTTCCTGGGGCACCGGCGCAGCCGCCAGCTGCCGCTTCGTACGCAGGTAGTTGTACGTCGCCACGGCGGCGACGATCGCGAAGAGCACGACGTACACCGCCCCGGCCCCGCCGAAGACCCCGCCGTGCGCGAGGGCGTCGGACCAGCGGCCCCCGAGGGGCGCGGCGAAGAGGGTGTGCGAGAGAAGGCCGTTCGCCTCGCCGCCGATCCGCGAGCTGGAGAACAGGTGGTACATGAGAAAGAAGGCGGGCAGCTGCAGCAGGCTGGGCAGACAGCCGGAGAGGGGCGAGACCTTCTCCTCGGCGTACAGCTCCGTGAGCGCCTTCTGCATACGGTCCGGGTTCTTGGCGTGCTTCGTGCGCAGCTCGGCGATCTGCGGCGAGAGCCTGGCCTTGGCCTTCTGGCCGCGAGCGGCCGCCCGTGAGAGGGGATGGACGGCGAGGCGTACGAGCGCGGTGAACAGGATGATCGCGGCTGCGGTGGCAGACGCGTGGAACAGCGGCTGGAGCAGGTCCGCGAGGTGTGCGACCAGGCTGGCGAAAACGGACATGGGTGAGCCCTCCGAGGGTCTCGTCGTGCCGGAATGAGGACATACGTCGGCATGACGCCCGCGAGGGGTGTGTACGAGTGGGTCCCCCTGCGGGGGCTTCCCTACGCGGCCGTCAGGAGGGCACGGCCGGGCGCTCGGGGCCTGGTCCGCCCCTTCGCGTCGGGATCGCGCTGAGGCAGGAAGGCGGTGCGCTGCTCACGGTCGCGGATGGCGGTGCGGACCCGGGTGCGGGGCACGACGGGAGCACAGCGCGCGCTGATGACCGCGCAGACGACGAGCGCGGAACCGGCGGCGGCGGTGGCGGTCGCGGCGAGCGCGACCGCGGCGGTGAGGCTGCCGCCGTCGATGAGGAGGACCTCGACGAGGAGGAGAAACAGGAGCGCGACGGGCCGGAGGGACTGCATCGCTCGACGCTGTTCCATACCTGCCCCTCTCCTGTCGCTCCTCGGATCCTCCAGCCGTTATACACGACGGCTGCTAGCTCCGGCGGGGCCGCATGGCCTTCAGCTTTCCCCAGACGACGAGCCGGTAGGTGGAGGTGAACTCGGGCGTGCAGGTGGTGAGGGTGAGGTAGTAGCCGGGCTCGCTGTATCCGGCGGAGGGCTTCACGATGCTGCGCGGGATGCGGGCGATCACTCCCGTGTCGCGGGGGGAGGTCTGCGCGATGCCTCTGTCGACGACGTACAGATACACCCCCTCCCGCGTCTCGACCTGGACCTGGTCACCTTCCCGGAGCCGGTTGATGTGGCGGAAGGGCTCGCCGTGGGTGTTGCGATGCCCGGCGACGGCGAAGTTCCCGGCCTCGCCGGGCTGGGCGGTCCCCGGGTAGTGCCCGACGTATCCCTTGTCGAGGACTCCCCTCTTGGCGATGCCCTGGGCGACGGGAGCGACGACGCCGAGGCGCGGGATGCGGAGGACGGCGTAAGCCTGGTCCCAGCGGGGTTTCGGCCGGCTGGGCGGACCCGGTTCCGGGCCGGGACTTTCGGGCTCGCCCGGCACCGCAGCTCCGGGAAGGGTCTCCCCGCTTCCTCCAGAGATGTCCTGTTCCTCACCCGGTGGTGTGCCCCACTCCTGTTCCAGGGCCCGGACCTTGTGCTCGGCGCCGACGCGGGCCTGCCGGTTGGTCCACCACAATTGGTGCACGACGAGCAGCAGCACGACGATCCCGAGGGTGACGGCGACCTCGGCGCCCGCCCACAGCCCATGAGCGAACGCGGCCCGCCTCCGCGAGCCGCGCCCCTGAACGACGACCGCCAACCGCTCTCGCACGGGCGCACGATAGGGGCTGATCGCCCAAGTCACCAGATCCGTACGGCGGCAGGACCGTCCCTGTCGTATGGGCTTCACCCCGCCGAACCGCCGTACAGCAGTACGGTGTCCACCATGCGCCCCGACACGCCTGCCGACCACATCGCCGAAGCCGAGCGCCTGCTGCGTACCGCGGCACAGTACCCCGAGGACGACGAGCAACTGCTCCTCCAAGCCGCCGCCCACCTTGAACTGGCGGGCGACCGCGAACGTGCCTCCACTCTCTACGACCGCCTCCTCACGACGGACCCCGACCACACCCTGCTGATCAAGGCCCTCCAGGCGGCGAACCTGTGGGAGTACGGCCACGAGGCAGAGGCACGCGCCCTGATCAACGGCATCCGCACGGCGGCCCCGGCGGACGCGGCACCCTGGGAGATCATCGCGGAGACCCTGGAGTCCCACGACGAGCTCGAGGCGTCCCACGACTGCTTCACCACGGCCCTGGACCTGCTGCTCCCCGCGGACGACGACGAGGTCCCCTACGCCACCCAGTCCCTCCTCGCCGGCCGCCACCGCGTCCGCCGCCTCCTGGGCCTCCCCCACGACGGCCGCGACGCCCTGGCGGACCGGGTCCACCCGGGAGACATCTCCCTGGACGAACTCCACGACCCGAAGCGCCTGTGGGCCCTGGGCTCCGACAACCCGGCCGAACTCCAGGCAGAAATCGCCCGCCTCCGCTCCGAACTCGGCTCCTACCGCTCGGCGTTGTCCCGCCCCTTCCCGGTGGCGGTCCTCCACTGGCCGGAGCCCGAACTGGACGAACTGCTCGCGGCGTACCCCGAGTTGGAACGCGAATACCCGACCCACGAGGCCCACCTGACGGACCTGGAGGCGTCCTTGCGGGACCTGTCGTCCACGGGTACGGAAAACCTGGGCATCGTGACGGGCACGGTCCCGTCGTACGAGGCCTTCGCAGCCTCGGAACAGTCATCCCCGTCGAACGCGGACCTGCTCCCGCAGTACGCGACGACACTGGCGGCAAGGGGCCGTGCGGCGGCGTGGCCTCCGGCGAGGGGGGCGGCGTGCTGGTGCGGGTCGGGGGCGGCTTACAGGGATTGTCACGGGCGGCCAACTCACGTGTGAGTCGCCTCTGCTGTATGTACTACGCCCTGGTTCCAGGCTGACTCGACGTTCCGACGAGCGCTCCGTCCTCGACAGTGACGGCGCGCTGAATCCCAGGGCAGCATCGGCGATCGCAAGAACAGCCTCCCGACACAGCCCTTCTCTGATGCAGTGTCTGCCATGAGCGTCCCTTCGCCGAAGCCTCGAAAATTCCCAAAGCGGACCCAGGAGAGTTCATGCTCGACATTCCAGTCGAACAGCAGTTGCGCCGTAGTGAAATACATGACACCTACGGTGGGAATCGGCAGCAGGGGATTACGCCAGCCACGAAAGCCGACGGCGAGTTGATGCTCTTCAGCAGCCTCAAAGCTCGGCGACTCTACGGCTATTTCGATGACTGGGGAGCCGACGGCCACTACCACTACACGGGCGAAGGCACCGTCGGCGATCAGGAAATGACTGGCGGGAACCGCAACATCCTTCGCCATCGGAAAGAGGGTCGCCCCCTACATGTATTCCGCCCAGTAAAGTCAGGCGTTGTGCAACACATCGGCGAGTTTGCCATCGCAGACGACAACCCTTGGTACCGAACGGACCGCCCCGACAAGAACGGCGAGATGCGGAGCGTCATTACGTTCCGCCTCGCGCCGGTCTCTGCCACCCCCGCTCACGCATGTCAGATAGCGCCTCACCACACAGAAACCACGGTGGAGGACGTAGAGGTGGAGCGGCGGAAGACTGAGCGCTCAAGTGTCGGCGCTCAGCAATCCAGGGAAGCGGAACGGCGCGAGTCGCTCCTAGTTACTCGTTACCTCGTTCACCTTAGGCAGCGTGGCCTGAGAGCCACCAGCAAGAGGATCACACTCGGCGACGAGCGGACAGTCCTGCGCACAGACCTGTACATAGCTCAACACGACTTCCTCATAGAAGCCAAGGGGACGGTCAGCCGAGAGGCTATACGCATGGGCATAGGGCAACTATTCGACTATCAGCGCTACATCCAACCGCGCCCAGCACTCGGCCTCCTGCTGCCCCATCGACCTCACAAAGAAATGCTCGACCTCTGCGCCGCACTCTCAATTACCAGCATTTGGGCGGAGGGCGACTCCTTCAACCGCACGACGAGCCTGACTGGGGGCGAGATGGGCGAACAGGGAGTAGACGACAATTAGCCCAACTCCGCCTCAAAGTGCGTCTGGGCCCGATCCAGAGCCTCGTCCGGATCGCGGCCGTGGGCGCGATGCCAGTGAAGAAGGTCGGCGATCAGATGCACCGAGACATCTTCGGCGACGGCGAGGCTGAGTGGTGAGGCGCTTTGCCTGCGCAGCGGCTCGCTGTCCCCGTAGAGCGCTAACACAGCCTCAGCCTTCGAGACGCGCGGATCATTGACGTGCCCATTAGCCGCCGACAGTTCCGTGGCTAGCTCAACCCAGGTTGTCTTGCCTGATCCAGTGAGGATGACGCCCCAGCGGTCGGCCACCGTGTCGACGAGCGACAGCCCTCTGCCAGCTTCTTCGGCCGGGAGCGCTGAGACCAGCATTGGAAGCGCCTGAGCGTCAGGGTCTTGCACTTCGAGGCGGAGATATGTGCCTTTCATCGAGACCGCAAGTGTCGTTGGTGTTCCTGCTCCAACGTGCGTGATGACGTTGGCGACGAGCTCACTCACACAGAGCTGGGCAGCCTCGACCGCACCTCTGAGCCCCCAGTGGTTCAAGTGCAGGCGCATGACTCGGCGGAGGCCCGCAACTTCCTCGGGTTCGGCCAGGAAGGGCAACACCCAGCTCTTCCTTGTGACTTCGTAACGGCATGCACTCATTTGAATCAGCCCTTCAGCAGAGTCGCAGCGATCGCGCTGTGTAGTGGTTCAGTTCTCCAGAGTGGCAGTGGAACTCTCAATATGGAACTCTCACATACGAGTTGGAGGAGCACTCACTCGCACTACGCGCCCCCGGCGTGCGCTGTCTTGTCTGTTGCGCACCACACCGTGCACGCTCAAGGTGATCGACACGAAGGGTCTCGACCATGGCAGTTGGACCAACCACCCGCAGGCGCCAACTTGGCGCCGATCTACGCCGCCTGCGCGAGCGCAAAGGCCTCACGCTGGAGGAAGCAGGAGCGTTGGTTGGCGTCTCCAAGGCCACCTTGAGTCGCTACGAGAAGAAGGAAGGCGCGGTCAAGTGGCCTGCCGTCGACGCGCTCTGCCGCGAGTACGGGGCGTCGGACCAGGAGCGCGAGACACTTGTCGAATTGGCTAAGGGCGCCAAGATCCAGGGCTGGTGGCGATCGCTCGCTGACCCGATCCCCGAGTCGATGAACCTGATGCTGACGCTTGAAGACGAGGTGGTACGCGAGGATCACTACGCCTGCATGTACGTACCCGGTCTGCTCCAGACCCGCGCCTACGCAGAGGCAGTGCACCGTGCATCCGAGATGAGGTGTACGGATCAAGAGATCGCGCACATGGTCGACATCCGTATGAAGCGGCAGGAGCTCCTAGATCGAGAGGAGCCGCCGCACATCTGGGCCGTGATCGACGAGGCCGTCATCCGGCGCATGGTCGGCGGCCGTGAGGTCATGCGAGAGCAGCTGCGCCACCTCTTGGCGCGGGCGGAGGAGCCCCAAGTGACCGTACAGATACTGCCGTTCACCGCCGGAGCTCATGCCGCCGCAGTTGGCAGCTTCGTCATCCTGGGTGGACCGACCCCGGAACTCGACGTCGTGTACGTGGACATCATCGGCGGTGGCCTGTTCATGGAGAAGCCGCAGGAACTGGAGCGCTATAAGTTGGCGTTCGAATACCTGCGCGCGCAGGCGCTGGACATTGGCGCGTCAGCCGCGCTCTTGAATCGGGTCTGCAAGGAGCTGTGATGGACCAGGAACACGTCCGCTGGATCAAGTCTTCGTACAGCGGAGGGAGCGGCACCGAGTGCGTCGAGGTCGCTGCATCGGGCACGGACGTGGCTGTGCGGGACTCCAAGGTTCCTCAGGGCGCGCGGCTAGGTCTCGGGTCCGCCGCCTGGACACAGTTCGTCGCCGCCCTGCGGCAGGAGAAGCTCAAGTAGGAGGCGTACCCAGGCATTCCGTGCTGTCCCCTCCCGCTGCGAGCGGACACGGGGCGGGCAGAGCGCACTCGGCCACGTTGGCCAGGTACGGAGTCGTAATCGGGAGGCCGTGCCGGTGAGACATACGGCAGACTCCCCGGGTGATCGTCGTGCAGCCTGTCCTGGAGATCTGTGCCCCCGACGGCTTCGCCCTCTGGCCCATTGCCGAGTTCGAGTCGTACGGCTTCCTGCCACTCAGTGGCGCGCTCAGTCCGGCCGAGACCGGCAAGGCGGTCATGCGGATCGCCGACTACAACGACGTCGATCCCGAGGACGACAGCCCGCCGCGGCCCGCCGATCCGCTCGGGGCCTCCCTGCACGGACTGCTGACCAGGGACGATACGCGGATGCCGGTGACGCCCCATGCCGCGGACCCGCGTGTCCCATGACGGAACGCCGTTGTCCATCCGGCTGCCACCAAAAGGGCGGACAGTGCGCAGAGGACCCAGGAAATGGCCAGCCATGGCGTGGAAGGCCGTGAGGAGTCTGATCGCCGCCAGCGGCGCAAGCACCAGAAGCGGCAGCGTCCACGTGCCCTCGGTAGCGGTGCGGGGGAACTTGGTATCGGTCATCCGGGATGCGTTTTGGTACTCAATCCTGCCCCTGTGCGGCAGTCCCCTCCTGGTCGGGCGTCCAGGCCGTGCGTCGGCCCAGACTGCGTCGAAAGCTTTGGACGTACGTGTCGAATCAGCGGGGTGTGAGGCCGACGTGCGACCGTACCGTCACCCCGACACCGGCATGACCAGCGTCCGGACGAAGTCGACAGCCCCCTCCCGCTGGTAGAAGCGCACCGCGTCCTCGTTGCCCGCGATGACCGAGATCTTCATGACCTGGACCTTCAACTCGGCCAGACGCTCGCGTGCGGCCCCCACAAGGGCCTGCCCGACTCCGGTGCCGCGCGCGTCGTCATCCACCACCAGCGTTTCCAGTACGCCGACCTGATCACCCCACTGCCAGGATCCGGGGGCGTCGAGGACACGTACAACCGCGTAACCGAGCAGGCGATCCCCGTCCCGCGCGACCAGCACGGTGGTGCGTGGCTCCCGCAGCCATTCAATGTACTGCTCACGCCGGAGGCGCCAGGACTCCGCGGGAGAGCGCAACGCACCCAGCTCAGCCAGGTGCGGGGCTTTCTTACTGTGGTGGGCCAGCAACTGCCCCCACAGCCCTTCCAGATGGTCGATCTCGGAAGCAGCCAGTACATCGATCACAGGATTCACGCTGGGGAGCATAGACAGCGAGAGTCCCCAGCCACGACCAATTACTGAGCTGGCCATGGAAGTTGAGCCACCAGCAGATCTCGTACCGATCGTGCGGTACGGCCCGCGACCACACAGCCGAGCACTCGACCCGCGCCGAGATCGGCCAGGGCGCCGTCAGCGATCAACCGCATGGGGTCGTGTGTGCGAAGAAACGACACGCCTGCCTGGCTACCCCGGACAGGAAAGGGGCATTCACCTTCTTTCGTGTGATGACAGGCGAACTGTTTAAGAAGGAGGGTAAGTCGGCACCCACAGGAGAGCTGAGGATCACAGATGGCCGTTGGAGCCGACCAGGAAGCCGTGCAGGCACAAGCGTCCGGGCAGCAGAGTCTGGCGACGTCCGCCGCGCGGAAGCTGGCGACGACCGCGAAGTCCGTTCCGCAGATGCAGGAGACCTCCTCACGGTGGCTGCTACGGATGCTGCCGTGGGTGGATGTGCAGGGCGGGACCTACCGGGTGAACCGGCGGCTGAGCCATGCCGTGGGTGACGGGCGGGTGACGTTCGTGCAGACCGGCCGGCGGGTCTCGGTCGTCCCGGCCGCGCTGGGGGAGCTGCCGGCGCTCAGAGGGTACGGCGACGAGGCGGTACTGGCCGAGCTGGCCGGTCGTTGCGAACAGCTCGACTGCGCGCCGGGCACCGTGCTGGCCCAAGCCGGCGACGCGAAGGACCGCGTCTTCCTGCTGGCGCACGGCCGCGTCGACAAAGTGGGCACCGGACCGTACGGCGCAGACGCCGTGCTCGGGTTCCTGGCCGACGGCGCCTACTTCGGGGAGCAGTGTCTGACGGAAACGGAGCCGGCCTGGGAGTGCACGTTCCGCGCCACCACCGCCTGCACGGTGCTGGTGCTGTCCAGAAGGGATGTCGACAACCTCGCCGCACGCGCCCGGTCGCTGGGCACCCACCTGGACACGGTCGCGGCGCTCCCGCAGCAGCGCACCAACAGGTACGGCGAGGCGGCGATCGACCTCGCGGCCGGACACGTGGGCGAGCCACGCATCCCCCACACCTTCGTCGACTACGAGCCCGAGCCGCGCGAGTACGAACTCTCCATCGCGCAGACGGTCCTGAAAATCCACAGCCGCGTCGCCGACCTCTACAACGACCCGATGAACCAGACCGAGCAGCAGCTCCGTCTCACCCTTGAGGCGCTGCGCGAGCGCCAAGAACATGAACTCGTCAACAACCCGGAGTTCGGGCTGCTCAGCAACTGTGACTACGCGCAGCGCCTTCAGCCTCACGACGGGGTGCCCGGTCCCGACGACATGGACGAGCTGCTCTCGCGGCGGCGCGGCAGCAAGTTCTTCCTCGCCCACCCCCGGGCCATCGCCGCGTTCGGCCGCGAGTGCAACAAGCGCGGCCTGCTCCTGAAGCCGGTGGACATCGGCGGCCACCGCATCCCTTCCTGGCGCGGCGTGCCGATCTATCCGTGCGGAAAGATCCCCGTGAGTGAATCGCGTACGACCTCGATCCTGTGCATGCGTACGGGCAGAGACGACCAAGGCGTGATCGGGCTGCGGCAGTCGGGGATCCCGGACGAGATCGAGCCGAGCCTGTCGGTGCGGTTCATGGGCATCGACGAGCAGGCGATCATCTCCTACCTCGTCACCGCCTATTACTCGGCCGCGATCCTCGTCCCCGACGCTCTCGGCATCCTGGAGAACGTCGAAGTCGGCCGCTGGCGCTGACCGGAACCGACAGGCACCCAGCCGCCCCGTTGCGCCGCTGCCCCGGCGCGATCGGCCGTACGCCGTCCGCGGTCGCCCGGGCCGCCGTACGCCGTCCGCGGTCGCCCGGGCCTTCGCCCACGTGAGACGCCCCTCGTAAGGCGCCCCTCGTATGACGCCCAACGCAGGCATACCGCGCGCGCCCTCGCACACGCGGCCACCAGCACGCGCGCCCAACGGCAGGCGCGCGCCCACCCCGTCCCATCCGAAAGGCACTCCTCGCATGACCCCCACCAGTGGCGCCGGCGTCCCTCCGTGGACATGGAACGGGCCGCCGGCCGCACACCCACCAGTCGCCCTCGCCACCCCGACACTCACTACGACCGCGCAGGCCCTACCGGCCCCGCCCGCGCCCGTCGCGCTTGAGCGCCTGCTGTCCGGCCCCGCCGGGCCGGGCACGGCCGCCGCCCGCGCTTTCCGCTCCCTCGCCCCGTCCACGGCATCGCAGGCGCCGCAGTCCGCCCGACAGGACGAGGTCCCGCCGTCCGCCGAGCAAGCCCCCTCGGCCGGCCAGGACACAGCGGTGCGGATCCCGCCCCTGTACTGCCCCGACGCCCTGCGCGACGACCCCGCCCTCGGGGAGGAGGTCAACAACCGCCTGGTCGACTGGGCCGCGGAGATCGGCATCTTCACCGGCCGTCTCGAACGCCTGCGCTCGCATCAGTTCGGGCGGCTGTTCATGCTCGCGCACCCCGACTGCGACGACCCCGACCGGCTGCTGGCCGCGGCCCGCTGCGGGCTCGCGGAATGGGCCGTGGACGACCACTGGGTCGACGAGGGCGACGACACAGAACCGGAGCTCCTGGGCTCCCGCCTCGCGATGGCCCACGCAGTGATCGACCCCGTCCGCCTCCCCGGCCGCTACCTCGCGCAGTTCGAGGAACTCGTTCAGCGGCAGCCCGTCCTGCGCGCCTTCCGATCCTGCCTCGCCCACCTGTCCCAGTTCGCCAGCACCACCCAAGTGGCCCGTCTGCGCCACGAACTCGACGTCATGTTCGTCGGATACGGGCAAGAGGCCGAATGGCGCAGCAGCGGGCGCAAGCCCGCGGTGTGGGAGTACCTCCTGCACCGTTACGAGAACGCCTTCTACCCCTGCATGGTGCTCATCGACCCGGTCGGCGGTTACGAGCTGCCCGCCCACGAGTTCGCCGACCCCACGGTGCGCCGCACCTACCTCTACGCGGGCATGGCCAACGTCCTGCTCAACGACCTCTACTCGATGGCCAAGGAAGACCCCTCAGACAACAACCTGCCCAACCTCATCGCCGTTGAGGACAGCTGCTCCCTCCAAGAGGCGGTCGACCGCACGGCAGCCATCCACGACGAGCTGATGCACACCGTCGAGGCCGACTGCGCCGTCCTGGCAGCGGCCGGCTCCCCCCAGCTGCGCCGCTACCTGGCCGGTCTGTGGGCGTGGATGGGCGGCAGCAAGCAGTGGCACGCCACCAGCCCCCGTTACCAGAACGCGAACTGAACCCGTACAGACCCCCGTATAGAACCCGTAAACAAGGAGAAGCCATGACCGTCCAGGACACCGCCACCCACCCTCTGCGCAGCCTCTACCAGAAGTCCGTCGCCACTTACTGGAACCAGGAGAAGAACCCCGTCAACCTCCGCCTGGGCGAGGTCGACGGCATTTACCACCACCACTACGGCATCGGCGACGTGGACTGGTCCGTGCTCGAGGGACCCGAGGAAACCCGCCAGGAACGCCTCACGGCCGAGCTTCATCGCCTGGAATGCGCCCAGGCCGATCTGCTGATGACCCACCTCGGCGACATCACCCCTGCGGACCGCGTCATGGACTCCGGTTCGGGCCGCGGCGGCAGCAGCTTCGTTGCCCACAGCCGCTTCGGATGCAGCGTCGACGGCGTCTCCATCTCGGAAACCCAGGTCGCCTTTGCCAACGATCAGGCCAAGGAACGCGGGGTGGACGACAAGGTCAGCTTCCACCTCAAGAACATGCTGCACACCGGCTTCGAGAGCGACAGTTTCCGGGCCATCTGGAACAACGAGAGCACCATGTACGTGGACCTGTCGCTGTTGTTCCCCGAATACGCCAGGCTCCTCAAGCACGGTGGTCGCTACGTCACCATCACCGGCTGCTACAACGACGCCTACGGACTGCCGTCCCGGGCCGTCAGCGAGATCAACGCCCACTACATCTGCAGCATTCACCCCCGCAGCAGCTACTTCAAGGAAATGGCTGCCAACCGCCTCGTCCCCGTCAACGTCGTTGACCTCACCGCGGCAACCATCCCCTACTGGGAACTGCGCGCCAAGTCACCTCTGGCCACCGGCATCGAGAAGGCCTTCCTGGACGCCTACAAGGACGGCAGCTTCCAGTATCTGCTGATCGCGGCAGACAAGGTCTGAACGGCGCCAGGACGTTGAGGGCGTCCGCCTGGCCGGCGTCGCCGCACGCACGGCACCACAGGTGGACGTCCTTGGCTGAGGGTGCGGAGTGCGCGTACTCGATGCGGGAGGGGCAAAGCCGGTCACTCGAGGGCTTCGATGGCTTTCACGATCAGCGACCGTGCCACCGCTCCGTACACCGCCATCGACCGCAGTTCCTCGAACGCCTTCAGGTACAAGGCGATCTCGGTCGGCTGTGTGACGTTCACCTGTGCCGACAGGAGCTCCACCGACACGAGGGTGTCGTCGTAGATGCTGAAGGTCTCCTGTGCCCATAGTCGTCGCTCGGGCGTTGCAGCCGGGATGACGCCGAGTGACACGGACGGAAGCGCGCCGGCTGTCAGTAGATGGCCCAGCTGCGCGGCCATGGCCTCGGCGTCGCCCAACTGATAGCTCAGTGCGGCCTCTTCGACCAGAAAGACGAACCGGTGCCCTGGCTCATGGATGACCCGGGATCGCTCCAGGCGTGCAGTTGCGGCCTGTGCCGCGTCGTCCGGAACGTCGCGAAACCGGGCATTCGCGCTCAGGAGCCCCTTCGCATATCCCTCCGTTTGAAGCAGACCCGGTACCAGCGTCGAGCAGTACACGCGGAACAGTTGTGTCGATTGATACAAGGGCACATAGCTGTCCTGGAGTTGGCGCAGCCCTGTGCGGACCCGCTGGCGCCACTCGGTGTACATGGACTCCGCGTGCCGTGAGGCGGCAACGAGGTCCGCGGCCTGGTCCACCGCGTCGCACGCGTTGCACCACTTACGAATATCCCTAGGGGACGGAGGTGTCTTCGCGTTCTCGATCCGTGACGTCTTCGCATGGTGCCATCCGCATCGCAAGGCCAGCTCAGCCACTGTCAGCCCGGCTTCCTTCCTCAGGTCGCGGAGTTGCCGCGCGACATTCTCGCGAGCGGCCTGAGCCGAGGACGATGGGGAGGTGGGCATGTGCTGGCCTGTTCGATGAAGGTCGTCAGTGGATCTCGTACTGCTCGTGCGGGACTGCCCGCTGCCAGACTGCTTCGAACGCGTCCATGCACCGTTTGGCAACGGCGGGCTCGGTACGCAGTTCCATCCCGAGGTCCTGCCAATCACCGTTGCCGGTGAAGTGATTGAACAGCACGGTCGTACCGTCGAAGATCCACAGGTCGTTGCCAGGCAGGAGAAGGTCTGAAGCCCGACGCCGTGACAGCCAACGAACCTGCTCGCCGGCATGGAGGTTGACGGGGGTTCCGGAGTACTCGTACCGGATGTAGTCCGTCACAGGCTCGGACACCACCCGTGCACGGCGGACGGTCACGCCGCGAGCAACCGCGCGGGAGACGAGATCTACCCACGGGCGCCAGTACGCCGACTCCGGGTCTGCGTCGCGGAGTCCGGTGCGCTTCCAGTCGGTGAAGTCATCAGCCTCGTCTCCGACGCCGTAGACATCACGCATCTCAAGGTGCACGGCGGAGTGTCGCGCCGCCTCCATGAGGTCACTAAAGCTGGGCTCGTTCTGCGGCATCGCACGCCTCCCTCAGCATTGGCACCATCCGGAGGGGGATCCGGATCACTGTCTCATGGGCGGGGATGCCCTTCGCGTGTCCCGGTGCCGTGTTCTGCGCGCACTCGGCCCGCGTCTTCTCGTCGGCCGTGTAGCTCTGCACGATGATGTCTCGCGTTTCCGTGTCCACCCAGGCTGTTGGTGAACCGTTCTGCCCCGTCTCGGGGTCGATTCCGATGAACGTTAAGGCCATGGCCGCCTCCTGCGCCTAGCCGGTGCGCTGATGTGCGCCACTCTCCAACTCGGGATGCCAGCCGTCAAGGGCGCAATGCAGCCACCATCACAGTCTGAACGCGTGTACGCACATTGGTGCACATCACTGGCCTGCGCACCCACGGGTTCCCTACGGTCAGGGCATCGCTGCTGACGACTTGACGGGGGACGGCCCGTGATGACCATCAAGGTGTACCGAGTGGACGCGAGCGCACGCCGTCGGCTGGAGGTCCGGCGACTGTCGGTCCCGATAGGCGACCCCGAGCACCTCCCCGATTCGCTCGCCTTCCCGCCGTGCGCCTGCCCCCGTTGCCGGGTCGTCCGGTGACTGCGCCCACGGCCGGCGCACGCGCGCTGCCCGCAGCCGGAGACCTGAGCTGGGAGCAGTACGCGGGACGCGCCTGCGTCTGGTGCGGCAAGCCGCTGACCGTCGGCGCGCGCAGTGTCGGCATTTCGCGCGGTCAGGAAGGCGTACACGTCCTCGACATCGAGGTGTACGCGGGCCCGTGCTGCCCGTAGACCTCGTCCGATGACCCCGCCCCGGCCGACGACTCCGGCCAGGAACCCCGACCGAGGCGGTGCCGGGCCCCGAGGGGCCCGAGTGCACGACGGCGCGCGGGAAGGCCTCGCGCCGAGGAAGCACCCAAGGAGCATCGCATGAACGCTCTCGCGACAGAACAGACCAGCGGGCGCCGACTCGTCGACGCCGAACTCTTCGAACGGCTGGTCACCTTCCTCGAGTTCGAGAAGGACATGAACCGGCCCGAAGCCGAACGCGTGATGGACCAAGCCCTCGCCTTCATCGACATGGCAGGGCACCGGAACGACGTGCCGCTGTTCCCGTCACGCAGGGTCGATCCTGGCTGGCACGCCTTCATCCTGCACAGCCGCGAGTATGCGGACTTCTGCCAGCGCCGCTTCCGCAGGTTCCTGCACCACAGCCCGCTCAAGGAACAGCGCCTGCGCGACGGCGTGTCCATCAAGCGCACGGTCCAGGCCATCGAGGAACTGGGATACGCAGTCGACCACGAGCTGTGGGGCACTGCCGCGGAGTGCAACCCGCCGGCTTGCTGCGGCGACGGCGACGGCTGCTGATCCGAAACTCTCCCGCGCGGCCGCGAAGGCGGCCGCGCCTACCCCACAGGACGGAACCACCGCTGTGGCCAGGCCCCTTCACTTCGCCCGCAGCCGCCTCACTGTCTTCCCGCTGGAGCACCTGACCGTCGCGTACACCACACAGTCGAGCGACCGCCGCGGCCTCGGTGATATCGCCGTCGTCGGAGTCGTGGAGCCGGAGGGGGCGACCGGCGAACACCTGTGGCGGCTGGCCGCGAGCATGTACGCCAACCCGCCCACCGGGCAGGTGCAGGCGCGGTGGATCCTCACGCAGTGCACCCGGGCCCGCATCGTCAAGGCCCCCGCGTACCGCGATCTCACCAACGCCGAGTGGACCGGTGACCTGACGCGCGAGTTCCGTCTCGATGACCTCTTCGCCAACCACACCGTCCTGTGCACAGGTCGCCTCACCATCCGGTGACACACCCCCGGGCTGGTCTCGATCCGCCTCGGCTCGCGCGCCACCCTCGCGCGCGGTTTGTCGAAGGTCGCCGAGGCTTAAGGGTGGCGGCGCGGGTGCGTGACTCCCGTTGAGCAGTTCGTGGCACTTCTTGTCCTGGGTTGATTGGTTACGCACACCAACGGACGGATCTGACCGCCACATGCACGCTTCCATCACAACTGAGATACGAGATTCCGCAACAGCCTCGGCGCGCCAACCGGAATGTCATGCTCAGCACCCTCGGTTCGGATCCATACACCTTGGGGGACAGATGTCAGGGATAGGCAGTACGGGCGCAGACAGGCGCTTCGCGTTAATCGCCGGAGCCGTGGTCATGGCCCTGGGGGTCGTGGGGTGCGGGAGCGGTGGACAGGAGAATCCGAAATCCCTCGCGGCCACAGCGGGCCCCGCAACGACCACCTCCGCGGCGCCCACGCCGTCCGTCCAAGCCGCTCTCGGTCTCGTCGACGACCAGGAGAGCGCCGACGCGGGGAAGGCCGTCGAGGTGAAGGTGCTGGGCAACGACAGCGTCACCCTCAAGGACGGCAGGACCGGGAACGTTGAAACCGCCCTTACTGCAGGGCAGTTCACCATTTCCGTGGACACCGCGCCGGTTCACGGGACCGCCACGGTCGACGGAAGTGTCATCACGTACACCTCCAGCCCCGGCTACGGCGGCGGCGACGAGTTCACCTACCGCGTCGACGTGGCCGGGCAGAGCCTCACCGGCACCGCCGTGGTGCGGATCACCGTCACCGCGCCGAAGCCGACCCCGAAGCCCGCGCCCAAGCCCCCGAAGCCCGCGGTCTCGTACGCCAATTGCGATGCCGTACGGGCCGCCGGCGCCGATCCCATTCACAAAAGGGAGCCGGGCTACGGGACGCACCTCGACCGGGACAGGGACGGCGTCGGCTGCGAGTCCTGGAGCGGGGGAAGCGGAACAAGCGGCGGCTCCACCGCAGGGAGCACCGGAGGCAGCACCGGCGGTGGAGGCGGGAGTACGTACTACGCCAACTGCTCCGCCGTACGGGCCGCGGGCGCCGCGCCCATCCACGCCGGGGAGCCCGGCTACGGGCGGCACCTCGACCGTGACGGTGACGGCGTCGGCTGCGAGTGACATTCCGGCATGACAAGCCGGGCAACACGACTGCGGCGGCCGGGGATTGGACACGGCCGCCGCAGGTTTATCGGTGGGGCAATGTGAGCTGAGACACGAAGTCCGACCACAGAAGTCGAGCGACGGCAATCGGTAAAGGCGAGAGACTCCTTTATGAAGGACGCATGAATTCCGGGTACCGAACGAACATCACGCCGCCTTCTTGACGAGCTTGCCGTCCGCCGCGATCACGAACCACTCGCCGTCCAGGCCCTGCCCGTTCACATCGCCGGGCCTCGAGTCGCCCACGTAGTAGTACAGCGGCCAGCCCCCGTACACGGCCTGTTCGGCCCCCTCGCCGAGCTTTGCTTCCTTCAGCAGGGCGACGTCCGTGCCCGATCCGGCCTTGACGTCCTTGGACGACGTGAGCGCGGGCCAGACCGCGATGCAGTCGGCGTCACACGCGCCGGTGCCGGGCTTGTCCTTGGTGAATCCGTACAGCGTACGGCCCGAATCGTCGACCAGGATCGGGCCGAGATCCGAGTCCGCCGTCTTGACCGAGACGGTCTTCGCGGACTTGGCCGCGGGCTTCGCGCCGTCGTCGCCGGACGAGTCGCCGGAGCCGCCGCAGGCCGCCAGGGTCAGCAGCGCCGCCGAGACCAGCGGCGCCGCGAGCAGAGCTTTGGGACGGGTACTGCGCATGGTTGTTCCCCCGGTTGGTGTGTGGTGTGAGTGAGTGGTGCGTACACCCGGTGGTACGGCGGCAACTGACTGGCGGTTCAAGCGAATTAAAAGAAATTCCCACTGAACAAATCGAGCGGGAGGCGCGTACTCCATCGCGACCGGCACAAGAAGGTGCCGGGTCCAACGGGAGGATGAAATCAATGCAGAAGCGTTATCTCGCTGTTACCGCCGCCACAATTGTGCTTGGTGTTGCCGGTGTAACTCCTGCGGTCGCGCACAGCGGTCACGGCGGAAATAGCGGCCACAGCGGAGGCTCCAGCAACAGCAGCAACGCCGGTGCCCACACCAAGCCCTCCAGCGGGCACGCGCTCGCCTTCGTCGCCCAGCTCTCCGGAGCCCACGAGGTGCCCGTCCAGGGCGGCCCCGCCGTGAACGACCCCGACGGCCACGCCGTCGCCCTCGTCAAGGTGAAGGGCGACCGCGTCACCTTCGCCCTGCAGTGGAAGGGGTTCACGCCGAGCCTCGGGCACATCCACGAAGGTGCCGCCGGGAAGAACGGCGCCGTGAAGGTCCCGCTCTTCGGTACCGCGATGCCCGACTCCGTGAACTCGGCGGCCGGGCAGGTCGCCCTCACGGACGCCAAGCTGGCCGACGGCATCCGTAACAACCCGTCCGGCTTCTACGTGAATCTGCACAGCGCCGAGTTTCCGGGCGGAGCCGTACGAGGGCAGCTGAAGCCGCTGCACAAGAACATCAACCCGCTCGACATCATCAAGGGCGGCAAGCTGCGGGCCCTGTCCAACGGCGACCAGGAAGTCCCGAAGAACGACGCCTCCAAGGTGGGCGACCCGGACGGGCACGCGATCACCTTCCTGCAGCCCAAGGGCACGTCCGTCGGCTACTCGCTGGCCTGGATCAACATCAAGGCGCCCGCCAAGGGCCATGTCCACAAGGGCGCCTTCGGCAAGAACGGCGACGTCGTCTTCGACTTCTTCAACCGGCCCGTGCCGGACGGGATCTTCGCCGTCTCCGGCAAGATCGAGGACCAGAACCCCGACGTCGTCGAGCGCGTCCGCGCCAACCCGTCCAATTACTACGCCAACATCCACACCTCCGAGTTCCCGGACGGTGCGGTGCGCGGGCAGCTCTTCCACTGATTCGCCGCCCCCGTTGAACGCGTGCGTCCCCGCGCACGTACTCCTTGGCACCTCCCCAAGGTTGCTGGGCGCGTGGCCGTACTGGCAGGGACCGGTCACGCGCCCAGCGCGTGTGCCACGGTGTAGATGAGCAGCCCGGCCAGCGCGCCGACCACGGTGCCGTTGATCCGGATGAACTGCAGATCGCGGCCGATGTGCGCCTCGATCTTGCGCGAGGTGTGCTCCGCGTCCCAGCCGGCGACGGTCTCCGAGATCAGCGAGGTGATTTCGGCGCGGTACGTCGTCACCAAGTACACCGCCGCGTCCTCCACCCAGCCCTCCACCTTCGACTGCAGGCGGCCGTCCGTCGCAAGCCGCGCGCCCAGCGACAGCAGCGAGGCGCGGGCGCGCAGCCGCAGTTCGCTGCGGTCGTCCTCGGCCGCCGAGATGATCATGGTGCGGATGGAGGACCAGGCCGAGGCGATCACGTCCTGCACCTCCGAGCGCGACAGGAGATCCGACTTCATCCGCTCCACCCGGACCCGGGTGTCCGTGTCCGACTGGAGGTCCGCCGCGAAGTCCGTCAGGAAACGGTCGATCGCGCCGCGGGCGGGGTGGCCGGGCATGTCCCGCATCTCCGTGACGAAGCGCAGCAGCTCCTTGTAGACCCGCTCGCCGACCTTCCGGTCCACGAAGCGGGGGGTCCAGCCCGGTGCCCCGCCCTCGACCGCGCCCATCACCGAGTCGGAGTGGAGGACCAGCCAGTCGTGGGCGCGGGCGCAGACCAGGTCGACGGCACGGTGGTGGGCGCCGTCGGCGACGACCTTCTCCAGGGTCTTGCCGATGCCGGGGGCGACCTCCGCGCTGTCGGCGCGGCGGGTGATCGCCTCGCCGACGACGGCCTGGACATCGGAGTCGCGCAGCACGGTGAGCGCACCCCGCAGTGCGGTGGACAGCTCGGCGGTGACCCGGTCGGCGTGGGCGGGCTCGGCCAGCCAGGCACCGAGGCGGCCGCCGATCCCGAGGGCGTGCAGGCGCTCCCGTACGACGCCCGCGGAGAGGAAGTTCTCGCCGACGAACGAGCCCAGGGTGGCCCCGAGCTGGTCCTTCTTGTTCGGGATGATCGCGGTGTGCGGGATGGGCAGGCCCAGTGGGTACCGGAAGAGCGCGGTGACCGCGAACCAGTCCGCCATGGCGCCGACCATGCCCGCCTCGGCCGCGGCCGCGACGTAGCCGGCCCAGGGGCCCGCGCCGGAGTTCTTCGCCCAGGTGGTGAGGGCGAAGACCAGCGCGACGAACAGGAGCGCGCCGGTAGCCGTCGACTTCATCCTGCGTACGCCGCGCATCTTCTCCGCGTCGGCCGCGGTGTACGCGATGGAGGGGAGCGGCGTGCGGCGGCGGGCCCCGCCTGCTCCGGCGCCGGGCCGGCCGCTGCCGCCCTCGATCGACTTCGGCTCCGTACGCTCCGGATCTGCCCGCTCCGGATCTGTAGGCTCCGGCTCTGTACGTTCCGGCTCTGTGCGTTCCATACGCTCCACCCGTCCGCGCGCGCCCGTACGCTATGTCCCTACCTCAGGTACTCCCGGGACGCACGTCGAGTTCCCACGACATGTCGCATGATGTGCTCATGTACAAGCGACGCAGGTACGCGAGCCTCGCCGCCCTCACCGCCGTGGCCCTCCTGATCAGCGGAGCGATATACCTCGGCGTCGGAGCCCTGCCGGGACGCGCCGCCGCCCGGCCACCCGCCGCCCCGGCCGCGGTCTGGGTCGGGACGTGGTCGGCTCCGCCCGTCGAGGCCGCGGCGGACGGCGACCCGGGGGGCGGCGACCCGCGAGAACCCGGGGCCCGCACCGTACGCAACGTTGTGCACACCAGCATCGGCGGGACCGCCGCCCGCCTCACCCTCTCCAACCTCCTCGGTCGCCGCCCGCTCACCGTCGCGCAGGTCTCGCTCGCTCTCCGCGCGGGCAGCGGCGCGGACGCCGTGCCCGGCACCCTGCGGCGAGTGACCTTCCACGGCCTGCGCCGGGTCACCATCGCGCCCGGCGGGCAGTCGGTCAGCGATCCCGTCGTGCTGAAGATCCCGTACGACGGGGACCTCCTCGTCAGCGTCGCGACGCACGGCGGGCCCGTCACCGTCCACCCGCGGGCGCGGCAGACCTCGTACGTCGCGGACGGCGACCGTACGCAGGACGTCGGCGGTGAGGCCTACGCCTCGCGGATCCACACCTGGCGGCACCTCACGGCGGTCGACGTGCTGACCCGGGAGGCGGACGGCGCGGTGGTAGCGATCGGCGACTCGATCACCGACGGGACCACCGCGACGAGTGACGCGAACCGGCGCTGGCCGGATGTCCTCGCCGACCTGCTGGAGCGTCGGGGCACGCCGCACTACGGCGTGCTCAACGCCGGTATCGGCGGCAACCGCCTTCTCGAAGGGGGCCGCGGTCCCACCGCGCTCGCCCGCTTCGACCGCGATGTGCTCGCGCGGCCGGGGGTGAGAACGGTGATTGTGGCGATCGGCATCAACGATCTGCTGCGCGCGCCGCGCACCGCGACGGCGGACCGGATCACGGCGGGGTTCGCCGAACTCACGCGCCGGGCGCATGCGCGGGGCCTGCGGGTCGTCGGGGCGACACTGCTGCCGTGCGGTGGGTACCGGGGATGTACGCGGTCGGTCCAGGCCGTCCGCGAAGAGGTCAACGGGGCCGTGCGCGGAGGCGGGGTCTTCGACGGGGTGGTCGACTTCGACCGGGCGCTGCGGGATCCGTATGCGCCGGGACGGCTGAAGACGGCGTACGACAGCGGAGACCATGTGCATCCGAGCGATGCGGGGTATGCGCGGATGGGCGGGGCGGTGGATCTGGCGGGGCTGTGACGGTCTGCCTCTCGGGGTGGGCACCTCGGGCTCGGGCGGTCCAGTGCACCCCTGGCACTTCCCCCGCCCCGCCCCTTCCCGGCTGTGACATTTTACGGCTCCGCCGCGTGGGGTGGGCTCCGCCCCAGACCCCGCCGGGGGCCGGTTTTCGAGGGCTCCGCCCCCGGGACCCCCGCTCCTCAATCGCCGGAGGGGCTGGATTTCGCCCGGTAGCGCGCATCAGCCGGGCGCGAGGCTGAAGGGGCTCAGCCCAGTTCTTTGCGATCGGGCTTCGCTTCCTTCTCCAAGCGGGCCCGCTTCTTCTCCGCCTTCGTGCGCTTGCGCTCGACTCCCACGCCACCCATCAGCGCGAAACCCGAGATGATCACGCGGGGCGCCGACGGGTCCGGATTGCCTTCGCCGTGTTCGCCGAAGCCGCCCATGAAGCCGATGCCGCTGACCTCGACGTTCAGGTCGGGCGGTACGACGATGCTGACGCCGCCCATGATCGCGAAGCAGCGGATCACGGTCACCCGGTCCTCGAAGCGGGCCTCGCGCAGGTCGAGTTCGCCGCCGCCCATCATCGTGAAGGTGGTGAACTTGCGGGCCACCGTCCAGGTGCCCTTGCGCCCGAAGCCGCCCCAGAAGGCGAACGCGCCCTTCGAGGTCGGTGGGCCGCCCACACGCTGGGCCCAGGTGCCCGAGCCGGTGGTGACCGCCGGTGAGGCCGGGGTCGTGCCCGTCACCGGCAGGTCGCTGACCAGGGGCTCCAACTCGCCGTGCGTACGCGCCTGGTAGGCCGCGTCGAGCCGCTGCCCGAACTCCTCCATGTCGAGCCTGCCATCCGCCACCGCCTCTCGCAGCCGCTCGGCAATCCGCTCACGCTCAGCGTCGGAGGCGCGCATTTCCGGGAGTTCGCTCATGCGGAAAGAATATCCAGCGCCGCGCTGCCCCGCAGCGCCGGGCCAGGTCCTAGAGGCCGGAGCGCTCCGCGTACATCTTGGCGATCACGGCCTCGATGTCCGGCTCCCGTACCGACAGATCCACCAGCGGATACTTGTCGGCGATCGCGGCCACCAGCGGGGCGGCGGACTGGGACGCGGGGAACGCGAGCCACTGGCGCGGGCCCTCGATCCGCACCGTGCGGGCCAGGTCCACAACGATGGGCGGCAGTTCGCGTTCCAGGTCCACGACCAGCGTCCGCTCGCTCTCCCCCACCTCGTGGAGCCCGGCGAGCGCACCGTCGTACATCAGCCGCCCGTGGTCGATGACCATCACGCGCTTGCACAGCTGCTCGATGTCGGTGAGATCGTGCGTCGTCAGCAGCACCGTCGTCTCCCGCTCGGCGTTGAGGTCGCGCAGGAAGTCCCGGACCTTCGCCTTGGAGATCACGTCGAGCCCGATGGTCGGCTCGTCCAGATACAGCACTTCGGGGTCGTGCAGCAGCGCCGCCGCGATGTCGCCGCGCATCCGCTGGCCGAGCGAGAGCTGCCGTACGGGCACGTCCAACAGCTCGGCCAGGTCCAGGAGTTCGACACAGCGGTCGAGGTTCTCGCGGAAGCGCCTGTCGGGAATCCGGTACATCCGGTGCACGAGGCGGTACGAGTCCTTCAGCGGCAGGTCCCACCACAGGGTCGTGCGCTGGCCGAAGACCACGCCGATGCGCTGTGCGAGGCGCGTGCGCTCGCGGGACGGGTCGATGCCCGCGACCCGCAGCCGCCCGCCGCTGGGGGTCAGGATGCCCGTCAGCATCTTGATGGTGGTCGACTTCCCCGCACCGTTGGGGCCGATGTAGCCGACCATCTCGCCGCGCGGCACCCGGAAGCTGATCCCGTCGACCGCGCGGACCTGGTGTTTCTCGCGGCGCAGCCTGCCCGCCTTGCGGCGTACGTCGAAGACCTTCTCGACGCCGTCCAGCTCGATGAAGTCCATGCGCTCTCAGCTCCCCGTGCTCCGGTACGAACGAAGGGCCGTCCGCCACGCGAGTGCGGTGAGCAGACAGCAGGCCGCGGCGACGAACGGCGGCAGGAAGGCCGTCCAGCCCGGCACACCGGCCGGAGCGTCGCGGCCCAGGACGTACAGCGCGGGCAGCCAGTTGACGAAGGCCAGCGGTACGACGTACACGACCCCGCGCACCAGGTCCTGCGCGAATATCGTCGGCGGGTACTGCAGCAGCGTATTGCCGCCGTAGGTGAAGGAGTTGGTGACCTCCGAGGCGTCCTGCGCCCAGAACTGGAAGGACGCGCCCGCCACCATCACCGCGCAGAAGATCAGCGAGCCGCAGACCACCATCAGCGGCAACATCGCCACCTTCACGGCCGTCCACTCCACGTCGAGCATCACCAGCGACCAGATCAGCACAAGCAGCCCCTGGCTGACCCGTCCGAGGCGGCGCAGCGCGAACCGGTCCGCCGCCACCTGGGCAAGCACCGGCACCGGCCGTACGAGGAGTGTGTCGAGGGTCCCGTCCCGCACCCGCCTGCCCAGCCTGTTGACCTGTCCCATCGCCAGGTCCGCGAGCCCGAAGGCGGTGCTGGTGGTGCCGTACAGGAAGGCCACCTCGGCGAAGGAGAAGCCCCCCAGGCCGTCCACCTGACTGAACATCAGCACGATGACCACAAAGTCGAAGATCGTCGCGGTGAAATTGGAGAAGAGGGTCATCGCGAAGGAGAAGCGGTACGTCATCGTGGAGCGCACCCACATCATCGCGATCATCCGGTACGCACGCCAGGACTCACCCACCCTGCACCACCACCCTCCGGGTGGCCGCGGACTGGACGAAGCGCCCCGCGGCCAGCAGGACGACCGCCCAGCCGAGCTGGAACGCGTACGCCCCCACCAGCGCCCACCCCGTGCGCTTCTCCAGGAAGACATCCGCCGGGACCTGGAGCATCGACGCCCAGGGCAACGCCCGCGCGACCTCGCCCAGCGCGCCCGGGAAGACGTTCAGCGGCAGCAGCATCCCGGAGAAGAACATGCCCGCGAGCCAGGCGATCTGCGCCGTACCGGCGCCGTCCATCAGCCAGAACGCGCTCAGCGCCACCAGGTACCAGACCGCGAAACTGACCGTCACACCCAGCGCCACCGACAGGAGGAAGGCCGGCCAGGTGAGCGCCCTCGACGGCAGCGCGAGGTCGAAGGCGAACGCGCCCACCACCATCGGCACCACGCCGCGTCCGAGCAGATGGAACAGGGCGCGCCCCAAGTTGGCCGAGAACCACCACAGTTGGAGGTCCACTGGCCGGTACAGGTCGATGGCGATGTCGCCCGTCTTGATCCGCTCGATCAGCTCGTCCTCGAAGCCCCCGCCCATCAGCCCGGCGGTGGCCAGCAGCGCCTGACCGATCCACACATAGGCGAGCGCCTCGGCCATGTCGTAACCGCCCAGGTGGGGCCGCTCGTCCCAGAGGGCTCTGTAGGTGTACGCCAGGATGAAGCCGAAGACGGTGTTGGTGAACACCCCCGCCGCCGTGGCCATCCGGTAGGTCGCATGGCGCCGGAATCCGCCCGCCGCAACGGCCGCGTACAGCCGCACCTGGACTCCCTCCCCCTGAAGGCACCAAAGCGCACGACCCTAGCCCAGCACCGCCGGCCCACGCGACGGCTTTTGCGCCCGGGGGTCCTGGCTCCGCTGGATAACCCACCCAAAAGGGCAGTATGTGCCTATGAGCGACGAGCCACAGCGGCAGGGCTGGACACCTCGGGACGCGACCGTCGCCGGACCGGGGCCCGGGGCCGGGCCGGGGAAGAAAGGCACCAAGACCCGTCCCGGGCGCACCGGGTGGCGCCGCCTCGTCCCCACCTGGCGGATGGTGCTCGGCGCGTTCCTGCTCATCACCCTGCTGCTGATCGGCGGCTTCCTGGCCGGCTACATGCTCGTCGACATCCCGTCCGCCAATGCCGCGGCCACCGCCCAGTCCAATGTCTACCTCTACAAGGACGGCACACAGATCGCCCGTGACGGCGAGGTCAACCGCGAGAACGTGGGCCTCGCGCAGGTCCCGCTGACCGTGCAGCGGGCCGTACTGGCCGCCGAGGACCGGGACTTCTACTCCGAGCGCGCCGTCGACCCCAAGGCGATGGTCCGCGCCGCCTGGAACACCCTGACCGGGAAGGGCAGGCAGTCCGGCTCCACCATCACCCAGCAGTACGTCAAGAACTACTACCTGGGCCAGGAGCAGACGATCTCGCGGAAGTGGAAGGAGTTCTTCATCGCGATCAAGCTGGGGCGCGAGGAGAGCAAGAGCGACATCCTCGAGGGCTATCTCAACACCAGCTATTTCGGACGCAACGCATACGGCATCCAGGCCGCCGCCCAGGCGTACTACGGCAAGGACATCAAGGACCTCGACACGGCGCAGGGCGCCTACCTCGCGTCCCTGCTCAACGCCCCGAGCGCGTACGACGTCGCCACGCACCCGGAGAACCGGGCCGCCGCGCTCGCCCGCTGGAACTACACCCTCGACGGCATGGTCACGAAGAAGTGGCTCAGCCCCGCCGCGCGCGCGGCCATGACCTTCCCGGTGCCGCGGACCGCGAAGCCCGCGACCGGACTGTCGGGCCAGCGCGGCTATATCGTCCAGGCCGTCGAGGACTACCTCACCAGCAACAAGATCATCGACGAGAACACCCTGGCCACCGGCGGCTACCGGATCACGACCACACTGCAGCGCGACAAGCAGAACGCCTTCAGACAGGCGGTCGACGACCAGGTGATGTCCAGACTCGCCCCGGACCGCGAGGCCGACCGCATCGTCCGGGTGGGCGGCGCCTCCATCGATCCGGCCACCGGGAAGGTCCTCGCCATGTACGGCGGCGTCGACTACACCAAGCAGTACGTCAACAACGCGACCCGCCGTGACTACCAAGTCGGCTCCACCTTCAAACCGTTCGTCTTCACCTCCGCCGTCGAGCACGGCTCCGAAACCCAGGACGGCCGGCACATCACCCCCAACACCGTCTACGACGGCACCAACAGGCGCCCGGTCCAGGGCTGGAGCGGAAAGCCCTACGCCCCCGCCAACGAGGACGACTTCTCGTACGGGCCCATCACCGTACGCACCGCCACCGACAGGTCCGTCAACGCCGTGTACGCGCAAATGGCCCTGGACGTCGGGCCCGCCAGGGTCAGAAAGACGGCGACCGCCCTGGGGATCCCGGCGAACACCCCGGACCTGCACGCCTCCCCCTCCATCGCGCTCGGCCCCGCGACCGCGAGCGTCCTCGACATGACGGAGGCCTACGCGACGCTCGCCAACCACGGCAGGCACGGCACGTACACCCTGGTCGAGAAGGTCTCCAAGGACGGCATCGACGTCCCTCTGCCCAAGGCGGGCCCCGAACAGGCCGTCAGCCGGGAGGCCGCCGACACGACGACCTCGATCCTGCAGAGCGTGGTCGAGGGCGGCACGGGCACCGAGGCCCGCTCCGCGGGCCGCCCGGCCGCCGGCAAGACCGGCACGGCGGAGGAGGACCAGGCCGCCTGGTTCGCGGGCTACACCCCGGACCTGGCGACCGTCGTCGCGGTGATGGGCCAGGACCCGGCGACCGGGGCGCACAAGCCGCTGTACGGGGCGCTGGGGCTGCCGCGGATCAACGGCGGCGGAGCACCGGCGAAGATCTGGGGCCAGTTCACCGGGCTCGCGCTGGAGGACTCCGACATCGAGGAGTTCGACCTGGAGCTGCAGGAGGGGGCGGAGGAGGCCGAGCCTCCGGAGGAGCCCGAGCCCCCGGACGATTCCCCACAGGCTCCTGGCTCCAGCCCGCCGAGCCTGCCCCCCGGCCAGACGCAGGGCCAGGACCAGGGCCAGACGCAGGGGCAGAACCAGGGGCAGAGTCAGGGGCAGACCGGTGGCCAGACGGACGGCGGCACCGACGACGGCGGCACCACGGACGGCGGGCAGACGGACGGCGGGCAGACGGACGGCGGGACGACCACCGGAGGAGGCACCGACGGGGGCACGGCCACCGGAGGGACGGCGGACGGGGGCACGACGACCGGCGGAATCATCGGCGGGAACGACACGGGCGGCGGGACGGCGGACGGGGGCGTGGACAGCAGACCCGCGCCCAGCCGTCGCCGGCCCAGTCAGTGACCCCCGTCGCTGAGCGGGGTCAGTGACCCGAGGTCGCCTTCAGACCGACCACCGCGACCAGCAGCAGACACACGAAGAAGATCCGGGCCGCGGTCGCGGGCTCGTTCAGGGTGACCATGCCGACCACGGCCGCACCGGCCGCGCCGATGCCGACCCAGACGCCGTACGCCGTGCCGATCGGCAGACTCCTGGCGGCGTACGACAGCAGCATCATGCTGGCGACGATCCCCAGACCGGTGAACATGCTCGGCCACAGCCGGGTGAACCCGTCGGTGAACTTCATGCCGATCGACCAGCCGACCTCGAGCAGACCGGCGACAACAAGCAGAACCCAGGCCATGACGGCACCTCCGAGACGCGGAACTTCAACGGGTGCGTCGTCTTTGCGGCAACCCGGTACGGCGCGTCTCGTCGGGTGCATCCACGGTAGCAAAGGGCAGGCAAAAGGGCCGGTGACCTGGGCCACCAGCCCTTCGCCGTCCGTACAGATGCCGCTAGAGATACAGCCCGGTGGAGTCCTCGGAGCCCTGGAAACGGTCCGCGGCGACGGCATGCAGATCGCGCTCGCGCATCAGCACATACGCGACACCCCGCACCTCGACCTCGGCGCGGTCCTCGGGGTCGTACAGCACCCGGTCGCCCGGCTCCACGGTGCGCACGTTCTGCCCGACGGCAACCACCTCGGCCCAGGCCAGCCGCCGGCCGACGGCCGCGGTCGCCGGGATGACGATGCCGCCGCTGGAACGCCGCTCACCCTCCGGGATGTCGGTCCTGACCAGCACACGGTCGTGCAGCATCCGGATCGGCAGCTTGTCATGGGTGGTACTGGGGTCATGGCTGTTGGCGCTCACGAGTCGAACCTACCTGCCCGGGAGCGCTCCGCACGCGCGAGGGTCACCCCCGCCGCCTTCTCGCCGACACCGCGAGCAGCCCCACAATTCCCACGACCACCAGTGCCACCGGCACCAGGCGCTCCAGGCGCGGGCCCCCGTCCTCATCGACGAACTGTGCCTTCACGTCGGTCACCGTGCGGTTCACCGCGACGACGGCGCGGCCCGCCGTCTGGTCCACGGACGATGCAAGCCTGGCCCTGGCGTCGCCGATGACCGTCTTCGGGTGCACCCGCACACCGATCTCGTCGAGCGTCTCGGCGAGCTGCTCGCGCCTGCGGACGATGTCCGCCTCGATCTGCGCAGGGGTCCTGGCATCCGACACCGCGCTGCCTCCGTCGTCGATTCCGGTAGTCCTTCCTCGACAGTCTGTCAGCTCGGTCGCTCCCGCACTCCACGGCACCCCTATTACGCTCGGCGGCGTACACCCTCACCTCACCCCCCGCACGTCTTCGAGGAGAACCATGAGCGAGCGACTCCAGCCCGGCGACACCGCCCCCGACTTCACGCTGCCCGACGCGGACGGCAACGAGGTCTCGCTCGCGGACCACAAGGGCCGCAAGGTCATCGTCTACTTCTACCCGGCCGCCCTTACCCCTGGCTGCACCAAGCAGGCCTGCGATTTCACGGACAATCTTGAGCTGCTGGCGGGCGCGGGCTACGACGTGATCGGCGTGTCCCCGGACAAGCCGGAGAAGCTGGCGAAGTTCCGTGAGAAGGAGTCCCTGAAGGTCACGCTGGTCGGCGACCCGTCGAAGGAGACGCTGGAGGCGTACGGCGCTTTCGGCGAGAAGAAGCTGTACGGCAAGACGGTGACCGGTGTCATCCGTTCGACGGTGGTCGTGGACGAGGAGGGCAAGGTCGAGCGTGCCCTGTACAACGTGAAGGCGACCGGCCATGTCGCCAAGATCATCAAGGACCTGGGTGTCTGAGCCTCCCGGCTCCCCGAACGACTCGCACCGGAAAGCAGTGCGGGCCGTTCTGCATTTCGGACGCGACCATCCGATAAGCGGCTCGTTACTCAGTGCGATGCTGCGAACGCGCAGCCGGATGGAGGGAACCATGCCGGTCAGGTACACCCGGGAACTACTCGACGAGGCGGCCCGCGAGACGACGAACTTCGACGACGCGGTCCGCTGGTGCGGCGGCAACCCGACACCGGGCAGCAGACGCTACATACGCGCCAAGATGGCAGCGGCAGGCATCGACACGTCGCACTTCACCCCTGCCGGTGTGCGCCACACCGAGGAAACATTGCGCGAACTGGTCGCCTGTTCCAGGAGTGTGGCCGAGGTCGTACGTCGGTTGGGAATCAACCCTGTGGGCGGCAACCAGGCTCACATCGGCCGCCGGATAGCCGCGTTGCGCATCGACACCTCACACTTCCTGCGCGCGCCCCGGGGCCGGCCGAAAGGGTCCCTGGGAAACCGACTTGTCCTGGGCTCGCCGGCCGACGGCAGGATTCCGGGCGAACGCCTGCGCCGCGAACTGCTCCGGACCGGGATCCAGGAGTCGTGCGCACTATGTGGCACAGGAACGGAATGGAACGGCAAACCGCTCCGACTCGAAGTCGACCACCGCAACGGCGACTGGTGGGACAACCGCCCGGAGAACCTCCGGCTACTCTGCCCCAACTGTCATGCGGTGACTGACACTTACCGTGGCCGCAATCGGAGGCATACGGCATGAGCAATCGCCACGCGTACCCTCGTGACCTGCTGGTCCGGACTGCCGCCACCTCCACGAGCCTCGTCGACATGCTGCGCAGACTGGACGTACCCCTGGGCAGCGGTCCGTACAGGTATCTGCGGGACCGGTTGCGGCAGTTCGGCATCGACACCTCGCACTTTGACCACGAACCCCTCCCCCGACGCAAGCCCCACTCGTACACGCGGGAACTGCTCGCTGAAGCCGCAGCCAGTTCACAGAACATCCGCGGGATGCTGGAGTTCATGGGTGTCGCGCCCTACGACAGTGTGTACAGCCACCTTCGCCGGAAGCTCGACCAGTTCGGGATCGACACGTCTCATTTCACGGGGCGGCGCGGAAACACTCAGCGAGAACCCTTTTCGCAAGACGAACTGGCCAGAGCCGTGGCGGAGTCGTACAGCCTGGCCGAGGTGCTTCGCGCTCTTGGCTGCCCCAGTGGCGGCGCCGGGCGCGCTCGTGTACAGCGAAGCATCGCCATCCACGGCATCTCCACGGCCCACTTCGTGGGGCAGGGCCATCAGCGCGGCCGACCGTCACCCACGCGCAAGACCGCTGCGGAGATCCTTCGTCGACTCGAACCCGGATCTCCACGGACGACGACCGCGCTGCTGCGCCGTGCGCTCGGCGAGTCGGGGGTACGCCAGGCATGCGGCGAGTGCGGCACCGGGACCACTTGGCAGGGCAAGCCGCTCGTCCTGGAGATCGACCACATCAACGGCGACCGTCTCGACAACCGGTTGGAAAACCTGCGCTTCCTCTGCCCGTCGTGCCACAGCCAGACAAGATCCTTCTCGAACCCTCGGGGCGAGGCACAGTACAGTGGGCGCCGCGGGTCCGTACCCCAGCTGGCCAAGAGGGCGCCGGTTTAGGTCCGGTGTGTCGTGGGTTCGAGTCCCACCGGGCCCACAGCGAAGGGCGCAGCACCGCATCGGTGCCGCGCCCTTCGGCGTACCCGGCGTCAGCCCAGCAGCTCCCGGACCACCGGAACCAGCGCGCGAAACGCGTGTCCCCGGTGGCTGATCGCGTTCTTCTCCTCAGGGGTCAGTTCCGCACACGTGCGCGTGTCGCCCTCCGGCTGCAGGATCGGGTCGTAGCCGAAGCCGCCCGAGCCCTCGGGGGCGTAGCGCAGGGTGCCGCGCAGACGGCCCTCGACGACACGTTCCGTGCCGTCGGGCAGGACAAGGGCGGCCGCGCAGGCGAAGTGGGCGCCGCGGTGGAGTTCGTCGATGTCGGAGAGCTGGTCCAGGAGCAGGGTCAGGTTGGCGCGGTCGTCGCCGTGGCGGCCTGCCCAGCGGGCGGAGAAGATGCCGGGCGCGCCGCCGAGGACGTCGACGCAGAGGCCGGAGTCGTCGGAGACGGCCGGGAGGCCGGTGGCCTGTGCGAGGGCGTGCGCTTTCAGCAGCGCGTTCTCGGTGAAGGTGACGCCGGTTTCCTTGACGTCGGGGACTTCGGGGTAGGCATCCGCGCCGACGAGTTCGTGGGTGAGGCCCGCGTCGGCGAGGATGGCCCTCAGCTCGGTGATTTTCCCGGTGTTGCGCGTGGCGAGGATCAGTCGGGTCATGCTCCTGATTATCGGGGCTCGTGGACCCGCGGACCGTTTGTCAGGATGTGCAGACCTTGCCGATCTCGCCGGCAGCGTCGGTGATGGGCTTGATGTCCGGGGTGCTGTCGCCGTTCTCGATCGACTTGCGGACGTTGGCGACGCCTGTGTTCAGCTTGTCGACTGCCTTGCTCAGGTCGGCGTTGTCGGTCTTGTCGCTGAGGTTCTTCAGTTCCCGGTCGATGTCGTCGAGTGCTTCTTTGGCCTGCGTCGGGTCGTCGGCGGCGGTCGAGACGGCCTGCTGGAGCTTGTCGACGCTGGTGGCGATGGCATCGGCGGTCTCGACGCAGTCGAGTGCCTTGTCGATGGCGCTGCAGCCGACCGTGATCGGTACGAGCAGCGCGGCAGTGGCGAGCGTGATGGCTATGCGGCGGCGCGCAGGCATGGAACGGTCCTCCCCGGATACGGACGGGCGCACGGTTCGGCCCGTGCGCCCGTAATGGCGGTGACGCCCCGCGGGGCGTTCTTGGTTGCTTCTTTACCCTTCGAGTGTGTGGTCGAGGGCATCGCGCTGGAGCGCGGCGAGGTCGGCGCAGCCGCCGGTTGCCAGGTCCAGGAGCGCGCCCAGCTCCTTGCGGTCGAAGGGCTCGGCCTCGGCGGTGCCCTGCACTTCCACGAAGCGGCCGTCGCCGGTGCAGACGACGTTCATGTCGGTCTCGGCGCGTACGTCTTCCTCGTAGCAGAGGTCGAGCAGCGGAGTGCCGTCGACGATGCCGACGCTGACGGCGGCGACGGTTCCGGTGAGCGGCCGGCGGCCGGCTTTGACGAGCTTCTTGTGCTGGGCCCAGGCGACGGCGTCGGCGAGGGCGACATAGGCGCCGGTGATCGCGGCGGTGCGGGTGCCGCCGTCGGCCTGCAGGACGTCGCAGTCCAGGACGATGGTGTTCTCGCCGAGGGCCTTGTAATCGATGACCGCGCGCAGCGAGCGGCCGATGAGGCGGGAGATCTCGTGCGTGCGCCCGCCGATCTTGCCGCGTACGGATTCGCGGTCGCCGCGGGTGTTGGTGGAGCGCGGCAGCATCGAGTACTCGGCGGTGACCCAGCCTTCGCCGCTGCCCTTGCGCCAGCGCGGGACACCTTCGGTGACGGAGGCGGTGCAGAAGACCTTGGTGTCGCCGAAGGCGATGAGGACGGAGCCCTCGGCGTGCTTGCTCCATCCGCGTTCGATGGTGACCGGGCGGAGCTGTTCGGGGGTGCGGCCGTCGATTCGAGACATGGCGTCGAGCCTAGCTGCCTGAGGTGGGGCGGGTGCTCCGCCCCCGGACCCCGCTGCGGCGCGGACAGGAGGTGGGGGCGGGGCCCGGGAGAGAGCGCGCTACATCATGTCTTCGATGTCCGCGGCGATCGGGTCGGCGTCGGTGCCGATGACGACCTGGATCGCGGTGCCCATCTTGACGACGCCGTGTGCGCCTGCGGCCTTGAGGGCGGCTTCGTCGACCTTGCTCGGGTCGACGACTTCGGTGCGGAGGCGGGTGATGCAGCCCTCGATCTCTTCGATGTTGTCGATTCCGCCGAGCCCGGCGACGATCTTCTCAGCCTTGCTGGCCATGTCTTTCTCCCTGCGTATCAAGAGCGCCCGTACGGGGCGCTCAGTGCTGCCTCGGCCCACCATTGGTCCACTTTGTCACGGTAACGCACGGTTGGCCCACGTTCGCGGGCGCGTAACCGCCTCGTACCGAATGATGACGATCACTGGTGCCCGCCCCCGCGACCGGGGCCCGGGACCGTACCGCAACTGGTCTACACCAGTCTGCAACACCTGCCAAACCACGGCCTGTTCCGGGAGGACCCCAATGAGCTCCGACAGCGCCGCCGCGCCGCAGCAGAAGCCGCAGCGGACGTGGTGGACAGGCGCCTTCCAAGGGCTGCAGAAGATGGGCCGCAGCCTCCAGCTGCCCATCGCCGTACTCCCCGCCGCCGGCATCCTCAACCGCCTCGGCCAGCCCGACGTCTTCGGCGCCGACGGACTCGGCTGGGACAACGTCGCCAAGGTGATGGCGGGCGCGGGCGGCGCGCTGCTGGACGGCAACCTCGGCCTGCCGCTGCTGTTCTGCGTGGGCGTCGCGATCGGCATGGCCAAGAAGTCCGATGGCTCCACCGCGCTCGCGGCCGTGGTCGGCTTCCTCGTCTACTACAACGTGCTGCGCCAGTTCCCCGAGGACTGCGCGGAAGGGGCCAAGGCGGTGGTCACGGGCTGCCAGGCGCCCGACGGATCGGTCGCGTCCTTCACTTACCAGAATCCGGGCGTCTTCGGCGGCATCGTCATCGGCCTGCTGAGCGCCTACTTCTGGCAGCGCTACCACCGCACCAAGCTGGTGGACTGGCTGGGCTTCTTCAACGGCCGCAGGCTCGTCCCGATCATCATGTCCTTCGTCGCGATCGGGGTCGCGGCCCTCTCCCTGTGGGCCTGGCCGCCCCTCGGCGACGCGCTCGAGAATTTCAGTGACTGGCTGGTGGGCCTGGGCTCCTGGGGTGCGGGCATCTTCGGCGTCGCGAACCGGGCGCTGCTGATCATCGGCCTGCACCAGTTCCTGAATGTGCCGATCTTCTTCCAGTTCGGCAGCTACACCAAGCCCGACGGCATGGTGGTGCACGGCGACATCACCATGTTCCTGGCGGGCGACCCGGACGCGGGCCAGTTCACCACGGGCTTCTTCCCGATCATGATGTTCGCTCTCCCGGCCGCCGCGCTGGCCATCACCCACTGCGCCAAGCCGCACCGCCGCAAGGAGATCGGAGGCCTGATGCTCTCGGTCGCGCTGACGTCGCTCGTCACCGGCATCACCGAGCCGATCGAGTACTCGTTCTTGTTCGTCGCCCCGCTGCTGTACGCGGTCCACGCGGTGCTGACCGGTGTCTCGATGGCGGTGAGCTGGGGGCTCGGCGTACACGACGGGTTCAGCTTCTCGGCCGGCCTGATCGACTACGTCATCAACTGGGGCCTGGCGACCAAACCCTGGCTGATCATTCCGATCGGACTCTGCTTCGCGGCGCTGTACTACGTGATCTTCCGGTTCGCGATCACCACGTTCAACATCCAGACACCTGGGCGCGAACCCGATGAGATCGGGGACGAGCTGGAGCGGGAGAACATCAAGTAGCCGCGTCACACGTAACACCCCATAAGGCCCCTGGACCCACGGTCCAGGGGCCTTATGTCACGAATTTCGCACGATGCCCCAGCCCACAAAATTCATAGGTTCCTTATCCGCCACTCACATGCTAAAACAGGTCTACACCACTGAGTGGTGTAGACCACGCGGGTCTGACCGCGTTCCCCATGAGACGCCGCCCTCCCCCGTTTTCTGTTCCCCGGCGGCGCCTTGCCCACTTGGAGGAAGTAGATGACCACGGCAAGCGCCGCCCCCGCGGCGGACAAGAAGAAGACGGGCGCAGGTGCGATGGCTGTCATGCAGCGCATCGGCCGCAGCCTCATGCTGCCGGTCGCGGTGCTCCCCGCCGCCGCACTCCTGGTTCGTTTCGGCCAGCCCGACATGCTCGGCAGGGAGTCCTTCCCGGACTTCGTCACCAAGCTCGCCGGCTACATGGCGGCCGGCGGCGACGCGATCCTCGCCAACATGGCACTGCTGTTCGCCGTCGGTATCGCGATCGGTTTCGCCAAGAAGTCCGACGGCTCGACCGCGCTCGCGGCCGTCGCCGGTTACCTGGTCTTCAAGAACGTGCTGGCCACATTCACCGACCCGAACCTGGCCAAGGTCGCGAAGGTCGTCGACGGCAAGATCGTCATGACCGAGGCCCCTGTCGACGCCAAGGTCCTCGGCGGCGTCGTGATGGGCATAGTCGTCGCCCTGCTGTACCAGAAGTTCTACCGGACCAAGCTGCCCGACTGGGCGGGCTTCTTCGGCGGCCGCCGGCTCGTCCCGATCCTCTCGGCCTTCGCGGGCCTGGTCATCGGCATCGTCTTCGGCCTGATCTGGCCGGTCCTCGGCACCGGGCTGCACAACTTCGGTGAGTGGCTGGTCGGCTCGGGCGCCGCGGGCGCGGGCATCTTCGGTGTCGCCAACCGTGCGCTGATCCCGATCGGCATGCACCACCTGCTCAACTCGTTCCCGTGGTTCCAGGCCGGTACTTACCAGGGCAAGAGCGGTGACATCGGCCGCTTCCTCGCCGGTGACCCGACCGCCGGACAGTTCATGACCGGCTTCTTCCCGATCATGATGTTCGCCCTTCCGGCGGCCTGCCTCGCGATCGTCCACTGTGCCCGCCCGGAGCGCCGCAAGGTCATCGGCGGCATGATGTTCTCGCTCGCGCTGACGTCCTTCGTCACCGGTGTGACCGAGCCGATCGAGTTCACCTTCATGTTCATCGCTCCGGCGCTGTACGCGATCCACGCGGTCCTCACCGGAGTCTCCATGGCGCTGACCTGGTCGCTCGGAATGAAGGACGGCTTCGGCTTCTCGGCCGGCGCGGTGGACTTCTTCCTGAACCTGGGCATCGCATCCAACCCGTGGGGGCTCGCGCTGGTCGGCCTGTGCTTCGCGGCCGTCTACTACGCGGTCTTCCGCTTCGCGATCATCAAGTTCAACCTCCCGACGCCGGGCCGCGAGTCCGACGAGGAGCTGGCGGAACTGCAGAAGGCCGAGGCGAAGTAGGCCTCACGCCTTCCCAGGGCATTCGCACCGAAGCCCCTGCTTCCCGGCGGAAGCAGGGGCTTCGGCTGTGCGGAGATCAGACCTCGTAGACCGCGCCGGGGACGGCCAGCTCGGCGGGGCCGTCATATACCGCGCGGGCGTCGGCAAGGTTCTGCGCGCCGTCCGTCCACGGCGGGATGTGCGTCAGCACGAGCCGCCCGACGTTCGCGCGCCGCGCGTGGGCGCCGGCCTCGCGGCCGTTGAGGTGGAGGTCCGGGATGTCCTCCCTGCCGTAGCTGAAGGACGCCTCGCACAGGAACAGGTCGGCGCCGTCGGCGAGTTCGTGCAGCGGCTCGCAGACGCCGGTGTCGCCGGAGTACGTCAGCGTCCTGCCCGCGTGCTCCAGGCGGACGGCGTACGCCTCGACGGGATGGGCCACCCGCTCCGTACGGACGGTGAACGGGCCTATGTCGAAGCTGCCGGACTTCAGGGTGTGGAAGTCGAAGACCTCGCTCATGGAAGTGGGCGAGGGGGTGTCCGCGTACGCGGTGGTCAGACGCTGCTCGGTGCCCTCCGGTCCGTAGACCGGCAGGGGGCTGCAGCGGCCACCCTCCTGGCGGTAGTAGCGGGCGACGAAGTACCCGCACATGTCGATGCAGTGGTCCGCGTGGAGATGGCTGAGAAAAACGGCATCGAGGTCGTAGAGACCGATGTGGCGCTGCAGCTCGCCCAGGGCGCCGTTGCCCATGTCGAGAAGCAGCCGGAAGCCGTCGGCCTCTACGAGGTAGCTCGAACAGGCCGATTCCGCGGACGGGAACGACCCCGAGCAGCCGACGACGGTGAGCTTCATGGAGCTTGAACCTCCGTTGACTCGTGCGGGGCTCTTGGGCTGAAGGGTGGGCGGGGGGACATACGGGTTGCTGCCGGAGGGTGCATCAGGTGTCCGGCAACGGCAGGGGAAGGTCGTGCGGTTTGTCGAGCGTAAGGCGCGAAACGGCTGGTCGCTCCTCGGTGGCGGGCCGTTGTGGGGGAACTCACCTGCGCTGTCACCGGTTCGGACGGCGCGCGCGCGTCCGGCCGTGCGCCGGTACGGTCTGCGGTATGGACACGTCGTGGTGGCTCGCGGTGCTTGCCGTGGTGGTGATCGCGCTGGTCGCCGCGGTGGTGGACGGGCGCGGGCGCTCGGACGCCCGCCGCCCCGGCGGGCGGGCCCGCCCGCCGGTCCGCCCGACCGGCCCCCGCCGTACCCCGAAGCGGCGCCCGCAGCCGGGCGAAATCTGGTGGGCGGAAGTCCCTTACGAAGACCGCCCCCGCACGAAGGACAGGCCGTGCCTGGTGCTTTCGGTACGGGGCGACACGGCGCTGGTCGCGAAGATCACGAGCAAGTACCACGACGAGAGGCCGGGCGTGATCTCCCTGCCACCGGGGACGGTGGGCGACGCGCAGGGGAGGGCGAGCTTTCTGGAGACGGCGGAGCTGAGGGACGTGGGGGTGTGGGGGTTCAGGAGACGGGTGGGGGTGGTGGACCCGGTGGTGTGGGACCAGGTCCGCCACTTGGCGGTGTGAGGGGTTTCTTTCCCCACCCCGCCCCTTCCCCGAACCGGGGGCAAGCCCCCGGACCCCGGGGAAGGTGGGGGTTTCTGCCCGGGCTGACGCCCTGCACCCCGGGATGCGCCGGCTTCGCGGCGCGAGGGCTCCTGGCCGCACGGGCCGTCGGGTTCGCGGCACAAAGGTCGTGAGGAACCCGACGTACGACTCGCATGGCAAGGACTCAGCCGCCCGGTCTCGCAAACCCGAAGACCTCCTGCGCGGCTCCACGTAAGCCCCGGCCACGCGGGACGAGCACTCCGGGCCGCGCGGGCCCGCCAAGCAGCCCGCGACCCAGCCGCACGGTTCGCGGCTGGGCGGCCACCGGAACCCACGCCCGGCTCGCACCGCAGGGCAACGTCCCCGTCGCGGCGTGAGCGCTACGCCCAGAGCTGGCCCTGCAATGCCTCGATGGCCGCCTCCGTCGTCGGGGCCGTGTAGACGCCCGTCGACAGGTACTTCCAGCCGCCGTCCGCGACCACGAACACGATGTCCGCCTGTTCGCCCGCCGACACCGCCTTCTTGCCGACGCCGATCGCCGCGTGCAGCGCCGCTCCCGTCGACACTCCCGCGAAGATGCCCTCCTGCTGGAGGAGTTCACGGGTTCGCCTGACCGCGTCCGCCGAGCCCACCGAGAAGCGGGTCGTCAGGACCGAGGCGTCGTACAGCTCGGGGACGAAGCCCTCGTCCAGGTTGCGCAGGCCGTAGACGAGGTCGTCGTAGCGCGGCTCCGCGGCGACGATCTTGATGTCGGGCTTGTGTTCGCGCAGGAAGCGGCCGGCTCCCATCAGCGTGCCCGTCGTGCCCAGGCCCGCCACGAAGTGGGTGATCGACGGCAGGTCGGCCAGAATCTCCGGGCCGGTCGTGGCGTAGTGCGCGCCCGCGTTGTGCGGGTTGCCGTACTGGTAGAGCATCACCCAGGTGGGGTTCTCCGCGGCCAGTTCCTTGGCGACGCGGACCGCCGTGTTCGACCCTCCCGCGGCCGGCGACGAGATGATCTCCGCGCCCCACATCGCGAGCAGGTCCCGCCGTTCCTGGGACGTGTTCTCCGGCATCACGCACACGATGCGGTAGCCCTTGAGCTTCGCCGCCATGGCGAGCGAGATTCCTGTGTTCCCCGACGTCGGCTCCAGGATCGTGCAGCCCGGCGTCAGGCGGCCGTCCTTCTCCGCCTGCTCGATCATGTGGAGCGCCGGGCGGTCCTTGATCGAGCCGGTCGGGTTGCGGTCCTCGAGCTTGGCCCAGATGCGGACCTCCTCCGAGGGGGACAGCCGTGGCAGGCGGACCAGCGGGGTGTTCCCGACGGCCGCCAGCGGGGAGTCGTACCGCATCAGCGCCTTCCCACCCGTCGCCCGGTCGCCATGCCAGCCGGACGCGGCTTCGCCGCGGCAGATCCTCCGGCGACGGCAGGAAGGATCGTGACGCTGTCGCCGTGGGCGAGCTTGGTGGAGATGCCGTCCAGGAAACGGACGTCCTCGTCGTTCAGGTACACGTTCACGAAGCGGCGCAGTTTGTCGCCGTCCACGATCCGCTCGTGGATGCCGTTGTGCCGGGTCTCGAGGTCTGCGAACAGCTCGGCGAGCGTGTCACCGCTGCCCTCGACGGCCTTGGCGCCGTCGGTGTACGTACGGAGGATGGTCGGGATGCGGACCTCGATGGCCATGACATGGGCTCCTGTCGGGAGTGTGGCGGGGTGTGTAACGGGCGCGCGGCTTCTGCCCCCCGCGCAGGGGGTGGTGCTGTGGATGCGCTCAGAGCGCAGCGCGGTCCGTACACATCGCGCTTGCGAGGCGGCACAGGTCGACGTGCAGCCGCGCAACGAGCAGCGGCGTGCCCGGCGTCCTGTCACTCACGTCATGGGGAACCATGCGGTCATCGTATCGATTCCCCGTCCGGGTTCCGGTATGTGATCTCGCATGCTGGACGAATTCCGCTCAGTATGCGGAAGGGGTCCTGCTCGGCAGGCTCAGTACGCCTCGACGACCTTGACGTCTTCCTCGGTGATCTCGCCGTCCACGATGCGGAAAGAGCGGAACTGGAACGGGCCCGTGCCGTCGGAGTCCGCCGTGGAAACGAGGACGTAGTGCGCTCCGGGCTCGTTGGCGTAGCTGATGTCCGTACGGGACGGATACGCCTCGGTCGCGGTGTGCGAGTGGTAGATGATCACTGGCTCTTCGTCGCGGTCGTCCAGCTCCCGGTAGAGCCTCAGCAGATCCGCCGAGTCGAACTCGTAGAACGTGGGCGAGCGGGCGGCGTTCAGCATCGGGATGAACCGCTCGGGGCGGCCGCTGCCCTCGGGGCCCGCGACCATGCCGCATGCCTCGTCGGGGTGGTCGGCGCGGGCGTGCGCGACGATCTGGTCGTACAGGGCCTCGGTGATGGTCAGCATGACCGACAGGATAAGCAGGAGGGCGGGCCCGTACCGAAGACCGGTCGGGCCTGCCCGAATGCTGGACGTCGGTGACGCCCCGCCAAGGGTTTCAGCGCTTGGCGAAGGCCGCGCCCTGCGGGTTGCGCCTGCGCAGCACCATGTAGGAGACGCCGAGGATCAGGCCCCACAGGGGTGCGCAGTACAGCGAGATCCGCGCGTCCTTGTCGATGCCCATCATCACGATGACCATGCCGATGAACAGCAGCGCGAACCAGCTGGTGTACGGGGCGCCGGGCGCCCGGAAGGTGGACTGCGGCACCTCGCCGCGGTCCGCCTTGGCGCGGTAGCGGATCTGGCAGACCAGGATCATGATCCAGGCCCACATGCCGGAGATGGTCGCGAAGGAGACGACGTAGTTGAACGCGTCGCCCGGCCACTGGTAGTTGATCCAGACGCCGACCAGCATCAGCGCCGCGGAGACGGTGGTGCCGACCAGCGGCGTGCCGCTCCTGGTCAGCTTGGTGAAGGCCTTGGGGCCCTGGCCGTTGAGCGCCAGGTCGCGCAGCATGCGGCCGGTGGAGTACATGCCGGAGTTGCAGGACGAGAGCGCCGCGGTGAGCACGACGAAGTTGACGATCGCCGCTCCGATGCCGAGGCCCATCTGCTCGAAGGCGGCCACGAAGGGCGAGATGCCAGGCTGGAAGTGGGTCCACGGGACCACCGAAAGGATCATGATCAGCGCGCCGACGTAGAAGACGGCGATACGCCACGGCACGGTGTTGATGGCCTTGGGGAGGGTCGTCTCGGGGTCCTTGGACTCGCCGGCGGTGACACCGACCAACTCGACCGCGAGGAAGGCGAACATCACGATCTGAAGGGTCATCAGTGTGCCGCCGATGCCCTTGGGGAAGAAGCCGCCGTCGGACCACAGGTGGGTCACGGACGCGGTGTCGCCGGCGTCGGAGAAGCCGAGCGTGAGCACCCCGGCGCAGATCAGGATCATGCCGATGATGGCGGTCACCTTGACCATCGAGAACCAGAACTCGAGCTCACCGAAGAGCTTCACGGAGATCAGGTTCGCGCCGTACAGGATGATGGTGAAGACGAGTGCGGACAGCCACTGCGGGATGTCCCACCAGTACGTCATATAGGTGGCGGCCGCGGTGACTTCGGTGATGCCGGTGACGACCCAGAAGAGCCAGTACGTCCAGCCGGTGACGAAACCCGCGAAGGGGCCCACGAATTCGCGTGCGTACTCGGAGAAGGACCCCGAGACCGGGCGGTACATGAGCAGTTCGCCCAGCGCCCGCATGATGAAGAAGATGACCAGGCCCGCGATCGCATAGGCCAGGATGAGGCTGGGTCCGGCCTTGGAAATGGCCTTGCCCGCGCCGAGGAACAGACCCGTGCCGATGGCCCCGCCGATCGCGATCATCTGGATCTGACGAGCACCCAGTCCGCGCTGATAGCCCTCGTCGGTGCCCGCCGCGGACCCTGCGGCCTCATTGCGATCGTGCTTGTCGACCTGCAGTGAGGTCATGTGATGCGCCCTTTCTCCATGCTGGTCCGCGCACCGCGGCTGCGGACCAGGTCCTGATCCCCCGGATGTGGATGGAGTGCTACCGGCGGTCTGCCGGCCCAAGCGCCCCCGGGGACATGGGTGGCGTCCTCCGGGCGGTCGTGAAGATTTATCACGGTCGTAACAGTGATCAACCCGGGGAATTGTGGCGCACGCCACAGAAAGAAGCGGGCATAACTCCCTCACCGCGGCAAAGCATGCCGATGCGGTGATGCGATCGTTATCCGGATTTGAGTGTCCGTTGAGCGAACAGAACGGGACCTCGGAGGATCAGGACATCAACGTCTCAACGAGCGTCTCCTGGAGCGCGCCGAGCCAGAGATAGGCCATCACCATGGGCTTGCGCGGGTCGGAGTCCGGCAGCCGGTACAGCTCGCCGTTGTCGTCCTCGTCGGCCACCTCGAGCCGCGTACCGATGGTCAGGCGCAGGTCGTTGAGCGCGCCGAGCCAGTGCAGGCAGTCGTCCGCGGTCAGCTTCAGCACGGCGCCGCCGTCACCGGCGGCCGTCAGCGAGTCGAGGGTGCGCACGACGCTGAGAGCGTCGTCGCGCTTGCGGGAGCGCAGGTCGTTCTCGGTGAAGCGCCTGAACTCCGCGGAGAGCGAGCGCAGTTCCTCGTCCTGCTCGTCGGCGTCGGGTCCGCCGTACGCCTCCGGGAACAGACGCGCCAGCGCCGGGTCCGCGGGCGGCTCGCTCGGCCCCTCCGCGAACAGGGCGGCCAGCGGGTCCTCACCCTCGACCGGCTCGTCACCGGGCCCGATCAGCTCAAGAAGCTGTACGGCCAGCGAGCGAAGGATGGAGATCTCGACCTCGTCGAGCGCGACGGCGGCGCCACCGCCGGGGACGGGCTCGAAGTGAGATGCCATCAGCCGCGGTCCTGGGAGAGGGTCGCCCACAGGCCGTAGCCGTGCATGGCCTGCACGTCGCGCTCCATTTCCTCGCGGCTGCCGCTGGAGACGACGGCGCGCCCCTTGTGATGGACGTCGAGCATCAGCTTGTGCGCCTTGTCCTTGGAGTAGCCGAAGTAGGCCTGGAAGACGTAGGTGACGTAGCTCATCAGGTTCACCGGGTCGTTGTGGACGAGCGTCACCCACGGCACGTCGGGCTCGGGCACGGCGAAGGACTCCTCCGCCGACTGCGGGCGTTCGATCTCTGTGGGAGCAACACTCACCTGGTCCATGCTGCCACCCGGGAGGGCTCATCGCACAAACGACTCCCACATCTCGTCACTCTGACGAGATGTGGGATAGCATCCGCCGTATGAACCCTGCGGACCTTGGGCTGCCGGTGGACGTGCCGTCGACAGCGCTCTTCACCGACCAGTACGAGCTCACCATGCTCCAGGCGGCCCTGAAGGCGGGCACGGCCGACCGTCGCTCCGTCTTCGAAGTGTTCACCCGCCGGCTGCCGGAAGGCCGCCGTTACGGCGTCGTCGCGGGCACCGGCCGGGTCCTCGACGCCGTCGAGAACTTCCGCTTCGACGCGGGCGTGCTGCGCTTTCTGCGCGAACAGAAGATCGTCGACGAGCCGACGCTGCAGTGGCTCGCCTCGTACCGCTTCAGCGGCGACATCTGGGGCTACCCGGAGGGCGAGGTCTACTTCCCGGGCTCGCCGATCCTGCGGGTCGAGGGCTCCTTCGCCGAGTGCGTACTGCTGGAGACGGTGATCCTCTCGATCCTCAACCACGACTCGGCGATCGCGGCGGCGGCGTCGAGGATGTCGGTGGCGGCGGGTGGGCGCGGGCTGATCGAGATGGGCGCACGGCGTACGCACGAGCTGGCCGCGGTCGCATCGTCCCGGGCCGCCTACGTCGGAGGCTTCAACTCCACCTCCGACCTGGCGGCGGGCTTCCGCTACGCCATTCCGACGGTCGGCACCAGCGCACACGCCTTCACGCTGCTCCACGACAGCGAGCGCGACGCCTTCCGGGCGCAGGTCGCCTCACTCGGCCGGGGCACCACGCTGCTGGTCGACACCTACGACGTGGCCGAGGCCGTCCGCGCCGCCGTGGACATCGCCGGACCCGGGCTCGGCGCCGTACGCATCGACTCCGGGGACCTGCTGCTGGTCGCGCACCGGGTGCGGCAGCAGCTGGACGATCTCGGCGCCGTCGACACCAGGATCGTGGTCACCTCCGACCTGGACGAGTACGCCATCGCCTCGCTGGCCGCCGCGCCGGTGGATGCGTACGGTGTGGGAACGCAGCTGGTCACCGGCAGCGGACACCCCACCTGCTCGATGGTCTACAAGTTGGTCGCCCGCGCCCATTCGGCCGACCCGAAGGCCCCGCTGGAGCCGGTGACGAAGAAGTCCCTGGGCGGCAAGCTGTCCCTCGGCGGCCGCAAGTGGGCCGCGCGGCGCCTCGACGCGGACGGGGTCCCCGAGGCCGAGGTGATCGGCACCGGCGAGGTGCCGTCCGAGCTCATGGACCAGCAGCTGCTGACCGAGCTGGTGAAGGGCGGCGACGTCGTGGCCCGTGAGCCGCTGGACGCGGCACGCGAGCGGCACATCGCGGTACGGGCCGGGCTGCCGCTGTCCGCGACGCAGCTGTCCAGGGGGGAATCGGTCCTGCCCACGGAGTACGTGGATATGGCTCCGTGAAGCCCCCTCCCGCACGGCGGCCCGAGTCTCTAGGCTCAGTAGCCTCCGCACCTTCCCGTCCCACCCCATCGAAGGACACCCCTCATGCACCGCGCCTTGATCGTCGTGGACGTTCAGAACGACTTCTGCGAGGGCGGCAGCCTCGCGGTGGCGGGGGGTGCCGACGTCGCTGCCGCGATCACTGACCTGGTCGGTCAGGCACAGCCCGGCTACCGCCATGTCGTGGCCACCCGCGACCATCACATCGAGCCGGGTGACCACTTCTCCGACCACCCGGACTACGTGCGCTCATGGCCGCCCCACTGCGTCGCCGGGACGGAAGGGGTCGGCTTCCATCCGAACTTCGCACCGGCGGTCGCCTCGGGCGCGATCGACGCGGTCTTCGACAAGGGGGCGTACACCGCGGCGTACAGCGGCTTCGAGGGCACGGACGAGAACGGCACGACGCTGGCGCAGTGGCTGCGGGCGCGGGAGGTCAGCGAGGTTGACGTGGTCGGTATCGCGACGGACCACTGCGTACGGGCCACCGCGCTGGACGCGGTCCGCGAGGGCTTCACGACGCATGTGCTGCTGGACCTGACGGCGGGGGTGGCCGAGGCGACGACGGGGCGGGCACTGGAGGAGCTGCGGGCTGCCGGCGTAGAACTCTCGGGCAAGCCGGTGGTCTGACGGGGCCCCGCCCGCCCCTTTCCGCTGTGACCTGTGCGGCTCCGCCCCGTGGGGAGCGCACCCCGGCAGCGTCAGGCGTTTCCGGCGATCGGCGAGCGCGGCTCGGGGCGTCGCACCGCATCGGGCTGCGGCAGCGTCAGCCTCGGCGCCGGCTGGGGCGCGGGGTCAGGCGCTTTCGGGGCCTCCGGGGCGGCGGAGGCCCAGGTCCCCGGGCCCAGCAGCGCTCTTATGGGGCGCCAGAGCTCTCTGTGGTCGGCCGGTGTCTCCCGCCACAGCAGGCCGTCCGGGTGGTGCAGCACCGCCGTGATCTCGTCCGGGGTCGGCGGTTCCGCGTTGCCCCGCAGATACACCGCCCGCAGCCCCAGATTCCGCAGCCGCGTCAGCGCCCTGGCGCGGTTCAGGGCGTGCACGAGAAAGCGCACCGTGCTGCCGTCGCCTGCCGGACTGGGCAGGCTGAGCGCCACCACCACGCTGCCGTTCGGCAGCTTGCTGAAACCTCCGCCGGGCAAGCTGATCCACTCCCCCCGTTAGATGCCGTGTCAATAGGAACCCCGTAGGACGCACCTAAACACGATCGGCCGCCGCCCGCTAGAGGGCGACGGCCGATCATGCTGTGACCTGCGATTATCCGGAATTACTTGCCCGAGGGGCCAACCTTGACCGTGATCGTCTGGCCGCTCAGCGGCTCGCGCACGATCGAGATCCTGGTGTTGGTGTCAGTCACCTTGACACCCGCGGTCGGGTTCTCGGCGAACCAGTAGACGCCCTTGCGGTCGTCGAAGACCGGGTTGCCGGCCTGCGGCCTGATCCTCTGCGCGACATCCGCCTTGTGCAGCGTGAAGCCGTCGGTCCGCCACATGCTGAAGGGCGAGTCGAACGACTGGATCTTGTTCCGCATCAGCGTGCCGTCGGCCCACTTCATGGCCTTCGGGTGCGCGTCCACGGGCAGGACCAGACCCTGGCCCGGGTGCTGGCTGGTGTTGTTGTCCTTCTGGGAGGTGTCCCAGTACCAGATCATCAGGCCGTTCTGGTACGGGTAGTGCTCGACCCAGGAGTCCTTCGGCGCCTTGAAGCCGAAGTTGTACGGACCGACCTTGAGGGTCTTGTCGTACGACACGTACTGACGGTTCTCGGCCAGGTAGTACTGCTCGTACTCCTTGGTGAAGGACTCGCCGATGCGCGAGAAGCCCGTCGCGGTCCAGCCCGCGTCGTCACCCTCGGCGTTGTCGGTGAACAGCGGCGTGCCGTCGGCCACCACGCTCAGCGCGTCGGCCGCGAAGCCCTTGCCGCCCGCGCCGCCGTCCGTCTGGTAGCGGAAGCGGACGTCGAACTTCTTGCCCGCGTAGGCGTCCAGCGAGTACGCCAGCTTCTTGTACGCGCCCGACGCGCCGGTCAGCGCCGGCTTGTCGGAGGCGTCACGGGTGATCGGCTTACCGTCGGCCGTGCCGTCCACCGGCGTCCAGTTGGCGCCGCCGTCCGTCGACACCTCGGCGTAGAGGTAGTCGTAGTCGGCCTCGATGTCCCACCAGCCCGACAGCTCGAGGGACGCCTTGGACTTGCCGGTGAGGTCGACCGAGCGGGTCAGGGTGTTCTTGAGGTTGTCACCCATGTCGCTCCACCACTGCTTGGAGCCCTCGGCGGGCTTCACGACAGTCGTGGTGACGGGCTTCTTCGGCAGCTCGACGACAAGCGCCTGCGGCTTCCTGGTGTTGTACTCGGCCACACCCAGCGTGTGGGTGGACTTCGTCGCCGCCTTGGCCTTGGCGTAGTTGAGCCAGCCCAGCTGCAGCTTGTCCCAGGCGTTCATGTCGCCGGGCATGTCGCCGATGGAGTCCTTGCCGGTGCCGAGCCACGAACCGCCGGACATCAGCGTCCAGAAGCCGGTGGAGTTCTCGGCGCCGCCGCCCGAGGTGTCGTAGTGGTCGGGCAGACCGAGGTCGTGACCGTACTCGTGGGCGAAGACACCGAGGCCGCCGTTCTCGGGCTGCATGGTGTAGTCGCCGACCCAGATGCCGGTGGTGCCGATCTGGGTGCCGCCGGCCTTGTTGTTCGCCGGGCCGGTCTTGCCGGCGTCGGTGCCGTACGCGTACCAGCGGTGCGCCCACAGAGCGTTGGTGCCCTCGGCGCCGCCGCCCGCCGACTCGTCCTCGCCCGCGTGGACGATCTGGAAGTGGTCGATATAGCCGTCGGGCTCGTTGAAGTTGCCGTCGCCGTCGAAGTCGTAGCGGTCCCAGAGGTCGTACTTGGACAGGTCCGCCTTGATCTGCTCGTCCGTGCGGCCCTTGGCCTTCTGGTCCGCGGCCCAGGCGGTGACGCCGTCCTTGACCGTGTCCCAGACGTTGGAGCAGTTGGTCTGGCCGCAGTAGTTGGAGCCGTAACGACCCTCGTTGTAGTCGACCTTGACCCAGTCGGCGACCTCGCCGTCGACCGAGTAGCGCCCCGAGGAGGTCTTCTCGTAGTAGGTCTTCAGGGAGTGCTTCGGCTGCCCGTTCTTGTCCTTGCCGGTGCCGAAGTAGAGGTCCTGGAAGTGCTGGCGGTTGTAGTCCGCCTGCCAGGCCGTGGAGTTGTCGACCTTGCGGTCCGGCTGAGCGATCTTGTTGTGCTGGGGGCCCGGAGGCCCGCCGTACTTCTTGACGGGGGGCTTGGGCCCGTCCGGGCCGTCGGGGTCGAACATCGTGGTGTCGTCGACCTTGTCGCCGAACTCCACCAGGATCGTGAAGATCTTGTCCGTCTTCTCCCGGGCGAGCTCGACGTACTTCTTGTCGCCGAGCTTCACGACCTTGGAGGCGCCGCGCTGCTGCACGGTCGCGTCGCCGGATATCACCTGCTCCAGAGCGGCTTCGCGCTGCTGGTCCTGCTGCTTGCTGAACGGGCCGTCGAGGTCGTGCTCGACCTGGCCCTGGCGCGGCGCCGGGTCATGGCGCTCGATGCCCGCCGGGTCCGACGACCTCTGGTTGTCGGCCTGGGCACTGCTGAACGCCGAGGCCGACGCAGTGGTCGCGGCCAGAGCCACGAGCACCGCGGACGCTCTGATCGTCCGTCGCTTGGTGGTCACTTGGTGTTGTCCTCCCCCGCGCTCCGTCGCAGCGGACCGGATGTGGGGTCGTCCGCGCGCGGTGTGCGCGTCACAAGTGACGCCATTCGACCGGAGTCACGGGAGAAAAGACAGTCCTTGACTTGAACAAGCCAACTGCATTATGCAGGAGTGGAGTTCCGGTATGCGGACGTCCGGCATATGGGACAACAGGCGCATGGGATTGAACACTTGGCCGAGCGATGACTCCGTGCGCCCCCGATGCACCGGCACCGTGGGTTAGGTCACGCTTACCGCTGGTTCCTCGCGGGCATCCACCGTCGTAGAGTCATTGACAGTGCGATCGAGTTGAGAGACACCCCCCTGACCATGTCCCGAGGACGGATACTGTCATGCCGCGTCCGACTGCCGCACAGCTTGCCTACGGTTCGGCCACCGTTGTCTTCTCGACCCTCGCCTTGCTGCTGCTCACCCGCCCCACCGCCGTCCTGGGCGTCGCCGCCGTCGGCGTCGGCTCGATGGCGTTGGGACTGCTGGTCGCATGCGCCCTGCCGGTGGGCAGGACAGGAGTGAGGAGGGTGAAGGCGGCCCACACGGTCCGTACGAACCGTGCCGCCGCCTCCGGAACTGCCACCTCGGCCGCCTCCGCCGACGGCCGCACCGCCCGGGTGCCCCTTCCCCCCGCGCGCATGGGCGCCGGGGCCCGGGCCGGCGAGCACTCACTGCGCCGCTGACACGACCACCGTCTTGCCTGCCTTGTCGTGCAGACCCTGTTTGTACGGCTTGTCCGTCAGGATCGTCAGGATGATGACGATCCACCAGAGACAGAAGCAGCAGACCAGCGCCGGCACCCAGAGCACCACGGCGCGCATCAGCGCGGAGGGCGTGTCGGGCACGCTTCCGTCGTTGAGCATCGCGACACGAATCTTCATCAGGGACTTGCCGACGGTCTGCCCGCTCCTCCGGCTGGTCATCAGCGTGTCGTAACCGACGTACGCCACCAGGGAGATGAGCGACCACAGCCACTGCCTGCCCGAGTTCATCTCGTTGGTGATCTCGTCCCAGGTGTCGTTGTTGTCGGTCGTGAAGTCCCAGCCGCCGACCAGCAGCGAGATCACCGCCAGCGGCACAAAGATGATCAGCACGTCGACGACCCGGGCGACGAACCGCTTGCCGAAGTCCGCGAGCGGCGGCATCCCCGCAAGCGGGTCCACTCCGCCGTACGCCCCGCCGTAAGCGCCCGGATCGTAGGGAGGGGGCTGGTCGCGGCCTCCGTTGTACGGAGAGCCCGGAGGCGGTCCCTGAGGGGGCCCCTGAGGGGGTCCCTGAGGGGGTCCCTGCGGAGGCGGGGGCTCCTGAGGACCACCGGCCGAGGGCGGCGGAGTGTCCGGTGGCTTCTTGCGGAAGGGGTCGTCCTCGGGCGGTTGATCGGGCGGCGGCTGGTCGTTGCTCATGGGGGCAGTGCACCGCGCCGGGAGGGCCCCCGCAACGGCTCGCGCGCCGTTCGGGGGAACCTCGTCCGGGAACTCTCAGCCCGTCACACGGGAACTGTCAGCCAGTCACAAAGGTGCGGGCCGCCTTGTCGTGCCAGCACTGCCGCCACGGACGGTCGAACAGGCACCACAGCACATTGAGTACTCCGACGGCGATCACACCGAGCACGCCGTAGACCAGCCAGCGGCGCAGCGCGGCCCCGAACGACGGCGGCTCGTGGGACTCGATGTCCCAGACCCTGATGCCGCACAGCTTCTTGCCGAGCGTACGGCCCCACCTGGCCGTTGGCAGCGCCTCGTACAGCACGCCGAGAACCAGCAGCGCGCCGAGGACGATGCCGAGCCGCCCCGCGATGGTGCCGTCGACAAGCCAGACGGTGACCGTCTCGCCCGACTGCTTGGCCGCCTCGATCTTCTCGTCGATGTGAGTGCGCGCCTCGGACACGAACGGTACGGCGACGGCTCCCACCAGCGCGCCGAGCAGCAGGGTGTCGATCAGCCGGGCGGCGAAGCGCCTGCCGAGCCCTGCGGGACGGGCCGCCGCCTGGGCCTGGGCGGCCTGCAGGAAGGGATCGTTGACGGGCGGCTTCCAGGGCACGACGGGCTGCTCGGCCTCACCGGCGCCGTCGCCCGACCGGGCGAGTTGATGGACCTGCTGCGCCCAGGAGGCCGAGCCGCCGCCGGGTCCGTTGGTCACGGGCGGCTGATTCTGCGCGGGCACCTGCGGCTGGGCGCTCTCGGGTGCCTGGGACTGTTGCGGCCGGGCGGGTGACTGGGGCTGCGGCGTGCGCTGGGCCGGAGTCTGTGGCTGGGTCTGTGCGGGCGCGGTCGGGGCCGATGCCGCGCCAGGGGTCATGGACCGCACGGACAGCGGCCCTTCGGCCCCGCCGACGCTCGGATCGCCGCCTGCCCGCTGAGCGCGGACGGTGTCCGTGCCGTCGGCCGGCGGCTGCGGCCCCCGCCTGCCACGGCGCGCGGACTCGCCCGGGTCCGCGGCGGCCGGACTCGCCCCGGTGGGTGAACCCCTGCCGGGCCGCAGCGCGCGGATCGCGACAGTGCCGTCGACGGGAGGTTCACCACCTGATTGCGGGCCCAGCGAGCGTACGCCGGGCAGGGCGCCGCCCGTCGGATCGGCCGAAGCCCCCGAAGCGGCGGCACGGCGCGGATCGGCGGGCGCGCCTGAGGCGTCCGGCGCGCCCTGGTCGGCCGAGGTGCGCGGGTCCTGGGTGCCGGGGGCGCCGCCCCAGGAGACCCGGTTGTCGCGCTCACCGCCGAAGCCGGTCTGGCGAGCCGTGTCGGCATGCCACGCGGTGGCCGGCTCGGGGCGCGAGGGTTCGTCGTTCGGCTCCTCGTCGAAGAAGACCGGACCGGTCTCCTCCAGCCGGGACGGTGCGGGGGCTTGTGCCGGGGGCACCGCGGGTTCGCCGGACGAAGCCGGGCCGGGGGCCGTGGGCATCGCCTCGCCCGTCTTCGGTTCGGGCCGGCTCGTACCGGGCACCCAGGCCGCTCCGTTCCAGTACCGGACATATCCGGGGATGGACGGATCGGGGTAGTAGCCGGGCGTGGGGCTGCCGTCGCCGGTGGCCGGGGTTGGGGCGCTCATCACCGTGGTCCCGTATCTCCTCGAGAGCCTCAATTCAAGGGTCCACATCTATCAGACCCTTGCCCGCGCCCGGGCCGGTCCTGCCGTATGGACCACTTTCCGGTCACTTTGGGGTCGGAGACCGTTCCCAAAAGTCGTTCCCGAAAGTGGCGTCATAGCTGCCTGGATACGTGCTCTCCCCTTGCAGGGCCCGCCACAGGGCCTGTCAACAGGAGGGGGAGCACTCTCATGCACACCGTCGTGGAACGCGATCTGGAGCTCGAACTGGTGCTGTCGCCGGGACTCACCGTTCCCGTCCCGGCCCGGCTGACCTACCGCGCGGACGACCCCTATGCCGTGCACATCACCTTTCACATCGGCTCCGACAGCCCCGTCAACTGGACCTTCGCCCGGGAGCTGCTGGTCGAGGGGGTGTTCAGGCCCTGCGGCGAGGGCGATGTCCGCATCTGGCCGGCCATGGCCGGGGGCCGCAGCGTGGTCCTGATGGCCCTCAGCTCCCCCCACGGCGAGGCGCTCCTGGAGGCGTCCGCGACCGTGGTCTTCGCCTGGCTGGAGCGGACCCTGCGGGTGGTTCCTCCGGGCTCCGAGTCCGGGCAACTCGGAGTCGACGACGGCCTCGCCGGGCTGCTCGCGCCCACTCCGGCGGACGAGTCCAAGGACGGCGACGCTTAGGTCCTGCCGGCCGATCTTGCCGGGACTCGACCTAATCGATGACGTAGGTGTGGGTGATGAACTCGAGCGAGTGACCGTCGGGGTCGTCGATGTAGACCCCACGGCCGCCGAAGTTGTGGTTGATGCGCTGGGCCCGCTCGTGCATCGGGTCGGCCCAGTAAGGGAGTTCGCGCTCCGTTATCCGGGTGAAGATCTCGTCGAACTCCTCCTCCGAGACGAGGAACGCGAGGTGCTGGGGGACGATCGTGTCCCGTTCGTCGAGATAGTCGAGAGTGACGCCGCCGGCCAGCGGCAGGCTCGCGAAGGGGCCGAAGGGCCTCGGTTCGGGCTCTCCGATGAGCTCGGCGAGGAAGCGGGCCCCCGCGAAGCGGTCGCGGCTGTGGACGATGGTGTGGTCGAGGCGTGCCGGCACGGCTCCTCCTTCGTCGACGCTTCATCGGACTCTGCGTCGGTCTCTGCGTCGGTCTCTTCTTTCATCCCTCTCTTCACGCTAGGCGGGCAGCCGGGTCCGTTCCATCGGGCCTTGGGCGTACGTCCGAAGCCTCAGAAGATCTTGCCCGGATTGAGGATGCCGAGGGGGTCGAAAGTGTGCTTGATGCCGCGCTGCAACTCCACGCCCACCGGGCCGAGTTCGCGCGCCAGCCACTCCTTCTTGAGCACGCCGACCCCGTGTTCGCCGGTGATGGTGCCGCCGAGTTCCAGGCCGAGCGCCATGATCTCGTCGAAGGACTCGCGGGCGCGCCGGGACTCGTCCGGATCGGCGTGGTCGAAGCAGACGACGGGGTGGGTGTTGCCGTCGCCCGCGTGCGCGCAGAGACCGATGGTGAGGTCGTACTTGTCGGCGATGGCGGCCGTGCCCTCGATCATCGCACCGAGCTGTGAGCGCGGCACACAGACGTCGTCGATCATCGTGGCCGGCCTAACGGTCTCCAGGGCGGTGAGCGACAACCTCCGTGCCTGCAGGAGGAGTTCGGACTCCGCGACGGTGTCGGCCGGGACGACCTGCGTGGCGCCGGCGGCGCTGCACAGCTCCCCGACGGCGGCCAGGTCGGCTGCCGGTTCCGGGGTGTCGAAGGCGGCCAGCAGCAGCGCCTCGGTGGTGTCGGGCAGGCCCATGTTCGCCATGGCGTTGACGGCCCGGACGGTCGTACGGTCCATGAGTTCGAGCAGCGAGGGCGTGTGGCCGCGTTCCATGATCGCGCAGACCGCTTCGCAGGCGGCGGCAGCGGAGTCGAACTCCGCGGCGAGCACCAGCTGCGCGGGCGGCTGCGGCCGCAGGGCGAGCACTGCTTTGACAACGATGCCCAGGCTGCCCTCGGAGCCTACGAACAGCCTGGTCAGGTCGTATCCGGCCACGCCCTTGGCGGTGCGGCGGCCGGTGCTGAGCAGTCGGCCGTCGGCGAGGACGACCTCCAGGCCGAGTACGTACTCCGCGGTCACCCCGTACTTGACGCAGCACAGGCCGCCGGAGGCGGTGCCGATGTTCCCGCCGATGGTGCACATCTCCCAGCTGGAGGGGTCCGGCGGGTAGTACAGGCCGTGCTCGTTCACCGCCCGGGACAGGTCGGCGTTGACGACGCCCGGCTCGACGACGGCGATCCGGTCGACCGGGCTGATCTCCAGGATCCGGTCCATCTTGGTCAGGGACAGCACGATGCAGCCGTCGGAGGCGTTCGCGGCACCCGACAGACCGGTGCGGGCGCCCTGCGGGACGACGGGGACGCGCAGCGCGGTCGCGGTGCGCATGACGTGCTGGACCTGCTCGACCGTGCGGGGCAGCACGACGACGGCGGGGCTGCCCGCCTCGCAGAAGCTCGCCATGTCGTTCGCGTAGGAGGCCGTGATGTCGGGGTCGGTGATGACGGCCTCGGCGGGCAGACCGGAGCGCAGCCGGTCGAGAAGATCGTCCATGGGACCCAGCCTCGCACCGGGGGCCATCGGTGTGAACCCGTGGGCCATCCGGTTCCCACGGCCGCTTGCGTTCTTCGTATTTGCTGCGCGCTGTCGCACAGTGAGCCGCATGAGGAGCGAAGTCGTGAAGAACGCCGCGATCAGCACGCTGGTCGGCGCGACACTGGTCTTCGGAGTGATCACCCTCGCGCCCGGGTGGGGCGAGGACGGACCACGGCGTGAGCCGGGAGCGGCCGAGCGGGCACTGGCCGCGGCCGGTGCGGGTGCCCCCGCGGCGCTCGTCGATCTCACCGCGCTCATCTACGACCGGGAGGAATGGGTACGGACCCACCCCCGGGACGAGGAGTCGTGGGCGGTGCTCGGGTCGGCGTATGTGGAGCGCGGCTCCCGGCTGGCGGACCCGGCGTACTACCGGAAGGCCGACAGTGCGCTGCGGCGCTCGCTGGAGCTGCTGCCGGGCCAGAAGGGCAATGTGAACGGCTTGGTGGGACTCGCGGCGCTGGCCAATGCCCGCCACAACTACGCCGAGGCCCGGACGCTGGGTCAGAGTGCGATGAAGCAGCAGCCGAACCGGTGGACGCCGTATCCGGCGCTGATCGATGCGTACAGCGGGCTCGGCGACTACAAAGCCATGAGCAAGGCGATGGACAAGCTCACGGAGCTGCATCCGGGCGCCCAGACGCTGAGCCGGGCGGCCGTGGTCTACCGGAAACTCGGCCGGCGCGAGGATGCGGCCGCGATGGCGTACGACGCGGTGGGCAGCGCGCAGGCGCCCCAGGAGAAGGCCGCGGCGCGGCAGCTGCTGGGCGACCTTGCGTGGGAGCGGGGCGAGCCCGCGGAGGCGCTGACGGAGTACGAAGCCGCGCTTCGGCTGGCCCCGGACGACGACCCGGTGCTGGCGTCGCGGGCGCGTGCGCTGGCCGCGCTGGGGCGTACGGACGAGGCCCTGCGCGACTACCAGGCGGCCCTGGACCGGGTCGAGCGGCCCGAATACGCCCTGGCGGCGGGCGAGTTGTACCAGTCGCTGGGGCTCGACGGGGACGCGGCCACGCAGTACGACCAGCTGCGGACGAGGGTGGAGCGGGCGGGGGCGGACGACGTCGTCGACGAGGTCGTACTCGGCCTCTTCGAGGCGGACCACGGCGACCCCGGGTCGGCCGTGCGCCGGCTGAAGGCCGAATGGGCGCGGGGCCACCTGAACATGAACACCGCCGACGCGCTGGGCTGGGCGCTGTACCGGGCGGGCAGGCCGGAGGAGGCACTGCCGTACGCGAGAAGGGCGTCGGAGCAGGGGCTGCGCAGCGCGCTGTTCGCCTACCACCGCGGCGAGATCGAGCGCGCGCTCAAGCAGGACGGCCCGGCCCGCAGGCATCTGACCGAGGCGCTGGGGATCAACCCGTACTTCTCGCCGCTGCTGGCTCCGGCGGCGCGGCGGGCTCTGGACTCGCTCGGGGAGCCGCCGCCGGGGGGACCGAAGGATGTGACGGGTCCGGATTGGGACGGGGTGACGGAGGCGGAACCGGAGACGGAGACGGAGACGGAACCGGAGACGGAGGCACCGACGCTTTCGCCGTCGCCGACGCCGTGGGATTCGCCATCGCTTTCACCGACGCTCTCGCCGACGCCGACGCTTTCGCAGAAGCCGGAACAGCCGCGGGCCGGTGCGGGTGCGAATGCGAGTGCGGGTGCCGGTGCGAGTGCCGTGGAGTGAACGGTCGTCGGACGGCCCCGGTCAGATCGCCGCGGTGCCGATCAGGGCATTGCGCGACACCAGCGCCGCCAGTTCCGCCTCGGTCAGCGACTCGGTGTTCTCCGGGCGGCGCGGCAGCACCATGTACCGCGTCTCCGAGGTCGAGTCCCACACCGTGATCTCCGTGTCCGGCGGCAGGTGCAGCCCGAACTCCTCCAGTACCGCACGCGGTTCACGCACCACGCGCGAGCGATAGGCCTCGCTCTTGTACCAGCTCGGGGACGGGCCGAGGAGCCGCAAGGGGTAGCAGGAGCAGAGCGTGCAGACGATGACGTTGTGCGTGTGCTCGGTGTTCTCGACGACGCGCAGACGCTGCGGCTGCACTCCCCCGGCCGTCAGGCCGAGTTCGGCGACGGCCGCGGTCCCGTCGGCGAGCAGACGGGCGCGGAAGGCCGGATCGGTCCAGGCCCGGGCCGTCACCTTGGCCCCGTTCGCAGGGGACGCGCTGCTGAGGAAGGCGTCGAGGGCTTCGTCGAGCCCCGCGCCCACGACGATGCCGCGCTCCTCCAGGAGCGTTTCGAGACGGCGTACGCGGCGGGAGATCAGGGCGTCCGCGTGGGTTCCGGTCACGGCTGGTCGTCCTCCAAATAGCTCTCGGACAGGTCGAGTACGACATGGTGGTCGCCGTCGCCCCACAGCTCGCGGGCCGCGAAGCGCACGGCGTAGACCTGCTCGACGGGGGCGTCGTCGCGGCCCTGGGAACGGATGTCGGGAAGCGGCGCGCTCCCCTCGGGCTCGACGACGGTGCCGTGCTTGCCGCGGGCGTACCGGGGCAGCCGGGTGTGGTGCGGCGGATCGTGGTGCACGGTCCGCACCCGAGTGCCCGGCGCGAAGCGGTCGGTAGTGGCGTCAGTCATCCAGCTCACCCGCCGCGATGACGCCCTTGCGCTCCAGGAGGCTGACGATGGCGTGGAACCAGCGCTCGTAGTACGAGGCAGCGAGGTATTCGGCCGGCGGCATGGACTCGATCGCGTCGCGGAATTCGTCGAGGTTGAAGACCTTGGCGGCGACGAGGGCGCGGTTCAGGGCGAAGACCCTGGCCTCCCAGTCGGCGTGGAAGGGCTCGGTGTCGTCGGTGGTGTCGATGGGCCCGAAGCCCTGCATGCCGCCGACGTCATTGATCCTGGCCATGCACCCAGCGTAGGCGGTACGACGCCACTTCGTGGGGGCCCGTGGCGGCCGCATGTTCACGAACGCCGGACGGGCTGAAATCAGCCCGTCCGGCGTTCGGCGATCGGGGGTCCGTGGCAGCGGCCCCCCGCAAGGTGTCCGGGGCGGAGCCCCGGTCAGAGGTTCCCGCGCTTCTCCTGCTCGCGCTCGATCGCTTCGAAGAGTGCCTTGAAGTTGCCCTTGCCGAAGCCCATCGACCCGTGCCGCTCGATCATCTCGAAGAAGACCGTCGGCCGGTCCTGCACCGGCTTGGTGAAGATCTGCAGCAGATAGCCGTCCTCGTCACGGTCGACGAGGATCTTCAGCTCGCGCAGCGTCTCGACGGGCACGCGCGTCTCGCCCGCCCACTCGCCGAGTGTGTCGTAGTACGAGTCGGGGGTGTCCAGGAACCGGACTCCCGCAGCCCGCATGCTCCGCACCGTCGCGACGATGTCGTTCGTGGCGAGCGCGATGTGCTGGACGCCCGCCCCGCCGTAGAACTCCAGGTACTCGTCGATCTGCGACTTCTTCTTCGCGATCGCGGGCTCGTTGATCGGGAACTTCACCTTCAGCGTGCCGTCGGCGACGACCTTCGACATCAGCGCGGAGTACTCGGTGGCGATGTCGTCGCCCACGAACTCCTTCATGTTGGTGAAGCCCATGACCTTGTTGTAGAAGGCCACCCACTCGTTCATCTTGCCGAGCTCGACGTTGCCGACGCAGTGATCGATGGCCTGGAAGGTGCGCTTGGCGGGCGGCTCGACGATCGGGTCGGCGGCCACGAAGCCCGGCAGGTAGGGGCCGTCGTAGCCGGAGCGGTCGACGAGGGTGTGACGGGTCTGGCCGTACGTGGCGATCGCGGCGAGGACGACGGTGCCGTGCTCGTCCTTCAGCTCGTAGGGCTCGGTGATCCCGCGGGCGCCGTGCTCGGTCGCGTACGCGTACGCGGCGCGGGCGTCCGGCACCTCGATGGCCAGGTCGACGACCCCGTCGCCGTGCTCGGCGACATGGTCGGCGAGGAAGCGGCCCCAGTCCGTTGACTGCTTGATGACAGAGGTGAGGACGAAGCGGGCGCTGCCGTTCTCCAGGACGTAACTCGCCGTCTCACGGCAGCCGTTCTCCGGTCCGGAGTACGCGACGAGCTTCATGCCGAAGGCCGTGGAGTAGTAGTGCGCGGCCTGCTTGGCATTGCCTACTGCGAAGACGACCGCGTCCATTCCCTTCACCGGGAAGGGGTCGGCCTCGCGCGCGGTGTTCAGGGTGTGATCAATGGTCTCAGTCATAACGGCAGGCTCCACCCGATCCACAAGGTGCGCAATAGTTCGTGTTTCCTCTGGGCAATCTGCATAGCGCAGGAGGAAGATGGAAGGGCTATCTGTACAGGATGACCATCCAGGGAGCCGTCATGGCGATCGATCATCTGGACGGCCGGCTCATCGTCCTGCTGGCACGTGAGCCGCGTATCGGGGTTCTTGAGGCGTCCCGGCGGCTCGGGGTCGCCCGCGGCACCGTACAGGCGCGGCTGGACCGCCTTCAGTCCAATGGGGCCATCCGCGGCTTCGGCCCCGACGTCGACCCCGCGGCGCTCGGCTATCCCGTCACGGCCTTCGCGACGCTGGAGATCAAACAGGGACAGGGGGCGGACGTACGGGCACATCTGAGCGGCGTACCGGAGGTGCTCGAACTGCACACCACCACCGGTCACGGCGACATGCTGTGCCGCCTCGTCGCCCGCTCCAACGCCGATCTTCAGCGCGTGATCGACCGGGTTGTCGGCTTTGAAGGAATCGTCCGGGCGTCCACGGCGATCGTCATGGAGAACCCCGTGCCCTTGCGGATCATCCCGCTGGTGGAGCAGGCGGCGGAGGACGAGGACTGAGGTGGCGAGTCTCCGCGGCCGCAAAGCTCACCGGTCCCCGGCGGCCGGCCCGGCGGTCAGCAGCTCGGAACCTTCCCGCCCTTCTCCAGGGCCCGCAGCGAGTCCACGGCGCCCTTGAGGGTCGTGACGGGGATCAGCCGCAGCCCCTTGGGGAGCTCGGCCCGCGCGTCGGAGCACTCCCCCTTGGGCACGAGGAAAACGCTCGCGCCGTCGCGCTTGGCGGCCTGAGTCTTCAGCGATACACCCCCGACCGCCCCGACCTCGCCATCGGGGCTGATCGTCCCCGTACCCGCGACGGTCCGTCCCCCCGTGAGGTCGCCGCCCGAACCGTCGCCGTCGAGCTTGTCGACGATCCCGAGTGAGAACAGGAGCCCGGCGCTGGGCCCGCCGACATCGGCGAGACGAAGGGTGACCTTGACCTTCGCCGGATCCTCGCCGAGGAACGAGAGTGCGGCGCTGGTCGCGACGTCCTGGGACTTCTCCATGTCCTTGAGGTTGTGCTCGGCGACCTCTTCGTCCGACTTGCCCCGCGGATAGACGGAGTCATGCGGCAGCACCGCGCGGTCCGTACTGAACCAGGCGTCGACCACATCCCCGAGATCCACGTCCGCGGACGGCCCGGTCGCGATGATGGTCGTCATCCGCAGCTCGCCCTTGGTCGTACGGGGCGGGGCGCCGGAGATGGTGATGACCGGGGTGCCCTTGACGTCGCCCAGCACGTCGGCGGTCGAACCGGGCTGCGCCACGGCGTACGGCAACGGCGCGAGCCCGACGACGGCGAAGAGCGCGACGAGGGGGAAGGCGCAGAGGGCTAGGGCGCGGGGGCGCGTGAGGCTGAAGGGCACGGTGTCAATGTATCGGGAGGCGGAGGCGTGGCCGCGGGGGCCGGGGGCGGGAGACGGGCCTGCTGCTCCCCCGCCCCGAACCGCACCGGCACCCCGTACGGGACGCGTCAGCGCAGCGCGTCCGCCACTTCCCTCGCCGCGTCGACCACTCTTGGGCCCACCCTTTCCGGGACCGAGTCGGCGAGCATCACCACGCCCACGCTCCCCTCCAGCCCCGTCACCCCCACGAGCGCCGCGGCAGCACCGCTCGCGCCCGCCTCGAGTTCGCCGTGGGTGAGCGTGTATCCGGGCTCGTTCCCCTTGTTCTGGCGCGCCGCGAGGATCGCCTTGCCCGCCGCGCCCCGGTCCAGCGGGTGACGGAACCCCGCCCGGTACGCAACGTGGTAGTCCGTCCAGGTCGGCTCGACGACCGCGACCGCGAGTGCCTCCGCGCCGTCGACGAGGGTGAGGTGAGCCGTGGCCCCTATGTCCTCCGCGAGCGAGCGCAGCGCGGGCATCGCTGCCTCCCGCACCAGCGGGTGCACCTGGCGGCCAAGGCGCAGCACGCCCAGGCCCACCCGGGCGCGGCCGCCCAGGTCACGGCGGACGAGGGCGTGCTGCTCAAGGGTGGCGAGCAGACGGTAGACAACGGTTCGGTTGACGCCGAGTTTGGTGGACAACTCGGTGACCGTCAGGCCGTGGTCGGTGTCGGCGAGCAACTTGAGGACACGCAGTCCCCGGTCGAGCGTCTGGGAGGTTTCCGCGGTCACGACGCCCCTCTCCTTCGGAGTGAGTGACGGCGGTCCACGGAAGCAGCGACACCGGTCCCATCGGCGACGCACCCCAGAGGCCGCCGGCAGGCTCTGGCACACCGGCTGCGCTCCGCGGCGGCGCTGCCACGGGGCGTATGCAATGCGGGGACAGTAGCGAGCCGGTCCGCTCAGCGGAAGACCTCGTCCAGAATCCGGTCACATGTGCGGGTCATATGGCTGACCGATCCGCGTTGGGCGGGTGCGTCGGCACGGCTCACCGGACACCGGATGCGGCCGACAGCCGATGGTGCGGGAGAGCCGCTGAGGCAGGACAGCCGCTGAAGCAGGACAGCCGATGGCATAGGAACGCACGAGCGGGGACCACCGCGCACCGGTGTCCCCGCCCCTGTCAGCCCCGCCCCACGGATCACCGCATCCGGGTAGCCCACTCCTGAACCTTCTTGATCCGCTCCCGGATCTGTCCGGCCGTCGCCTCCGCACTCGGCGGCCCGCCGCACACCCGCCGCAGCTCGGTGTGGACGACCCCGTGGGGCTTGCCGCTCTGGTGGACGTACGCGCCGACCATCGTGTTGAGCTGCTTCCTCAGCTCCAGCAGCTCCTTGTGGGAGACGACGGGACGCCGCTCGGCCGGCAGTTCCAGCAGATCGGCCTCGTCGTCGGGCCTCTTGCGGCTGTGCGCGATCTGCCGTGCCTGCCGCTTCTGGAGCAGGAGTTGCACCTGGTCGGGTTCGAGGAGCCCCGGGATTCCGAGGTAGTCCTGCTCCTCCTCGCTCCCCGGGTGCGCCTGCATGCCGAACTCAGCGCCGTCGTACAGCACTCGGTCGAACACCGCGTCGGACTCGAGCGCTTCGAAGGGGAGCATGTCCTGCTCGCCGGTGTCCTCGTCCTGCTGCTTCTCCGCCTCAGCCATGTCCTTCTCGGACTCGGCGTACGGGTCTTCCTCCCCGTCCTTCTTCGGCTTGTCGAGGACGTGGTCGCGCTCGACCTCCATCTCGCTTGCAAAACCAAGGAGGTTGGGGATGGTGGGCAGGAAGACGGACGCGGTCTCGCCGCGCCGCCGGGACCGTACGAAACGTCCCACGGCCTGCGCGAAGAAGAGCGGCGTCGAGATGGTCGTGGCGTACACGCCAACAGCGAGGCGCGGCACGTCGACACCTTCGGAAACCATGCGGACCGCGACCATCCAGCGGTCCTCGTTCTCGCTGAACTCCTCGATCCGCTTGGAGGCGGCGGCTTCGTCGGAGAGTACGACGGTCGCCTTGGTGCCGGTGATCTCGCGGATCAGCTTGGCGTACGCACGCGCCGTGTCCTGGTCGGACGCGATGACGAGACCGCCCGCGTCCGGGATGCCCTTCCTGACCTCCGTCAGCCGCTTGTCGGCGGCGCGCAGCACGTTCGGCATCCAGTCGCCGCGGGGATCGAGCGCGGTGCGCCAGGCCTGCGAGATGGCGTCCTTGGTCATCGGCTCGCCGAGGCGCGCGGCGATCTCGTCGCCTGCCTTGGTGCGCCAGCGCATGTTGCCGCTGTAGCTCAGGAAGATGACGGGCCGTACGACCCCGTCCCCGAGAGCGTTCCCGTACCCATAGGTGTAATCGGCAGCTGACCGCCGGATCCCGTCGTTCCCTTCCTCGTACTGCACGAAGGGGATGGGGTTGGTGTCGGACCGGAAGGGCGTACCGGTCAGCGCGAGCCGCCGGGTCGCCGGGTCGAAGGCCTCCAGGCACGCCTCGCCCCACGACTTCGAGTCACCGGCGTGATGAATCTCGTCGAGGATCACCAGGGTCTTGCGCTGCTCGCAGCGGTTGCGGTGGAGCATGGGCCGTACGCCGACACCCGCGTAGGTGACGGCGACGCCCTGGTACTCCTTGCTGAGCGGCCCGGCGCTGTACTCCGGATCGAGCTTGATGCCTATCCGCGCGGCGGCCGCGGCCCACTGCTTCTTGAGGTGCTCGGTGGGGGCGACGACGGTGATCTGCTGGACGACGTGGTGGTGCAGCAGCCAGGAGGCGAGGGTGAGCGCGAAGGTGGTCTTGCCGGCGCCGGGGGTGGCGACGGCGAGGAAGTCCCGTGGCTGCTCGTGGAGATACCGCTCCATGGCTCCCTGCTGCCAGGCACGCAGCTTGCTGGCGGTACCCCAGGGGGCACGCCCGGGGAACGCGGGCGAGAGGTGGTGGGAGGCGGTAGTAGTCACGGTCTCCGGTTCACGGCTCGGGGGCTCGGGGTGCACGTCGGTACGACAACCGGGCCACCTTACCGGTGAGCGGCGAGGGGGTCCGGCCGAACGAGGCCGGACCCCCTCCGGGTGCGACTCAGCTCACATCGCTTCGTGCAAGGCGCGCAGACGCAGGGCGATCTGACTCACGTCTTCGAGATTGCCCATGGCCACTTCGATGACGAGTTTGTACGACTCGTCCTGATCGACGTCGACCATTTCGGCGCCGTTGAAGTCGAGGAAGACGACCGTGGACATCCACGCCATCCGCTTGTTTCCGTCCACCAGGGGATGGTTCACCGCCAGCGACTGGAGCAGTGCGGCGGCCTTCTCGAAGAGATCGGTGTAGGCCTCAATGCCGTACATCTGCGACTGCGGGCGATGTACCGCCGAGCTGAGCAGGCCCAGATCGCGCACCGCGACGTGCTGCCCCTGGCAAGCGAGCTCCGCGAGGTCCAGAACCTCCTGGACAGTCAGGTACTTCACCTATTCGCCCAGCCGCTTCAGCAGATCGGCGTGACGCACGGCGTACTTGGCGCCGAGGCGGCGGACAGCCTCCCGGTCCGCCTCCTGCTCCAAGTACCGGTCGATCGCCTGAAGCACTATGGCGTGCATGCTCCGGCCCTCTTCCTCGGCCCGGAGCTTGAGGGCCTCTTGCTGGTCTTCGCGGAGACGCAGGTTCATAGCCATACCAAAAAGATACCACTCATGGGGTCACTTTGGTACTAGAATGAGGCGCCGCGCACCCGCAGGCGAGTCGCTACCCACGCACCGACCAGCGCCACCCCCGACATCGGCAGGAACACCACCGCGAACGCCACCGGGTGCGAGCCCGCCGTCCCCGACGCGACATGCGTCGCACCCACCGCTCCCCCGCCGAGAGCCGCGAAGGCCGCGCCTCCGGCCGCCAGGAGCAGTACGTTCGACAGCCCGTCGGAGATCTGGAGCGCCGCCGAGTTCGCGCCCGCCTCCTCCGGTGCCGAGAGCTTCAGCAGCAGCACGCTCGTCGAGGCGAGCACCAGGCCCATCCCGAAGCAGCCCACGCCCCACGCGACTCCCACGACCCACACCGGCACCGAGGCGATCAGCACACTCGGAGCCGTCGCGATCGCCGTCGCGACGAGCACCATCCCGGCGACCATCAGCGGCTGCCGGTACGGCTCCAGCCGCGGCCGGGCCTGGACGTACGAGCCCAGCGCCCAGGTCGCCCCGCCGACCGCCAGCGAGAGCCCGGCCATCGTGGGCGACAGTCCCCGCTGGGTGACCAGCATCAGCGGTACGAAGGACTCCGCCGCGATGAAGGACCCGGCCGCGATCCCACGCAGCAGTACGACGGAGGGCAGCCCGCGTGCGGCCCGGTAGGTCCCCCGGGGCAGCAGCCCGAGGACAGCGGGCACCAGAAGCGCGGCGCCCGCCACTGCGGGGAACACCGACAGCCACCTCAGCTCCTGTCCCGCGTACTGCAGCAACCCGGCGCCCACCGAGATCGCGAGCGCCAGCCGGATCCGCCGCCCGTCGAAGGACTGCCGCGGCGCGTCCGGATCGGCCGGCCCGGACGCCATCCGCCGGATCGCGGGCAGCGCGAGGGCCAGCGGGAAGACGACGAGTACCGGGATGCCGATGAACACCCAGCGCCAGCCGAGATGTTCGGTCACGGTTCCGGACGCAAGCGGCCCCACAACCGAGGGGACCACCCAGCTCGCGGCGAAGGCCGCCATGATCGCGGGCCGCAGCCGCTCCGGGTATGCCCGGCTGACGACCACGTACAGGGCCACGATCACCAGCCCCCCGCCGAGCCCCTGCACGGCTCGCCCGACGATGAACAGCCACATCGCACTCGCGGTCCCGGCAAGCAGCAGCCCCGCCCCGAAGGCCGATATCCCGGCGGCGAGCGGCCGCAACGGCCCGTCCCGGTCCGCCCACTGCCCGGAGAGAACCATCGCGAAGAGGCTGGTGGTGAAGTACGCGGAGAAGGCGAAGGCGTACAACTCAATGCCGTGCAACTCCCGTGCGGCAACGGGCATCGCGGTCCCGACGGCGGTCGCCTCGAAGGCGATCAGCACGACGACGGAGACGATCCCGATGCTGAGCGCACGATGCGCCCTGCCGAGAACGCCCTGCCCACCGGGCACCACGTCTGCGTCGTCTGCGTCGTCGGTCGGCGGCGTGACGCCGACGTCACGGGGTTCGAGGGCGCTCATGGACCTCAGAGTAAGGGGCATGGCCAGAGATGGACCCTGTCGCTGGACGGGACCCGACTGGTCCCTTGGTCGTACGACCCGCATGCGATCCGCGTACGACCATGAACGCGGTGTGGCAGTCGCATTGCAGCCCGGACCGTTCCCTTGTTCGCCAGCCGCGGCCCGGCCTACGGTCGACGCACTGGAGACACAGGGCCGTGTGCCCGAGTGGTTGAGGGGCTCGCCTGCAAAGCGAGTTACGCCGGTTCGATTCCGGTCACGGCCTCCACGGACGCGACGGCGGCCGCCCCATGGTGCGGGGGCGGCCGCTTTCGTAAGCGGCAGAAGCCCTCAGCACGAGCCCTCGTCAGCGGTGGCCATCAGGTCGTATTCGGGCACGACCGTGCTCGACCCGTCGGCACCAGGCACGGCGAACCCGCCCTCCTCCGACTCGGCCTGCGTGACGTGCATGCGGAAGACGAAGTCTTCACCGCGCGCGGTGATCTCGTAGTCGTCGCTCTCGCCTACGGCCTCGACCTGGACCTCGTAGGACGGACCCTTGCCCTTGAGTCGCATGGAGACGCCCGCTGATGCGTCAGCTCGTGCGCTCGCCCATTCCTCGTCGCACGACATCGTTCCCCCGCTGCTGAATGCTCACGTGGCTGCCGGACTGTTGTCTCATGGACGCCTGCGGCGGTGATAGCGGTTCCGCTTGGCAGGCCCCACGTCCCACGCGTACCACGGGTCGCGCTCAGCCCACAACGTTCGGCGGGCCGCCGACCGGGACTGACATCCCAGACGAGGGCTCGCCTCCAACAGCTTCCTCAGGCCGCGGGCTTGGGCGCCCCGCTCACCAGCTTGGTGTCATTCTGGCAGCCCAAATCGGCGGCGACCTTGCGCGCGGCGGCGTTGACCACGGTGGTCTGGTGCGTCCTGATGTCCTTATCCGGGGCCTTGTTGCCCTCCGGTCCACGCAACTGCGCGGCGATGACGATCTCGTGAGCGGGGGCCTTCATACGGCACTTGAAGTAGACCGAGGCGAGACTGTCGGACGACGAAGCCCTCTCACCTGTGGAGAAGTAGGTGACCTTCAGCCGGGCATCCCGTTCCGGAACTTCCGCAGCCTCACGAAACTCGATGCGGAGGTCTGCCTCGCCGCCATTGGCCTGCAGTAGCCAGCAGAAGGGGATGCCCTGCATGCGCTGCTTCCCGCTATGTTCCGTTCGGGCAGCCTCGCGAAGGGTGTCGAGCACCTTGCCCGGCTCAGAAAGGTTGCTTCTGAAATTCCCCTCACCCGCGATCGCCTTGATCGCGGCTGAGGCTGTCGGGTCCTTCGCAAATGCTCCGCAGACCTCTCCGGCCGGCTTGCCCTGAGCTCTATCCCCGCCATCGCTGTCGGAGGAACAGCCCGCCGTCACCGCCATGGCGACGACGGGCATCAGGAGCATTCTCAGCATGGTTCGCATGTTCACGGCTTCTCGTATGGGTCGGGAAGAGAATTGTCCTTCGAATTGTTGCGCGCGTTCCTGACGTTTTCGACCAGTTCCTCATCGAGGTAATTGGAGTCATTGTCGCTCCATCCTGGAGCATTGGCGTATGCCTTGCCGGGGTTCAGGGAATTCTCCTTGCCCGTGCGCAGCGCATCGTTCTTCAGGTCGTCCATGTTCTGCTTGAGGATGTTGTCCTTCTCGTACTTCTCCGCGATGTCGTCGGCTTCCATGCCTAGGAAGGTCACCACGGCGCCGCCCACGGTTTCCGTGGCCAGCGGAACAAGCGCTCCGCCTGCTCCCCCGGTCAACGCCGCGACGCCTCCAGCAGCGGCCGCGCCCACACCGAACTTGACCCACTCCGTGTTCCGGCCGATCGCCTTCTTGTGCTCCTCGGCGTCATGTTCGTAGTCCTTGTCGATCTGGGCCATACGCGTCTCATCCATGAGACCCTGAGCCTCACTGCCGATACGCAGAGTGGTCCTGGCGTCTGTGAGAACCCGATCATCCGTGAGGTCCGTGCCAGGCTTCGGACCGACGTCGTCCAGGACGCTAGCCGTGTACAGCATTTGGGCCTGCGACAACGTGGAGTGGCCCGACTCGCTCTGCGCCACGATGCCCATAAAGTTGACCGCGTCGCCCCGCTTCCAGAGCAGTTCGGTGTCGAACTTCTCACCGAACCGCGAGTGACCTTCCTTATTGTTGTTACCGAAGGGGGAGTTCTTCTTCTCCTCCATGATCTCGTCGCTGTCCTGCTCAAGCGACCGGTCCAACTCGTCGATGTATGCCGCGCCCATCTTGCCGAGGCTGTCGTCGATGCCCGGCTGCTCATGCATGTGCTTCGGATCGCTGCTGTAGTACTCCACAACCTTCTGCATGACCTCGGCATTGTCCGCCGTACGGACATCCTTGAGACCCTCGGGCAGAGCGTCGTAAGGGTGGCCCGTCGTGGCCGACTCCAGCGCATGGCCCAGGGAGTCGTACCCTGGCTCCTTGCTCATATGACCCTTGTCATTGAGCTCTTCGGGCCAGTCCCGGTCCTTGGAGAAATAGTCGAACGCGTTGAGCTTCTTGTCGTCCTTGCTGTTTTCCGGCGTGAGGTCGATGTCGCTGTTGAAGAAGTCGGTCGACGCCTTCGGGTTGTGGCCGAGCGCCTCCATGAACCCAGACATCGGGTCCTGGCCCGCGCCGCCGCCGATCCAGTTGAGGTGGTTCTGCGGCGTCTGGTACCAGGCCCGGCCCGGGGGGTTGGATCCGCCGTGCGTGATCTTGTCCTCGGCCACCACGAGCGCGTTGCCGTAACTGCGCAGGAACTTGTTGTCGTAGTTCCCGACGCGCATCAGGTTGCTCATGACCTGGAAACCGTACGGATGCGTCCCGCGCGTCTGGATCGGCTCGCTGCCGGCCTTGATCATGTCGGCCTTCCACTGCTCCATGTCATGGCTCGTGGAGTGCGTGGCGGTGGCCAGAGTCATGCTCCAGTTCTTCTGAAGCTCCTTCAGCTTGTCGGGGTGGTCGACGCCGAGGCGGTTGCCGTCGCTCGCGTCACCCATGTCCGCCCAGTACTCAAGGTTGCCCTTCGCCCCCACTTCGACGGCGAAACGCTCGGCGAAGTACGGGTCGTCCTTGTTGTCCTTGAAGTACTTGTTGAGCCTGTCGATCTCCTCCGGCGTCGCGTCGTCGCCCTTCTCCGCGAGCTTCGCCGCGGCCTTGGCGTCCTCGGCGTCCTGCGCCTTCGACTCGTCCTCAAGAGATTTGTACTCGGTGCCGGAGAAGTTGTTCTCGTCCGTGCCGACGACCGACTTGAGCGCCCGAGAGGCGATTTCATCGGCTTCGTTCGCCTTGTCGATGGCGGACTTGAGGGCAGACCTCACCGCCTCGAAGTCCGCTTCCTGGGGCTTGGGACCGTCGTAGTCCTCACTCCTGCGATCGGGGTGGATCAGGTAGCTGACCACACCTTTGGAATCGATGCGGATTCCCTTCGCGGGCGCGTCTTCGATCTGCTTCTCCAGGGCTTCCTTTGCCGATTTAAATTCGGCCATTGCGTCCCGAAGGATCTTGCGGATACTGTCCGCCACTTTGGCGGCGTCGGAGAACTCTTTGGCCGTCTTCGTGACGAAGGGGCGGGTCACCCCGGCGTTCTCTCCCGACCAGTCGGCCTTGTCAGCCTTAGCACGAAGACCGATTTCCGCCTTCTCCTCAAGCTTCGTCAGCTTGTCATGCGTCGATCCCCAGTCCGTGATGGCATCGTTGAGGCTGCCGAGCCGGACGTGGAGGACCTGGTCGAACGTCAGCATCTGCGCGCCCCTCAGCTGAAGTGCTCGGAAATCTTGGACATGGTGAAGTTGGTGACGAGCACTTCTTCGTGATTCGTGTGACTGAGGATCGTGTCTTCGAGGTGATTGTGGATGTGCGCGCAGGCGCTCAGGAGCGTTTCGGACTGCGTACGCCACTTGTCCCAGGCGGTCCACATGCCCGAGCCGATCTTGAAGCCGTCCTTGTCAAGACTCGTGGAGGCGGTGTCGTGGTTCGCCCCCGCGTGGAAAGCGGCGGTTTCGAGACTGTGGTAGAGCTCCTGGGCCTCATTGCCGATGGCTCGCAGGTCCTTGGACGTGACCTTGTAGTCGGAGTCTCCTCCGCCGCCCCCGCCACCACCCTCGGCAGGCAACTGGTTGAGTCGCATGCTGGTCGCACCGGATCGTGCGCTGGCCCATTCCTCGTCGAACGACATCAGTCTTCCCCGTTGCTGAGTCCCGGCCACGGCCTGGACTGGAATTGGCAATGCTGGCTTTCTACGGCGGATGCTTGACCCGATGTCCCACCGTGGGCCGCTTGCTCCCCAACTGCCGTAGCTTCAGAGGCCACTGTAGCGAGCGGGTCGAACCAGCGCACACCCGTGGATTGCTTACGCAATGGGTGTCACATCGTCACGAGTGGGGCATCGCGACCACTACTCATCCGCCACTTCCCCGAATGCGAATGTGCAGAACTTGTGACGCCGCAACGGAAAGGGTGCCGTCGCGCAGAGCACGACGGCACCCAGACCCCGGAATCCCGGAGGTCAAACGCTGCGGCGCCGGGAGCGAATGACGGGGACAGCGACCGCGGCACCGATGAGGGCGGCCGCGCCTACGCCGAGGACGATCCAGAGGGTGGTGTTGCTCTCGTCGCTGGAAGCGACAGGGTTGGCAGCCTGCGGCTTGTCGGGCTCCGCACCGCCGGCGGCCTTGGAAGGCTGCGAAGAGGGCGACTTGGGGGGGGCGGCCGCGAGGTCCGGGAGCGGGTACTCATCGGCAGGGCCCGGGTCGCCCGGAGTCTTCAGGGCAATGCGCGGGCGAACGGTCCCGTAGCCAAGGAAGTCGGTCCGCTTCTCTCCGCTCCTCGGGCTGCCAACAGTGTTGAGCATGACGCGCAGGACCTGGTTGTTGGTCCACTCCGGGTGCTTCGACCAGATAAGCGCGGCAGAAGCCGCGGCTAGAGCGGTCGCGTCACTGGTTCCCCTGCTCTTGCACAGTCGGGTTTCCTTAGTACAGGGTCCGACGATGTCCGCGCCTGGTGCAACGAAGTCAACGAGTGGCCCATATTGGGCCTCTTCAATCTTCTTGCCGTCCTTACCAATCGCCCCCACGCCCACTACGCCGGGCGTGGCGGCCGGGAATTCGATGTCGGTGTCGCCATCATTGCCGACGGCGGCAAAGATGAGCGACCCCTTGTCGATGGCGTACTTCACAGCGTTCGTCAACTCGGGCGATCCGTGAATGACACCTTGGGAGATGTTGATGACCTTCGCGCCGCGGTCGGCCGCGAAGCGGATGGCTTCACTCGCCGGTTTCTGGTACTCGTCGGCCTGATCCTGCTTGCTGCCCTGTGCGTCCGTATCCTCGAAGCGGATGGGAAGGATCTTGGTTCCCGGAGCCAACCCGAAGGCGCCGTTTCCGCCGTCCATCTTGCCCGTGCCAGCAATGATGCCGGCCATGGAGGTGCCATGGCCTTGAAGGTCAGTCCATTCGTCGCCCGACTCCCCGGACATAAAGTCTTTGCCGCGGAGGACCTGGCCCTTGAGGTCCGGGTGGGTGGCATCGACCCCACTGTCAATGAGCGCCACCGTAACGCCCTTACCCGTGCTGACCTTCCACATCTCTTCCGCATGCATGGCATCCAAGTGCCATTGCATGGAGCGGTTCGATTCAGCCTGCGCCGGTGCGGCTGCAGAGCCCACCAGCAGTAGGCCCAACGACGCCGCAACAACAACCCGGCGTCGACGCGATCGATTACTACTGGTAGGCATCTGCTTCCTTTGACCTATTTTGTGGGAGGGGTCAGTCGATGACCGGCGGTACCACCCGCCGACTGCCCTGCTGCCAGGTCTCTTCCTCTTCCGAGAGGTAGTCCGGGCGCTCGCCGTTCTGCTCTTCACGGCGGGCATTGGCACCGTGCGACCCCGGGGGGATCGCTCCGGCTCGGCCTACCTGGCCGGTGTGTACTCCGCTGCCAGCACTTGCAGTCCCGCCTCGGACAAGGCCAGATCCACCCGGCGTGAAGGGGCGAGCGCTCGGCTGGCCCGGCTGCTGAGGCCGGCCTCCGACAACGCCGCCCCCCTCGGACGCCAAGCGACGCCCACCGGAGATGCCGCCCTGACCAGTACCGCCCATCTGCCCACCGCCGTGCATGCCCTGCATACCCGGCATGCCACGGCCCATCGGACCTCGCGTGCCCGTGGTTCCTTCATGGCCGATCACCGTGCCACGGGGAAGCCCGCCCGTGGGGCGGCCCGTGTTCGGCGTGACGGGTCGGCCGCCGGTGATGCCTTCACGCGGCATTCGCGAGTTGATTCCCGGCTGTCCGGGCGGCACGAGACCGCGAGCACTCGGAAGCGCCTTTCCGGACGCACTCGTGGTGGGCGGGGGGGTGCCGCCGAACGCAGGCGGAATCAGCCCCGGCTGCATGATGTTTGGCCCTTCGGGCTTTCCTGCCGGAGGAACATTGGGGGTGGACGGAGGGAGTTGCGTCTGCGGCGGCAGCGTGTCCACGCTGTCGATCCCCAGGTGGGTGGGGCGCTCAGGCTGGATCAGCCCGTGCTTTTCCGCGGGCACCGCCGGCTGAGAGGGGTCCGATGAGGTTGAACGCTTGCTGTCGCTCACCGAAGGATCGGTGCCGAGCTGGTCGGAGCTCTGCCTCTGTGATCCGACTGACTGCGTTTCCGAGCTCTTGCCGTACAAGGGGGCCGCTGGAACGAAGCGGTCCGGCGGCGACGGAAAGGTAGGCACCTCTTGCGAGTTCATCTGGAGGGCGCTCTCCGAGTACGACGCAGCCAGCCTCTCCATATTGCGTGCCGCTGCTTTGCGGGCATCTTCTCGCGCCTTGGCCGCCACTGCCAGGGCCTCAGGAGACACCTTGCCGTTCTCATCCGGCGGCGGCTGGAACTTTTGGATGGTCGATCGAGCGCTCGCGCCAATCGGCGCCGAATCAGGATCGTTGTGGTACTTACGCGCGGCATCGGCACTGGCCTGCGCTGTGCCCAGACTGTCAGGCATGGCGCTGTGAGCCTCGGCGATCGCCGTCGAGGCGAGCGACAGCCACTTCGCCGAATCCTTGCTGTACATACTGAGAAGCCGAGTGGAATTGGCGGTGTCCGCCCCCCAGTTACGGAAGGCGTCCCCGGCCTCGCCGTGCCAATGCACGGTCTTCATATGCGTCGTGAGGTCGGTGGCAAGCTGGTCGAGAGCCTTGGATGCCTCCGCCAGCCTGTCAGAAACACCCTGGACCGTCCCACTGCTCGAAGGCGTCAGCCATGCCCACAACTCGTCATGGGTCATGCTGTGGAAGTCGGTCTGCACTCCACCACTGCCCTTGGCACCGTTACCCATGTGCCGTCACCCCTTTCCCCCGTTGTCCTCGGCCCAGCTTCATCAGGTGTCAGCACCCTGGTCGACCGGCTGATCCTTGGCGTGCTCCCTGGCCCACTCGCCCGTGCGCTGGTTCAGGGCACGCATACGACGCTTGACGTCGTCGTCCATTTCCTCGTAGCCGCTCTGCGAGGCCTGGATCGCGATGCTCAGACCCTCCACGGAGTCTGACAGCATCTTGGACAGCTGCTTCAGCTGCGCGACAACCGTCTCGTACGCGCCGAAGAGCTCCTGCGCCTCGATGAATGCACTCTGCCCCCCGCCCAGCTCATCACGCACCAGCTTTTCGTCGGCCAGCTGATTCGGCGAAGCCTGCGACCCCAGCAGCTTGGTGAGGATCTGGTCAGCCTTCTTGCGGAAATTCGCCAGCGTCTCGGCCTCAACGAGCATCGCCTGCTGCGGATTGACGTTCCACAACGTATCCATCGAGCTTGGCGGCTTAGGTACCGGCGGCCCATACACCGGTAGCGGCGGGCCGTACACCGGCCGCCCTGTCCCGTCGTCCTCTGCCACGAACGCCTCCCCGTTTACACACGTCTACAGGGATCACTGTACCGAGCACCAGTGACACCGCGCATCCCTGGATTGCAGAAGCAATGCGCGTCACACGGCTACGAGTTGGGAACCGCCACCGCCGCCTGAGCCCTGATCGGGAGCCTGTTGATCGGGCGGCCCGTCGCCGCGCGGACCGCGGAAGCCACCGCCGCAGGTGAGGTGACCACCGGTGCCGCGCTTGCCGGCTTGGCGCCGAAGGGGGCCACCACGTCCCGTTCCTCCACCAGTTTCACGATGCGAATGTCCGGGGCGTCCAAGGATGTCGGGAGTGCGTAGCCCGTCAGGTCCGGGTGGCGGACCAGGCCGCGGGCTGTGCGGAGGTTTTCTGTCAGGGCCGCTCCGACGCCCTGGGTGATGCCCGCTTCGATGCGGGTTGCCAGTTGGGCCGGGTTGAGGACGCGGCCCACGTCCTGGGCGACCGCCATTTCGACCACGCGGATCGAGCCCAGTTCGATGTCGACGTCGACGACCGCGCGGATCGCGCAGAAGGCCATGCCCACGAAGGCGTCGCCCTGGCCCGCGCCGTCGAGGGGCTCGGTGGGGTGGGGGCGGCACTGGGCCGTTGCCCAGAGTTCCTTGCCGTCCATCGCCTCCGTGACCGTCGTCGACAGGACGCCGTCGTACGACGTGATCTTGCCGTCGGTGATCTGAAGGAGCTCCGTCGACATGCCGAACTTGTGGGCCAAAGGTTGCAGTAGCTGCGTGCGGACCATCCTCGTCGCCCGTTCGACGGCGCCGCCGGAGACCCAGGTGTGGCGGCCGTGGGCGGCCGGGCCGGCGGGGGGCTGGTCCGTGTCGACCGAGGCGACGTGGACCTCTTCGAGGCCCAGCGTCTCCTGGACGATCTGGCGGGCGAGGGTGGAGAAGCCCTGGCCGGTCTCGACCGCCGCGCAGATCACCGTCGCCACGCCGTCGTGGACCTTGACCGTAGCCGTGGAGACCTCGTCGGTGCCTTCCGCCCCGAGCATGTGAACCATGCCCAGCGCGTAGCCGACGCCGCGGCGGATGGCGCCGGGCTCTCCCGCGCCCTCCGGGCCGCCGGGGAGGAGCCAGGCCGCCTCCGGGGTGTCCTTGGGGAGGGTGGGGAGGGGGAAGTCCCGTACGGCCTGGAGGAGTTCGGCAACGGGCGCGGGGCAGGTGACCGTCTGGCCGGTGGGGAGGATGTCTCCCGTCGCGAGCACGTTGCGCAGGCGCAGGTCCACGGGGTCGAGGCCGAGTTTCCCGGCCAGCTTGTCCATCTGGGCCTCGTACGCCGCACACACCTGCATCGCGCCCTCGCCGCGCACATGGCCGGAGGGAGGGTTGTTCGTACGGACCGCCCAGCCCTCGATGAAGGCGTGCGGGACGACGTACGGACCGCAGGCGAAGGCCACTGCGGCGGCCAGCGACTCCGACGACGCGTCGGCGTACGCGCCCGCGTCGAGCAGGAGTTGGGCCTCGACCTTGACCAGGTGGCCCTCGGCGTCCGCGTGGTGGCGGTAGCGCAGCAGCGTCGGGTGGCGGTGGGCGTGGCCGAGGAAGGACTCCTCGCGGGTGGCGGTCAGTTTGACCGGGCAGCCGGTCTTCAACGCCAGCAGTCCCAGCGGGAGTTGGAAGCCGGGGTCCTCGCGGTCGCCCGTCGCGCCGGGGACGCCGGTGACCACGACCTTCACCCGGTCGGGCTCCAGGCCGAAGCACGCCGCCGCCAGATCACGGTCCGTGTGTGGGTCGGTCGACGCGGCGTACAGTTCGACTCCGCCGTCGGGGCGCGGTACGGCGAGGCCCGCCTCGGCGCCGATGGGAGCGGGGTCCTGGCGGCCGATGCGGTACAGGCCCTCGACGATCACCTCGCCCGCCGCGTCCGGGTCGCCGTAGCGCAGCGGGATGTGGCGGATGAGATTGCCGTCGGGGTGCAGGGGTTCGGCGGCGAAGGCCTTCTCGGGGTCGGTGACCGGGTCGAGTACTTCGTACTCGACGGCGATCGCCGCGGCCGCGAGGCGGGCCGTGTCGGGGTGATCCGCTGCGACGGCCGCGATCGCCTCGCCGTGGTGGCGGACGATGTCGGAGGCGAAGACGGGACGGTCGGCGATACGCCTGCCGTACGACGAATCGCCCGGAATGTCCTTATGGGTCACCACGGCTCGTACGCCGGGCATCTCGAGCGCCGCCGACGTGTCGATCGAACCGATCCGCGCGTGCGGGTGCGGGGAGCGCAGAATTGCCGCCCACAGCAGGCCCTCGGCCCACAGGTCGGCGGCGTACGGGAACGTGCCCTCGGTCTTGGCGCGGGCATCGGCCTGCGGGAGCGACGCTCCGAGGCCGTGGGCGGGCACATCGGGCTGCCCCCCGTCGGCCGTCCGGGGCGTCGCGGTGGTGGCCGCGTCGTTGCTCACGCCATGCCTCCGTCGTGCGGGTGGGGCTGCACACTACCGGCGCCGGGGGGCGCCTGGTGCGGGATGCGGGCTTCCTCGCTCGCCTCGGTGGCGGCCGCGGCGCTCGCGGCACGTTCGGCGACCACCTCGCGTACGGCGTCGAGGACGCCCCGGTAGCCGGAGCAGCGGCAGAGGTTGCCGCACAGGGCCTGGCGGGTCTCGAGCTCCGTGGGGGCGTGGTTGCCCTCCAGGAGGTCGTGGACGGTCATAGCCATGCCGGGGATGCAGAAGCCGCACTGGACCGCGCCGCAGCCCGCCAGGGCGCGCTGCACGTCGGAGGGCTCGCCGTCGGCGGCGAGGCCTTCGACCGTACGGACCTCGGAGCCGGCGGCGGTCGCGGCGGGGACGAGGCAGGAGGCGACCAGGCGGCCGTCGACCTGGACGTTGCAGGCGCCGCACTCGCCCTGCGAGCAGCCGTCCTTGGCGCCGGCGAGGCCGAGGCGCTCGCGCAGCACGTAGAGCAGGGATTCACCGATCCAGGCGTCGGTGACGGGGCGGTCGGTGTCGTTGACGCGCAGGACGTAGGAGGTGGGCGGGTGTTCGTCGCTGTCGGTGGAGGAGCTGAGGGCAGCGGCCTCCCGCCCGGGCTCCGAGGCCGCCTCCGCCGCCTCCTCAGGGGTAGTCCCCGGGGATGCCTGCCGGGCCTCCCCGGGCCGCTGCGAGGGCTCGCCGTGGGCCTCCTGAGGCAGCGCGGCGGTCCCCAGCGGCTCCGGTACCGGCTCCTCGGCCGCGGCGGGCTCCGGGGCCGTCGCCCAGGGCGCGATCGCACCGCCCGGCAGCGTGGCCGGGGCGTCCGGGGACGGCGCCCACGGGGCGCTCGCACCGCCCGGGAGCGTGGCGGGCGCGGCTCCCCACTGGGACCGCAGCGCGGATGTCGTGAACTCGCCGGACTCCTCGGGCAGATCACCGTCGGCCACCGGGATCGTCCACTGGCCGGTCAGCTCGGAAGGGGACGCGGCCGGAGCCGGAGCGGGCTCCGCCTCGCCGAAGGTCCACTGGCCCGTGGCATGCGGGTCGACGTGCTCGGCGTGCGGCGACTCGGGCTCCGGCCACCGCACCGACGCGGGCTCACCCGTCGGCTGGTGCACGGCCCATCCGCCCGTCGCGCCGGGATCTGCCGCGGGGTCCGGTACCGGCGGCGTGATCACCGGCGGTACGTAGCCGTGCCCCGGCGCCTCCAGCGGCGCGGCGTCCGGCATGCCCTCGGGCGGCAACTGCAGGAAGGCGGTGGCCTCGGCGTCGTACTCACCGCCGTGCGGAATGGGCTGCCAGCCGCCCTGCTCCGGCGGGAGCTCGTGCGGCATTTCGCGCGAATTGTCCTCATTGCTCACGACAGCGCCCTCCCCAGTGCACGTCGGGCCAGCGCGGCGACGGTGCGCCGCAGATGCAGTACGGCGGGCGGCAGCACCTGCTGTTCCTCGTCCTGCGCGGCCGGCGCCGGATCCGGAATGCACGCCGCCGAGACGTACTCACCGAAGGCCGCCAACGCCTCGCTCGCGAGGCCACGCTCGCCGTCCCAGTCGATCAGGGACGCGATCCACCGCTCGGCCTCCAGCGGCCGCAGAGGCATCGGGGCGATCGCGCCCACCGCGCAGCGCACGCCTCGCCGGGCCGGATCGAGGACGACCGCGACGGACGCGCCCGCGCGGCCCGGTCCGGTGCGCCCGGTGGCCTTCAAGAAGACCTGCGGCGCGTGCAGCAGCGGTACGCGTACGAAACCGATCAGTTCGGCGGGGGCGAGCATCTCGCGGCCCGCCAGCAGGTGGGACACGGGAATCTCGCGGCGAGTGCCGCCCGGGCCCGCGATGACCAGGTCCGCCTCCAGGGCGGCCAGCACCGGCAGCGTGTCCCCGGTCGGGGAGGAGGTGGCGATATTTCCGCCGAGCGTGCCCGCATTGCGGATCTGGGGCGGGCCCGCCGCGCGCGCGGACGCGGCCAGCGCGGGAATGAGGGCGGCGAAGTCCGGCCGCCCCATCCGGGCGTGGGTCAGTCCGGCGCCGAGCAGTGCGTGTCCGTCCTGGTAGCTCCAGCCGCGGATCTCGCTGATGCGGCCGAGGCCGACGAGGCCGGCGGGGCGGAGCTGCCCTCTGTTGACGGCGGCCATGAGGTCGGTGCCGCCCGCGACAGGCACGGCGGCAGGCATGGCGGTGAGCGCCGCCACGGCCTCGTCGAGCGAAGCCGGCAGCGTCACCGACTGCGCCGCCTGCGGTGCGTGCGTGGTCACCCAGCTGCCCCTTCCCGGTGTCCCGGCTGTCCCGCCTTGTTGCCGTACCGTACGTGCTCACAGCCCGGACGTGGCAACTCTGGCACATCTTCCGGACCGACCGACGAGAGGGTCCACGAAGGGCATATCCGTCCTGGATATACCGGCTCACGACGTTGGTCCGTTTTGGAACACCGTCGGCGCCACATGCGCATTGCCACCCTTCGGCGACCGATGTGCGACTTATTCCTTACACGGTTCAACCGTCGCAGGGCAGCGTGAGCGGACGACGCGGGTTCCGGCCGGGCTCACACGTTTGGGGGCGCACCCTCGATCGGGCGTCCGATCACGCCGGGGCGCTTCTGCCACGGCAACGGGCCCCCGGGCGGACGGTAGTCGACGCCGAGCGCGTCAAGCCGCCCGTAGTGGGCGGTCATTCGCCGTTCGAAATCAGCGAAGTCGCGCTCGGCGGGGGCCGGCAGCGCGGACCAGGCGACCTCGGCGAAGGCGGCGAGCCTCGGGAAGACCTGGTAGTCGACGCGGGAGCGGTCCTGCATCACCTCGGTCCAGACATTGGCCTGGGTACCGAGGATGTGCGCTGCGGCCTCGGCCGAAAGAGCCGGGGGAACCGGCTCGAAGCGATAGACGTCCTCAAGTGTGCGGACATATCCGATGGGCATCGGCTCGTCCGGGCCGCCGTGCTGACGGTGGTCCAAGTAGACGTGCTGCTCAGGGCACATGACGACGTCATGACCTGCCTGGGCGGCCGCGATACCGCCGGCGTATCCGCGCCACGACGAGACGGCGGCACCGGGCGCGAGGCCCAACTGGGTCGTCTCGCCTCCCGGCGCTCGTACGCCCTGTCGGTTCCCGCCCTGAAGGATCTCGTCCCAGCCGATGAGGCGGCGGCCGCGCTCGGCGAGCCAGGTGGCGAAGTGCCGGATGAACCAGGACTGGAGCTCATCCTCGTCCTTCAGCCCCAGCTCGTCGATGCGCGCCCGGGCGGCCGGGGACGCCTTCCACTGGTCCTTGGGGCACTCGTCGCCGCCGACGTGGACGAAGGTGGAGGGGAAGAGGCCGAGGATCTCCTCGAAGACCCCCTCGTAGAAGCGCAGGGTGTTGTCAGTGGGGGCGAGTACGTTCGGAGATACGCCCCAGTTGTCCCACACGGAGAGGGAGGTCGTGTCGATGACGTCGGTGTTGCCGAGTTCCGGATACGCGGCGATGGCGGCCTGTGAATGGCCGGGGATGTCGATCTCGGGAACGACGGTGATATGCCGCTCTGCGGCGTACGCCACGATCTCGCGGATGTCGTCCTGCGTGTAGTAACCGCCGTGCGGCCGTTCGTCCCAGAGTTCGGAGGCGCGATGGCCGTATTTGGTGCGTGCGCGCCAGGCTCCGACCTCGGTGAGCCTCGGGTACCGCTTGATCTCAAGGCGCCAGCCCTGGTCGTCGGTGAGGTGGAAGTGGAAGACGTTGAGCTTGTGTGCTGCGAGCAGATCCAGGTAGCGCAGGACGTCGGCCTTGGGCATGAAGTGCCGTGAGACGTCGAGCATGAGGCCGCGCCAGGGGAAGCGGGGGCTGTCCTCGATGACCTGGTCCGGCAGTGCGGCGGCGGCCGTGGCGACGGACGCCTGGCGAAATGCCTCCGCGCCCAGCAGTTGACGCAGCGTCTGGGCGCCCCAGAAGACGCCCGCCGCGTCGCCGCCGACGATCTGGGCGCCCACCGTCGAGGTCACCGTCAGCCGGTACGCCTCGGGCCGCAGGGAGTCGTCGATGCGCAGGGCGAGCCTGTTGCTCGTGGCCGGCGGCCCCGGCGGAAGCGGCAGCCCGAAAGTCGCGCCGAGTACGGAGCGCAGCCAGCGCTCCGTCCGCTCCGTGCCCGGTCCGGCGGTGAGGGACGTACGGCTGTCCATGACGAAGCCGCAGCGGTACGGGCCCTCGATGCTCGACGGGGCCGGAATCAGGTCCATCTCTCACTCCTTGACGGCGCCGCCCAGGCCGGAGACCAGGCGTCGCTGTACGAGTACGAAGAAGACGAGCACCGGGACGGTCATCACGGTCGACGCCGCCATGATCCCGCCCCAGTCGTTCTCGTCCGGCTTGAAGAAGACGAGCAGAGCCATCGGCAGCGTCGACTGCGAGGTGTCGCTGATGATGAAGGACTTGGCGAACAGGAAGTCGTTCCATGCCGAGATGAACGAGAACACGCTCGTCGCCACGAGGCCCGGGAAGACGAGCGGGAAGAGGATCTGCCACAGGAAGCGGGTCCTGCTCGCGCCGTCGATGTGAGCCGCCTCCTCAAGTGCCTCCGGAACCGCCTTCACGAAGCCTCGCAGCATCCAGATCGCGAAAGGCAACGAGAAGGCGATGTGGGGCAGGATCAGCGAACCGAGGGTGTTCAGCTGTCCGAGGTCCCGCATCAGGAAGAACAGCGGGATCGTCAGCGCCTCGACGGGCACCGTCTGCGCGACGAGAAACATGATCAGCAGGGTCGTGCGGAACCGGAAACGGAACCGGGTGACCGCCGTCGCCGCAAGGAAGGCGATCAGCGCGGAGGCGAGGACGACCACGCTCGCGACAAACAAACTGTTGAGGAAATAACGGCCGAATTCCTGCTGTTCGAAGACGCGACGGAAGGAGTCGAGCGAGGGGGAAAGCGTCCAGGGGCGCGCCTTCGTCGACTGGATCTCGCCTGCCGGTCTGAACGCTGAGAGTGCCATCCAGTACAGGGGGAATGCGACCACGACCGCGATGACGAGCGCGGAGCCCTCGGCAGCGAGGCGCCAGGGGCGCTTGGGGAGCCAGGGGCGCGATGGGCGGATGGGACGCCGGGGGCGCCAGGAGGGGTGAATGCGGGGCAGGCTCACAGCTCTTCTCCCTGGCGTCGCAGCAGGCGCAGATATACGAGGGTGACCGCGAGCAGAATCAGCAGCATCACGACCCCGATGGCCGAGCCCAGGCTGTACTGCGACGAGGCGAAAGCCTTCTGATAGGCGTACACATTGAGCACGAGATTCTGTCCGGCGATGCCACCGCCGTTCGTCATCACATAAATCTGGGTGAAGACCTTGAAGTCCCAGATGATCGACTGGATGGTGACGACGACCAGAATGGGGCGCAGCATCGGTGCCGTGACGGAGCGCCAGGTCCGCCACTGCGAGGCGCCGTCGAGACAGGCGGCCTCCAGGACTTCGGCGGGGATCGCCTTGATGCCCGCGTAGACGGTGACCATCACAAAGGGGAACGAGCACCAGACGACTTCGAGGAGCACGAGTGTGAAGGCGCTGTAGCGCCCGTACGTCCAGGAGTGGTCGCCGAGACCGATGACCCGGTTGACGGGCCCGTAGTCCGGGTCGAAGAGGAAGACCCAGACGGTGGAGCCGGTGACGGCGGGGGTCGCCCAGGCGCCGAGGGCGGCGAGCATGAGGGCGAGGCGGGGGACGGCGCGTACGCGAGTGAGCAGGACGGCCAGGACGCAGCCGACGGCGAGCGTGGCGAGGACGCAGGCGGCGGCGAAGACGAGCGTGGCGAGGAGGACCTGCCAGAACTGGCTGTCGGCGAAGAGGGTGCGGTAGTTGCCGAGCCCCTGGAAGGCGGTGGGTTCGCCGCCACTGACCTGCGCCTGGGTGTACTCCAGGAAGGAGATCAGGCCCAGCTGGTAGATGGGATAGACGAGCAGCCCGCCGAGCACGACGAGCGCGGGTGCGAGGTAGAGCCATGGGGTCCAGGCCCCGTGCCCCCGCCGCGGGGTGAGCGAACGCCTGGCGGACTTGGGCCGGTTGGCCGGAATCGCTCCGGTTGGTTGGCCGCGCAGTTCTTCCTCGACGTGCCCCGAGGTCACCGCACGTGGGCGGTCCGGGCCGCACGTCCCGCCCGGGGGCGCGACGCCGGCGGGCGCATCCGTTTCGCCGAAGGGCGAGTCAGCGCCCTTGTGCGGGCCCTCTTCGCCCTGCGCCGGGATCCCCGGGCTGCCCATGGCGCCAGGCCCTGTGACCGCGCCCTGGGGCTTCCGCCGGCATTGGTGTCGTTCGTCATCGCGTCAGCCCGCGGCAGCGAACGCCGCGTCCATCTTCTGTGCCGCGTCGTCCGACGCACGCGCCACGTCCTTCTTGCCGCTCACGATCTCCTGGAACATCGTCGGCAGCACCAGCGACGCGTCGATCCGGCCCCAGCCCGGCGACGCCGGCACGAACTTCGTGCCCGCACCCAGCGTCCGTACGAACGGCTCGACGAAGGGCTCCTTCGTCGCCACCTCCCCGCGCACGTCCGTGTACGTCGGCAGGAAGCCCATGGCCTCGAACAGCTTGCGCTGCGTTTCCTTGCCCGCGAGCTGCTTCATCATGTCCACGGCCAGCGTGCGGTGCGAACTGCTCCTCAGTACGCCGATGTTGTTGCCGCCCGCGAACGCCGGTGCGATCGAGCCCGGCTGCCTGCCCGGCAGCGGCACGACCGCGTATGAGCCCTTGACCGCGCCCGCCTCCACCGCCTGGTGGCTGAAGTCGCCGCCGATCGCCATCGCCGCCTTGCCGGAGGCGAACGCCGTCACCGTCGCGTTGCCCCCCATCGAGGCGCACTTCGCGGCCGGGCAGTTGTCGTCGCCGAAGAGCGAGGTGTAGGCGGTGATCCCCTTCCGTGCCGCCGGACTGTTGATCGCGGCCTTGTACGCCCCGCTGCTCTCCTCGGCGAGTTCGCCGCCCTGCGCCCAGATGAACGGCATCGCCCCGTACGTGTACGCGCCGCCGACTGCGAGGCCGTACAGCTCCGGCTTCGCCTTGTGGATCTTCTTGGCGGTGGCGATCAGCTCGTCCTGGGTCCTTGGGGCCGCGATCCCCAACTCCTTGAAGACGTCGGTGCGGTAGTACAGCGCCCGTACGCCGACGAACAGGGGCGCACCGTAGATCCTGCCGCCGACCGTGACCGAGGTCCGCGCCGTCGGGTCGGTGTCCTTCGCCTCGGGCCACGCTGCGAACTCCGCGCCGACATCGGCCAGTCCGCCGTCCTTCACGTATCCCGCCGTGTCCGTGTTGCCGTACTCGATCAGATCCGGCGCGCTCTTCGGGTCGTTGAACGCGGCCTTGATGCGCTGGGTCCGCGTCTCGACGGGTATGTACTCGATCTCGGCCTTCGCCTCCTTGTGCGCCGTGCGGAACGCGGCGACGGCGTCGGCGACGACCTTCTCCTTGGGCTTGTTGTTGACCTCTTGGAAGAGCCAGACGCGCAGGGTGCCGCTCTTGTCGTCCTTCTGGGCGCTGTTGTCGGAGGTCTGAGGTGCGCAGGCGGTGCCGGTGAGACCCGCCAGCACAAGTGCCGCGGCCGGGGCGGCGATTCGGGCGATCAGCTTCATGCGTGGTCCCCTCCGAATAGTCGTTGCAACATATGCAACGAGCGTTTCGTTCTGCACAACACGCAGGAGGCTAGAGCCGCGGCCGACAACCGGGCAAGAGGTCTCAACCACTCTGTGACCGGCGGACGCACCCCGCGCAACGGGGGGGGGAGAAACGCGAACGGCCCCCGGGACGCGCGTCAACGCGCGTCCCGGGGGCCGTCCCCTGCGGCAGGACTGCCGCAGTCAGACCTGTCGGCCGTCAGACCGGACCTGTTGGACCGGTCCGGCTACTTCTTGTCCTTGCCGCCCTTGTCCTTGTCGCCACCAGGACCCATGGACTCGTAGATCTCCTTGCACATCGGGCAGACCGGGTACTTCTTGGGGTCGCGCCCCGGCACCCAGACCTTTCCGCACAGTGCCACCACGGGAGTGCCCTCGAGGGCACTCGCCATGATCTTGTCCTTCTGGACGTAATGGGCGAAGCGCTCGTGGTCGCCGTCGCCGTGCGACACCTGCGGCGTCGGCTCTACGAGGGTCCCCGCGCCTGTCCCGCGCTCGGGCTCAAGAGTGCTCATAGCTGCCAAGGGTACTGAACGCCGCAGCGCTCAGTTCAGCGACGGGTCGTCCGGATAGGTGGCGAACATCGCGAGCTCACTGCGCTGCCTGCGCAGCACCGCCCGCCACAGGCCCTCCGGCCGGGGCGAGGACACGTCACCCGGCTCCGACTCGACGACGTACCAGGCGCCGTCGCTCAGTTCTTCCTCCAGCTGGCCGGGCCCCCATCCGGCGTAGCCCGCGAAGATCCGCAGAGACCCGAGCGCCCCGCCGAGCAGCTCCGGCGGCGCCTCGAGATCGACCAGTCCGATCGCGCCGTACACCCGCCGCCAGCCGAGCGGGCCCTCGTCACCCGGGATCACGGCGACGCCCAGCGCCGAGTCGAGGGAGACCGGGCCGCCCTGGAAAACCACCCCCGGCTCACCGGCCAGCTCGGCCCATCCCTCCAGGATGTCGCCGACCACGACCGGGGTGGGCCGGTTGAGAACAACACCGAGGGAGCCCTCGTCGTCGTGATCGAGCAGCAGGACCACCGCCCTGTCGAAGTTGGGATCGGCGAGGGCGGGAGTGGCGACGAGCAGCCGCCCTGTGAGCGAGGACACCTCGGTCATGCGAGACATGATCCCGCATCTTCGCCCTCCGCGGGGAGCGGGCGGCACAGTGTGAGCCCGCGCAGCTCAGAGCGCGACCCGGGCCCCGGTCGCCCGGAGGCAAGGCAGTGACGCTGTGCGAGCTGTCGTAAACCGAACGTGTTGTGCCCAATTCATTACGCTCACGAAGCGTCCTTGGCCTTACGGGATGGGGGTGGACGACCCTTACCCTTTTCACTTGGTCCCTGTCCGTCCACTCCGGAACGCGAGATTCATGACCGGCACAGACGATGTACTGCTTGTCCACGGCGGAACCCCGCTGGAGGGCGAGATCCGCGTCCGCGGCGCGAAGAACCTCGTGCCCAAGGCGATGGTCGCCGCCCTGCTCGGCAGCGAGCCGAGCCGGCTGCGCAATGTGCCAGACATCCGCGACGTGCGCGTCGTACGCGGACTGCTGCAGCTGCACGGTGTGACGGTGCGGCCCGGCGACGAGCCGGGTGAGCTGGTGCTCGACCCCTCGCACGTCGAGAGCGCGAACGTAGCCGACATCGATGCCCACGCGGGCTCCTCGCGTATCCCGATCCTCTTCTGCGGTCCTCTGCTGCACCGGCTGGGGCATGCGTTCATTCCGGGCCTCGGCGGCTGCGACATCGGCGGCCGGCCCATCGACTTCCACTTCGAGGTGCTGCGCCAGTTCGGCGCGACGATCGAAAAGCGGGCGGACGGCCAGTACCTGGAGGCCCCGCAGAGGCTGCGCGGCACCAAGATCCGTCTGCCCTACCCCTCGGTCGGCTCGACCGAGCAGGTGCTGCTGACGGCCGTGCTGGCGGAGGGCGTCACCGAGCTGTCGAACGCGGCCGTCGAGCCGGAGATCGAGGACCTCATCTGCGTACTGCAGAAGATGGGTGCGATCATCTCGATGGACACCGACCGGACGATCCGGATCACCGGTGTCGACAAGCTCGGCGGCTACACCCACCGGGCCATCCCGGACCGCCTGGAGGCGGCTTCCTGGGCGTCGGCGGCGCTGGCGACCGAGGGCAACATCTATGTACGCGGCGCGCAGCAGCGCTCGATGATGACGTTCCTGAACACCTACCGGAAGGTGGGTGGCGCGTTCGAGATCGACGACGAGGGCATCCGCTTCTGGCACCCGGGCGGCGCGCTGAAGGCGATCGCCCTGGAGACTGACGTGCACCCCGGTTTCCAGACCGACTGGCAGCAGCCGCTGGTGGTGGCCCTGACGCAGGCGGCGGGCCTGTCCATCATCCACGAGACCGTCTACGAGTCGAGGCTCGGCTTCACCTCCGCGCTCAACCAGATGGGTGCACACATCCAGCTGTACCGCGAGTGCCTGGGCGGCTCCGACTGCCGCTTCGGCCAGCGCAACTTCCTGCACTCGGCGGTCGTGTCGGGCCCGACGAAGCTCCAGGGCGCGGACCTGGTCATCCCTGACCTGCGCGGCGGCTTCTCGTACCTGATCGCGGCGCTGGCGGCGCAGGGGACGTCGCGGGTGCACGGGATCGACCTGATCAACCGTGGCTACGAGAACTTCATGGAGAAGCTCGAGAAGCTCGGCGCGAAGGTCGACCTCCCGGGCGGCAAACTCGTCTGACCGGACGGGCCGGCTGCGCAGCCCGTCGACCGGGCCCCTGCACAGCAAAAGGGCGGCCACCCCCAGCCGGGGTGGCCGCCTTTGCTGTTGCCTAGGGATTACTTGCCCTTGGCGGCTTCCTTGAGCTTGGAGCCCGCGGAGACCTTCACGCTGTAACCGGCCGGGATCTGGATCGGGTCGCCGGTCTGCGGGTTACGAGCGGTCCGAGCGGCACGGTGGGTGCGCTCGAAGGTCAGGAAGCCGGGGATGGTGACCTTCTCGTCGCCCTTGGCGACGACCTCGCCGACGGTCTCGGCGAGAGCGGCCAGCACGGCGTCGGCGTCCTTGCGGGTCACCTCGGCGCGGTCGGCCAGCGCGGCCACCAGCTCACTGCGGTTCATGTTGTTACTCCCGTGTTCTTCTTGCCTGTGAGGCGTGAGATCGAAGCCGATGCTGCCAGGGCCCTCGGACAGTCCCCGGACCCGGGTCTGCTGTCAGACCCTCGCGCCCGATTACGCATCCTGCCCCCACCAGCGGCGGGAAAGCCAATCCGGCACCCTCCGGAGTCACACGAAAGGCGCCACTGCCTCGTCGTGGTGACGTTCCGTCGACTTGGTGGAGACTCGTTGTGGAGACTCCGCGGAGCCTCGGGGCTCATGGTCCGCCACCCTAGAGCGGCAATCACGGCCCCGCGACTCGCGACGCGCCGTGTGTCAGCCCGACGTGGGGCCTGTCACAGAGGCGCCGACCGCCCTGGCGGCGTTGCGGACGGCGCCCGCAACCGCTCCGGCGACCTTCTCGTTGAAGACCGACGGAATGATGTAGTTCGGGTTGAGCTCGTCCTCGGTGACCGTCTCCGCGAGGGCGGCAGCCGCCGCGAGCATCATCTCCGTGTTGACCGTACGCGACTGGGCGTCGAGCAGGCCACGGAAGACACCCGGGAAGACCAGCACGTTGTTGATCTGGTTGGGGAAGTCGGAGCGGCCGGTGGCGACAACTGCCGCCGTCTGCCGTGCGATTGCCGGCTCGACCTCGGGGTCCGGGTTCGCGAGCGCGAACACGATCGCGCCGTCGGCCATCGCCGCGACATCCGCTCCTCCCAGCACGTTCGGGGCGGAGACGCCGATGAAGACGTCAGCGCCCGCGACCGCTTCCCTGAGGGTGCCGGTGGCGCCCTCGGGGTTGGTGTTGTCGGCGATCCATCGCAGCGGCGAATCGGGGGCCGCGTCCACCAGGTCCTCGCGGCCCGCGTGCACCACGCCCTGGATGTCGGCGACGACGGCGTGCTTGACACCCGCCGCGATCAGCAGTTTCAGGATGGCGGTCCCGGCCGCGCCCGCGCCGGACATGACGACCCGCACGTCTCCCACGGTCTTGCCGACCACGCGCAGCGCGTTGGTCAGTGCGGCGAGGACGACGATCGCGGTGCCGTGCTGGTCGTCGTGGAAGACCGGGATGTCCAGGGCCTCGCGCAGCCGTGCCTCGATCTCGAAGCAGCGGGGCGCCGAGATGTCCTCGAGGTTGATGCCCGCGAAGCCGGGGGCGATCGCCTTGACGATCGCGACGATTTCGTCGGTGTCCTGGGTGTCCAGGCACAGCGGCCAGGCGTCGATGCCGGCGAAGCGCTTGAACAGGGCTGCCTTGCCCTCCATGACCGGGAGGGCGGCCTTGGGGCCGATGTTGCCGAGGCCGAGGACCGCGGAGCCGTCCGTGACCACGGCGACGGAGTTGCGCTTGATGGTGAGGCGGCGGGCGTCCTCGGGATTCTCGGCGATCGCCATGCAGACCCGCGCCACACCCGGCGTGTAGATCATCGAGAGATCGTCACGGTTGCGGATGGGGTGCTTGGACTGCATCTCGATCTTGCCGCCGAGGTGCATCAGGAACGTACGGTCGGAGACCTTGCCGAGCACGACGCCCTCGATGGTGCGCAGCGCTTCGACGATCTCGTCGGCGTGCGCGGTCGAGGTCGCCGCGATCGTGACGTCGATCCGCAGTTTCTCGTGGCCGGAGGCGGTCACGTCCAGGCCGGTCACGGAGCCGCCGGAGGACTCCACGGCCGTGGTGAGCTGGGAGACCGCGGTTCCGCTCGCGGGCACCTCCAGCCGGACCGTCATCGAGTACGAGACGCTGGGCGCCGTTGCCATGACCGGGTTCCTCTGCTTTCCCTAGCTTCATTGCCGTGCGGCCGCGGCGATTGCCCGGCGACGCATTCCGATGGTCGCACCTACCTGCGGGTAGCAGGTAATAGTGGTCTTTGAGTTTTCGGAAACTGGATTTCACCACACGAGATTCGACCTCCTGGGCAGAAGCCGGGGGTGGCACCGGAGCCGCAAAAGAAACAGGTCCGCGTCACCCAGTGGTGACGCGGACCTTGTTCCCTGCGAAGAGGTGGCACCGACCCGCCATGCTCGCCTCGCGGCAAGTGGTCGCTCGAAGCGACGAAGGTTGGGCCCGGGGGCTTGGATCGAGCCGGTGCCAGCACCCAGGCTAACAAACGACCCCAGAACCTGATTCCCGCATCGCAGGTTGACTCCCCGTCAGGCGCTCACGAGACACCGGTTCAGTCTCTCAGCAGGTCCGGCACACCCTCCGCGTCCGGCTCGTCGCGCCGGCCGGAGACCACCGTCAGCTGCTGGGTCGCCCGGGTCAGCGCCACGTACAGCACGCGCAGCCCGGCCGGGGACTCGTCGGCGATCTCCGCCGGGGACACGACGACGGTCGCGTCGTACTCGAGGCCCTTCGCCTCCAGGGAGCCGAGCGCGACCACCCGTCGGCCGAGCCCGGCGAGCCAGCGCGCCGCCTGCTCGCGCCGGTTCATCGCGACCACCACGCCCACCGTGCCGTCGACCCGGTCGAGCAGACGCTGCGCCTCGGCCCGTACGGCCTTGGCCAGATCCCCGTCCGGTACCACCGAGAAGCGCGGCCGCACGCCCGTGGAGCGGACCGCGGACGGGGACTGCATCCCCGGCATCGCCAGCGCCAGCACCTTGGCCGCCAGCTCGGCGATCTCGGACGGGTTGCGGTAGTTGACCGTGAGCTGGAAGCGGCGGCGGGGGCGGGTGCCCAGCGCCTCGTCGCGGGCCTCGGCGGCCTCGTCCGGGGACGACCAGGAGGACTGCGCCGGGTCGCCGACAACCGTCCAGGTGGCGTGCCGGCCACGGCGGCCGACCATGCGCCACTGCATCGGGGTCAGGTCCTGCGCCTCGTCGACGATGACGTGCGCGTACTCGGTACGTTCCTGCGCCAGGCGCTCTGCGCGTTCGCGCTGCGACTCCTCGCGCTGCGGCATCAGCTCCTCCAGACCGGTGAGCTGGTCCAGCGGGTCGAGCTCGCGCCTGCGCTTGGGGCGGGCCGGGGTGCCCAGCAGCGTGTGCAGCTCGTCCAGCAGCGCCACGTCGTGTACGGACAGGGTCTCGCGCTTGAGGGATCGGGCGAGGCGGCGCACCTCTCCCTGGTTGAGGATCCGGCGTGCCCAGCGGGCCAGCCGTCTCTCGTCGGCCATCGCGGTGAGCACGCCGCGCGGGGTGAGCTCGGGCCACCAGGCGTCCAGGAAGCCGATGAAGGCGTCCTCGGACGCGACGTCCTCGTCGAAGGAGGAGCGCAGCTCGGCGGCGAGCTCGGGGTCGCCGAGAGAAGAAGATGCAGCCCGCGTCCCGTTGCCTGACTTGGCGTACAGGGCATCCAGCAGCAGCCTGCGTGCGCGGGGGCGCAGCAGGTTCACGGGCGCGGTGCCGCCCAGGACGCCCAGGCGGATGCGCTGGAGCTCGTCGGCCTCCAGCTCCAGCCGCCGCCCGAACGCGACCACACGCAGCCGCGTGGGCGTCTCCGCGGGCCCCCGCGTCCCCCTCTCGGGCTCCTCACCGAACGCGAGCTGTGCCGAGGGCGTGGGCGTCGGCAGCTCAAGCGCGCCTCGCGCGGCCTTGCGCAGCACCTTCAGCATCCGCGAGGAGCCCTTGACGCGGGCCACGGCCGGATCGTCGTACGCCGTCGCCTCCGCGCCGTCGACCAGATTGCCGACCGCCCGGATCGCAACCTGCCCCTCCTCCCCCAGCGAGGGCAGCACGCCCTCGGTGTACGCGACAAGCAGCGGGGTGGGCGAGACGATCAGGATGCCGCCCGCGTAGCGTCTGCGGTCCTGGTAGAGCAGATACGCCGCCCGGTGCAGGGCCACCGCGGTCTTCCCGGTGCCCGGCCCGCCCTCCACATAGGTGACGGACGCGGCGGGGGCCCGGATCACCAGGTCCTGCTCCGCCTGGATGGAGGCGACGATGTCGCGCATGGTGTGGCTGCGTGCCTGCCCCAGCGCGGCCATCAGCGCGCCGTCCCCGATGACCGGCAGCTTCGCCCCGCCCAGCGTGGCGCTGAGCTCCGGGCGCATCAGGTCGTCCTCGACGCCGAGGACCCTGCGGCCCTTGGAGCGGATGACCCTGCGGCGTACCACCCGGCCCGGATCGACCGGTGTCGAGCGGTAGAACGGGGCGGCGGCCGGGGCACGCCAGTCGATGACCAGCGGCGCGTAGTCGGAGTCGAGTACTCCGATACGGCCGATGTGCAGGGTCTCCGCGATGTCGGCGGTGTTGTCCTCGCGTACGGCGTCGTCGGCGGGCTCGATCGAGGTGTACGCCCCGTCCGGACCCTTCTTGCCGTCCTTGCCGCGCAGCAGATCAATGCGGCCGAAGAGGAAGTCCTCGAACTCGTTGTTCAGCCGGTTGAGGTGAACACCGGCCCGGAAGACCTGGGCGTCCCGCTCCGCGAGCGCGCCCGGGGTGCCGACCTGGCCGCGCTTGGCGGCGTCGTGCATCAGGAACTCCGCCTCGTGGATCTTCTCCTCGAGGCGGCGGTACACCCGGTCCAGATGTTCCTGTTCGACGGCGATCTCACGGTCTCGCACCGAGTCGACGGCGGATTCGACCATGGAATCAACAGCGGCATCCTGCGCGGCCACCGAGGCCCCCTTCTGACGTGCATGGGCAGCCGTCAACCGTACGCGAAGGGGGCGAATCTGTCAGGCGTCAACCTCCACGAGCCGCTTTCCGTCGAAGGTGCGGACCTCGAAGTGGTCGATGTCGTTCCGGTCCATCGCGGCTCCGCCGTGGACGTAGAGCGGGTTCTTGGCGGTCTTGACCGGGCTGTCGGGGATGCCGTAACCCCACTTCGGGACGGCCCAGGAGGTCACGACCTCCTCCTCGCCGGTCTTGGAGACGGCGATCAGACTGCACTTGAGCGGGCCCTTGACGTTCTTGAGTTCAAGAACGGTGTGGGTGCCCCAGGCCTTCTTCTCCAGGCCGACGGTCGCGCTGACCCCGCTCGTCGTGTCGGTGGCCTTGACCTTCTCTTCCATGTGGTTGAAGAAGGCGTCCTCGGCGGGACTGGTGGGGTGCGGTTCGCTGACCGCCTGTTTCGTGCCCGTGTCGTCGGCCGTGACCACGACCGCGACGGCGGGCCCGCCGATGATCAGGGCCGCGGCGGCCGCGACCAGATACATCCCGCGCCTGCGCTTGGCCGCCCGCTTGGCGGCGACCTCGTCCAGCAGACCGCCGAGCAGCTGCGGGCTGGGGGCGGTGGGCACCACGGGGACCGCCCGTGGCGGGAAGTCCGACCAGCCGGGCTCGGACTGCCTGCCGCGCATGTTCAGCACGTTCGACTGCTGCGGCGGCGCCGGGGCCTCGGCCAGCATCGCCAGCATCGGCTCCATCCCGGAGAACTCTTCGAGGTGGGCCGCGCAGATGTCGCACCCTGCCAGGTGCATCTCGAAGGCGGAGGCGTCCGCGTCGTCGAGAATGCCGAGCACATACGCGCCGACGGCGTCGTGAACGGACTCTTGCTCGTACATGGTCATGCCGTGACCCCCCTCTCCTCCAGAGCGAGCTTCATGGAACGCAGTGCGTAGAACACCCGCGACCGCACCGTCCCACTGGGTATGCCGAGCGTCTCGGCCGCCTCATTGACCGTGCGCCCCTTGAAATACGTCTCGACAAGCACTTCCCTGTGGGCGGGCGTCAAATCATCGAGTGCATCTGAGAGCGTCATCAGCCACAACGCCTTGTCGATCTCGTCCTCCGCGGGCATGACCTCCAGCGGCGACGGATCGACCTCCTGCGGCCGGGCCTGCCGGCTGCGGTGACCGTCGATGACGATGCGGCGTGCGACCGTCACCAGCCAGGGTCGGACAGAGCCGGTCGCTCGGTTGAGCTGACCGGCGTTCTTCCAGGCACGGATGAGCGTCTCCTGCACCACGTCCTCGGCTCGCTGGCGATCGCCGGCGACGAGACGGAGTACATAGGCGAGCAAAGGTCCCGCATGTTCGCGATACAGCGCGCGCATCAGCTCCTCGTCAGGTGCTGAGGAGTCGTTGCGTGGCTTCTCGCTGCGATGGCGGGCCCTTTGCGGACGGTCATCGGCCACGGCGGCATCCTTGCGCACCTGAACCTCCCGGTCGAGACCCTGTTTTTTCGGCTGACTGCTTCTCCCCCTTCTCTACGGGGGCCACAGACGCATCACTCAATGTCCGCGGAAAAAGTTTCAAGATCTTTTAGAGGTGTGCCGCCGCTGATCTGCGCCGGTGCCTCGCGACACGTTCGCGGTTCCCGCACACCTCGCTGGAGCACCAGCGGCGGCGCCGCCCGCGGGAGGTGTCCAGGTAGACGCGGCGGCAGTTGTCTCCCTCGCACTGCCGCAGCCGGGCCCGGGCCACCGGGTCGGTCAGGAGGTCCACGGCGTCGCGGGCGATCGCGGCCATCAGCGCCCCGCACTCGGGTGCGGCGCCCAGCGCCCGTACCAAGGAGCCCTCCGCGTCGCGTACCGCTCGGATGGCGGGAGGCGCCCCCGCCGCGAGGGCGTTGACGCGTTCCAGCGCGACCCCTGCGCGCCGGCCGTCGATCTCGGCCCGTACCAACTGGCCCACGCATTCCCGCAGTTCGACGAAGCGCGCCACCCATTGGATGTCGACGGCCGGGAGTGCCGTCTCCGCGGGCACCAGGCCCGCGCCCACCAGCCATCGGCCGAGCCGCCCGGCCTGGGCCAGCGCCTCACGCCCGTCGGAGGCAGATTCCGCGGTCGCCACCAGATCCAGGCAGATCCGCCCGGAGTCGAACCTCCACTCGTAGGAGGCTGCACCCGTCGCGCCTGCCGTCATGCGCCTGTCACCGCCTAGGGGTCACTGCCGGGTATCCCCTCCAGAGTGCCCGCCCGAACGTGCGGCCGGAACCCCTCCTCCCCAGAGGTCCGGCCGCACCCCCTCGTATCAGTCGCGCGCGACGTCCGGTGCGATGTCCTCGTAGCGCGGGGCGGGCGATGAACTGCGGGCGCTCGGCGCGGCGGCCGGCTTGCCGCAGAAGGCCGCGTCCAGCGTCCTGGCCATCGTGCCGAGCACATCGCCGTTGTTGGAGGTGTTGGCGAGCGCGGTGATGCTGCGGCGGCCGTCCTTGGAGGTGAAGGAGTACGTGTAGTAGCCCTGCACGGTGCCGGTGTGCCCGTACACGGAGACACCGCAGGACAGATCACGGCGTCGCAGACCGAGGCCGTAGCCCTGGGTGCTGTTGACCGGCACCCACTGGAGCATCTGCGTCAGCTGTGGGGCCGGGAGCAGCCTGCCCTTCAGCAGCGAGGAGAAGAAGGTGTCCAGATCACGGGTGCTGGAGATCATCGCGCCCGCGCTCTGGGCCCAGGAGACCGTCTGCCGGGTGGAGTCGACGAGGGGGGCTCCGGCCTCGTCGGGCCGGAGATAGCCCTTGGTGTGGCGGCCCGGAAGCGCGGTGTCGGGGTGCACGTAGAAGGTGTCGCGGAGCTTCAGCGGCTCGATGATGCGATGGCGGTACTCGTCGCGCAGCGAGTGGCCGGTGAGCTTTTCGATGAGGAGTCCGACGACGACGAAGTTGGTGTTGGAGTAGTCGTAGACGGTGCCCGGCTGGACCGTCAGGGGTTTGGCGAGCGAGAGGTTCACGAGCTCCTGGAGCGTGAAGACCTTGTTGCGTACGGACTCGAAGCCCGGCACGGTCTTGTCGAACATGTCGTTGGTGTAGTCGTACAAACCGCTGCGGTGGCTCAGCAGATGACGGACCGTGATCCGGTTGTCGGGCAGCAGACCCGGCAGATAGGTGTTGACCGGCGTGTCGAGGTCGAGCCTTCCCTCGCCGACGAGTTGCAGCAGGACCACCGAGGAGAAGCTCTTGGTGACGCTTCCGATGCGGAAGCGGTCCTCGGTACTGATGGCCCGTCCGGTGGCTCGGTCCGCGACCCCCTCGTTCGCCTTGTACACCGTGCCGTTGTCGTCGATCCTCGCCATCGCGCCGGGAGCGCCCTTGGCCAGCGCGTCGTGCAACACCGCCCGCAGACCCGCGAGATCGGGAGCTGTGTCGGTGGCAGCGGCTAACGGCGCCGCGGAGGGTGCCTGCGCGGACGCGGCCTGTACGGGGACTGCCAGCAAAGACAGCAGGACGGCGCCGACGGCCGTACCTCTGCCCACCATGCCTGAGACCATCTGGTTGTTCTCCATTCCGGTGCGAGCCGCGCCGCGGATGCGGACGTCGGCGACATCTGTACGCACCGGAACCCCGGAAGGTTGCAACGAGACCTACGTCGAGGCCATGCGGAACATGCCGTCCACCGCGGCGCGCCTCAGGCGTCCGCGTACTTGGTGTCGGCGGCCGGATCCAGGGCCAGCCGGTAGCCCCGCTTGACCACGGTCTGGATGAGCTTGGGCGCGCCGAGCGCCGTACGCAGCCGGGCCATGGCCGTCTCTACGGCGTGCTCGTCCCGCCCGGCGCCCGGCAGGACACCCAGCAGGTCGGAGCGGGAGACGACCCAGCCGGGGCGGCGGGACAGGGCACGCAGCAGGGCCATCCCGGCGGGCGGCACGGGCCGAAGTTCCTCGTCGACGAGGACGGCGTGGCCGCGGATCTCGACGCGGCGGCCCGCGACCGGGAGCGTACGGGCCCGGGCGGGCAGCTCCTGGCCGATCAGCTGCACCAGCGGGCCGAGCCGGAAGCGTTCAGGCTGCACCGTGGAGATGCCCTTGGCCTGCAGCGGGAGCGCGGTGACCGGCCCCACGCAGGCGGCCAGCACATCGTGGTCCAGGGCGAGCAGCAGCTCGGGGAGCATTCCCCGCGCCTCGGCGCGCGAGAGCAGCGAGAGGGCGGCGGGGGCGCTGGTGAACGTGACGGCGTCCAGGGAGCGTGCGACGGTCGCGTCCAGAAGCCGGTCGATGGGCGCGAGGTCCTCCGGCGCCATCCACCGGTAGACGGGCACGACGACGACTTCGGCGCCCCCTGCCCGCAGCGACTCGACAAATCCGGGCAGCGGCTCGCCGTGCAGCTGGAGCGCGATCCGGCGGCCCGCGACACCCTCGGCGAGCAGCCGGTCGAGGACCTCGGCCATGGACTCGGAGGCCGGAGACCACTCCTCGGTGAGCCCTGCGGCACGGATCGCTCCCTTGACCTTCGGGCCCCGGGCCAGCAGCTCGACCCCGCGCAGCCGCTCCAGGAGCTTCTCGCCGTGTCCCCAGCCGTCGGCGGCCTCCACCCAGCCGCGGAATCCGATGGCGGTCGTGGCGACGACCACATCGGGTGCATGGTCGATCAGTTCCTGGGTGGCTGCGAGGAGTTCGGCGTCGTCGGCGAGCGGGACGATGCGCAGGGCTGGGGCGTGCAGGACGCCGGCGCCGCGACGGCGAAGGAGCGCACCGAGTTCGTCGGCGCGCCGTGCGGCGGTGACGCCGACGGTGAAGCCGGCGAGCGGCCCGTGCTGATGGTCTTGCATAGTGCGTCCCCAGACGTGGTACCCCAGACGTGCGGATGGGACAACCGAGCCTGCCAACGGTGCGTGACAGGCTCGGTTCCCCGGGATTTCGCGGGTGTTACACCTCCGCGTAGCTGAGCTGCGGTTTCGCCTCCGCGACGGGCTGCGGCGCGCCGGCCGGCCGGCGGACGTATACCGCCCAGGTCACGGTGAAGCAGGCCGCGTAGAAGACGAGGAAGGCGACGAAGGCGGAGGTGCCGGTGCCCGCGGTCAGGAAGGACTGGCGGAATGCGAGGTTGATGCCGAGCCCGCCGAGTGCGCCCACCGCACCGATCAGCCCCATGGACGCGCCGGAGAGCCTGCGCCCGTAGGCGGCGGCCGCCTCGCCGGACATGCCCTTCGCGACCGCCTTCGCCTGGAAGATGCCCGGGATCATCTTGTACGTGGAGCCGTTGCCGACCCCGGTCAGCACGAAGAGTGCGATGAACGCGGTGGTGAACAGCGCCAGCGACTTCTCCACGGAGGCGGCGACGACGCCCCCGGTGGCCAGGCCCATGGCGAGGAAGTTCCACAGGGTGATCCGTGCACCGCCGTAGCGGTCGGCGAGCCAGCCGCCGACGGGGCGGATCAGCGAGCCGAGGAGCGGGCCGATGAAGGTGATCGAGGCGGCCTGCAGCGGGGTACGCCCGAACTGGGTCTGTAGCACCAGACCGAAGGCGAAACTGTAGCCGATGAAGGATCCGAAGGTGCCGATGTAAAGGAAGGACATGATCCACGTGTGCGGGTCCTTGACGGCTTCCTTCGAGGCCCCGGTGTCGTTCTTGACCGGGGCGAGGTTGTCCATGAAGACCGCGGCGCAGATCGCGGAGAGAGCGATGAGCGGGATGTAGATCCCGAGCAGCACGCGCGGTCCGCCGGCCGCGCCGATGACGGCGAGCGCGGCCAGCTGGACGACGGGCACTCCGATGTTGCCGCCACCCGCGTTGAGGCCGAGCGCCCAGCCCTTCTTCCGCAGCGGGAAGAAGGCGTTGATGTTGGTCATGGAGGATGCGAAGTTGCCGCCGCCCACGCCCGTGAGCATCGCGACCAGCATGAAGGTCGTGTACGAGGTCCCCGGCTTCATCACCACAAAGGCGGCGAGCGTCGGCAGGAGCAGCATCGACGCGGCGATGATGGTCCAGTTGCGGCCGCCGAAGCGGGCGACGGCGAAGGTATACGGGATCCGGACGAAGGCCCCCACCAGCGTGGCCATGGCCACCAGGAAGAACTTCCCGGCCGGGTCGATTCCGTACTCCGGTCCCATGAACAGGACCATGACGGACCACAGGGTCCAGATCGAGAACCCGATGTGTTCGGAGAGAATCGAGAAGGCCAGATTGCGCCGGGCGATCCGCTCGCCCTTCGCCGCCCAGAACGTCTCGTCCTCGGGGTCCCACTGTTCGATCCACCGGCCAGCCATCACGTGCCTCCACGGTCCTCGGGGTGTGAAGGGGACGTTATGGATGGCGCGTTTCGGCCCCGGTGGCGGCAGGTCACCGGGGCGAAACCTTGCTCTCACCCGGCCCTCAGCGCCGGTGTGAGCCGCTCTCCGTCTGCCGCGCCTTCCTGCTGCCGTCTGGCCACATACGCGGACGCCGCTTGGCCGCCAGGTCCTCGATCCAGCCCACGGCGACGATCATCAGCCCGATCAGCGGCCAGACCACGAGGAACATCAGAATCGTGTACGTCGCCTCCAGCCCGCCGCCCAGGTGAGCGTCCACGAAGGGGATCTCCCACAACAGGTCCAGCACGGGGATCGTGGCCATGATCAGGGTGTTGTGCCAGAGGTAGATCGTCACCGCGCGGTTGTTGAACAGCGTGACGTACCTGTCGAAGCGGGCGAGCTTTCCGGGCAGCTCCTGCCAGGACGGGGAGAACTGCAGCAGGATCACCACGAAGCCCAGCGACCAGGTGGCCTGGGCCAGCGGGATGTCGTTCAGGTCCCAGCCGTCCACGGTCTGGTGGCCGGAGGCCCACCACAGCCCGAAGGCCATCATCACAGCGGAGCAAGACATCACGACAAAGCGCGGAAGCTGCTTCAGCAGGCCCTCGTGGTGGGCGAAGCCGAGCACCCAGCAGGAGCCGAAGACCGCGAAGTCCGAAACGGCATTGCCGGTCTCGCCGGGGATCGTCACCAGGCCGGTGCCGACGATCGCGGTGAGGCCGAGCGGCGCGAGCAGTGTCACCCAGGGCAGCCTGCGAAAGGCCCAGAGCAGCAGCGGCGAGGCGATGACGAACCACAGGTAGGCGCGCAGATACCAGAGCGGACCCACCGCCTGGACCGCCCAGGTGTCCTCCAGCAGACCGGCCTTGTCACCGATGCTCCAGGGGAATTCGGGGGCGCCGACCGGGACGATGTAGCAGAACAGCCTGGCGAACCACCACAGCCCCTCCTCCCTGACCGGCTTCCAGCCGGCCACGAAGAGCATGGTGAGCATGACGGCGCTGAACGCCCACAGCGGCGGGAGCAGCCTGCGGACACGGCCGCGGATCACTGCGAGCGCGGGCCGCGACAGCGAACGCGCCATCAACGAGCCGGCGAGCGCGAACATCACGCCCATGGAGGGGAACAGGATCGTCAGCCAGGCCCAGCCGAATATGTGGTAGACGACGACACGGACGAGGGCGACGGAGCGCAGCAGGTCCAGATAGCGGTCACGGCCCGGCCGGGCGGCGGGAGCGGGCGGCTTGAGGTCCGGCGCCGCGGCTGCGGTGGAGCTGTGGCTCACGCGACCGGCCTCCGGTCCTCACTGCTGCGCCGCGGGCTGGGTATGACGCCGGGCGCCTCCACCGCTCCCGTACGCCGCAGTTTCTGCCAGCGCAGCCGGCCGCCGGTCAGGGCGGTGATCCAGGACTGCAGCAGCACGACGTACATCAACTGCCGGTACAGCAGCTGCTGGAGCGGCAGCGAGATCAGATGGAGCATACGCTCGCGGTCCAGCCGGAAGGCGTACGCGGCACACACGAGCTGGATGGCGAGTACACCCAGCCAGGCGGCGATCGTCTTCTGGGTGGGGCCGAAGACCAGTCCGTACAGCAGGAAGACGTCGATCAGCGGGGCCAGCAGCGGGGCCAGCACCATGAAGAGGGAGACCAGCGGCAGGCCCACACGGCCGAAGCGGCCCGAGGGACCGCGCTCCACGAGGGCGCCCCTGTGCTTCCAGATGGCCTGCATCGTGCCGTACGACCAGCGGTAGCGTTGCGACCACAGCTGCTGCACGGTCTCGGGGGCCTCGGTCCAGGCGCGGGCCCGCTCGGCGTAGACGACGCGCCAGCCGTCGCGGTGGATGGCCATGGTGATGTCGGTGTCCTCGGCGAGGGTGTCCTCGCTCATGCCACCGACGCGGTCCAGGGCCTGTCGGCGGAAGGCGCCGACCGCACCGGGGATGGTCGGCATGCAGCCCAGCAGGTCGTACATGCGGCGGTCGAGGTTGAAGCCCATGACGTATTCGATGTGCTGCCAGGCACCGATCAGGCTGTCTCGGTTGCCGACCTTGGCATTGCCCGCGACCGCGCCGACGCGCATGTCGCCGAAGGGCTGGACGAGCTCGCGCACGGTTGACGGCTCGAAGACGGTGTCGCCGTCCATCATCACGACGATGTCGTAGCGGGCGTTCCTGATGCCGTTGTTGAGGGCCGCGGGCTTTCCGGAGTTGGGCTGGCGCAGGACCCGGACGCCCGGAAGCAGCATCGCCTCGACTATGTCCGCGGTGCCGTCCGTGGAGCCGTCGTCGATGACGACGACCTCGATGGGGTGGTCGCTCGCCGTCAGCGAGCGGACCGTGTTGGCTATGCACTCGCGTTCGTTGTACGCGGGGACCAGCACCGACACCGGGCGGGTGACCGCCGGGCCCCAGCTGAAGCCGCGCCTTCGCACCTTGCGGGCGTGCGCGAAGGAGAGCACCAGCATCAGCCCGAAGCGCGCGAAGACGAGCACGCCGATCGCCGCGAGACCGACGACCAGGACTTCGGTCGTGTTCTCGGAGAAGGCGACCGCTGAGACGAAGGCCTTGCCCTTCCACAGCTCGGGGCCGGTGACCTTGGTGTGGGCGCTGGGCGCGTCGAGCGCCTCGGTGAGGTTGGTGAAGCGGTAGCCGCGCGCCTTCATCTGCGGCAGGAAGCGGCCGAGTGCCTCGACGGTCTGCGAGCGGTTTCCGCCGGAATCGTGCATCAGGACGATCGAGCCGCTGGTGCCCTTGGGAGTGGCCTGCTTGATGATCGCGTCGACGCCGGGGCGCTTCCAGTCCTCGGAGTCGGTGTTGTTGAAGGCGGTGATGTAGCCGCGGCTGCCGATGTACTGGGTGACCGGCCAGGACTTGTCGTCCAGGGCGTCGGAGAAGGAGGAGTACGGCGGGCGGAAGAGCGAGGTGTGGATGCCTGCCGCGCCCGCGAGCGCCAGCTGGTTCTGCGAGAGCTCCCAGTCGATGCGCGCGGTCGACTGGTAGGACAGGTCGGGGTGGTTGAAGGTGTGCAGTCCGACCTCGTGGCCCTCGCGGACCATCCGTTCCACCAGCTCGGGGTGGCGCGAGGTCATGGTGCCGGTGACGAAGAAGACGGCGTGGGCGTCGTACTGCTTCAGCTGGTCCAGGACCTTCGGCGTCCAGACGGGGTCCGGGCCGTCGTCGAAGGTCAGCACCAGCCTGCGGTCGGGGATGCTCAGCGCTTTGGGCGCGGCCTTGTCGCGCGCGTCGATGACCGGTCCGCCATTGAGAATCTCCTCGGGAACCTGGTGGGTCGGGGCGGGCGGGCGTACGCGGTGGTCGGCCAGGATCTCGCTGTGCACATAGCCGCGCAGCATCAGCATCGCGAGCAGGGCGACCAGGATGAGGACGGGCAGGAGATAGCGCATGGGCATTCTGCGCCGCGCGACGCGCCGGGCCCTGCGGCGCTGCCGCGGGCCCCTGATGTCGGGGTGTGTCATTTAGAGCGCGCCTTCTTGCACGGGTGGATCAGTGGGATTCGTCGACGGGCCCGGATCGGACGGTGCGGACACCGACGGACTGGGGTCCGGCTCGGGCCCGGGGGCGCTACCGCCGCCGCCCGGAGTGGCGGACGCGGATGCCCCGGGCACGGGCACTCCCTTGCCGGAGGGCTGGGGAACCGCGGAACCGGAGGTGGCGGGGCCCGGTCCGGCCGGGAGCCCGCCGGGGCCGCCCGAGGCGGAGCCGGAGGGGCGGGGCAGGAGGGCGCCGGTGGAGTCGGTGGGGGCGGGCGCGCCGGGTACACCGCCGGGTGGGACCTGCGCGGATGTGCTGTCGCTGGGGGCGGGCTGGATCTCGACCTTGTCGGTCCCCTCCTTCTCGCCCGTGCCGAGCCCGGGCAGCAGGGGCGCGGCGGAGTTGCCGCCGACGAGGGCGACGACGAGCGTCACGGCATAGCAGGCGCAGGCAATGGCCAGGACCCAGCCGAGACGGCGGAACTTCTTGCTGCGGCGGCCGCTCTCGTCGACGAACACCGGCCCGTCGGAGCCCTCTTGGACGACAGAACCGCCGGAACCGGACGTACCGGCCGGCAGATCGCCCAGAAACCGGCCACGGCCGTCAAGCTGGATCGTTACCTCGCTCGGCTCATTGGTATAGCCGAAACGGGCATCTTCTTGCCAATTTTTCACTGTTGTACGCACATCCCCCACTGGCTGGAATCGAGTGCGCGCACGACTGCCCGGACACTGCCGGACTGGGTCCCCACCCAACCTGCGCACCCTTTACCCCACTCACCCGGACCAAGAATGTAGCGCACACCGGTGACACCCCGTGCCCTTGTGTCAGTTGTTGTCACCCATCAGCGACATATCACTTTCGGGCAACCAGGCGTTGGCGTCCCGTTCCAGCCAGCCCTCTTGCCCGGCCAGCTCTGCGGCCGCCGACCGCAGCGCATCCACCCCTGGGTGACGGATGCTTTTTCGCCACACCATCGAGACCGGCGACAGCGGTACGGGGTCCACTATCGGGCGCAGCACAGTGCCGGGCATGGCCGGAAAGTCCACCACCGCCAGTACCGGAGTACGCGTCTTCGCCATCACCCGCCGGAACTCCTCGAAGCCGATCGCCACAGGTGCGGGCGGCGCGATCGTGATCCCGCGCCCGGCGAAGAGCCGCCGCGCCAGATCCGTCCACTCCAGGGTTGCCGGATTACCCGCACCGGCATATACGGTCTCGCCGGCGAGCGCGTTCAACGGAATCTGCTCCCGCTCTGCGAGCGGGTGGTCCAGCGGCAGCAGGACGGCCATCGGCTCGTACCGCACCGGCTGATGGGACAGAAGCGCCCGCACGGCCGGTTCCAGTCCGGCCATGCGGCCGAAGGAGACATCGAGCCGCCCGGCGACGATCTCGGCGGCGGCGCCGGTGAGACCGCTCTGGAAGCGGGCCATCAGCTCACAGTCCGGCGCGAGTTCCCTCGCCCTGGCCAGCACCCGGCCCGATGCCATGCCCTCGGTGTTGAGGTCGACGAGCAGCGGCCGCGAGGCTCCCGCCGCGGCCGCGAACAGTTCGTCCTGCGCGTGGAGAACGCCACGCGCGTAGGGAAGCAGCCGCTCGCCGTCGCCGGTGAGCGTCACCTGCCGCGTGGTCCGAACGAAGAGCTCGGCAGCCAACTCCCTCTCCAGCCGCCGGATGTCACGGCTGAGCGCCTGCTGGGCGACATACAGCCGGGCGGCGGCACGGGTGAAGTGCAGCTCGTCGGCGACGGCGACGAAGGCGCGCAGCAGGCGGGGGTCGAGGTCTCTGGCCACGCTCCGAATTTACAACAGGGGTGTGTCAATGAGGCCTGAGCAGGTGTTGGACGGTTCGAGCGCCTGGCGGCGAGGGTTGCTCCATGCCGCATCCAGCCGACGTCGAACACCCTCCAGCCCCTCCGGCGATCGAGGAGCGGGGTCCGGGGCGCAGCCCCGGCGCGCGCCCCAGCCCCTACCGCCGGCTCTTCGCACCGACAGGCGCCGCCGCCTTCACCGCCGGCAACCTCCTCGCCCGTCTCCCCATGGGCATGTTCGGCGTCAGCGGCGTCATCATGATCGCCGGAGCCCGCGGCTCGTACGCCCTCGCCGGAGCCGTCACCGCGACCGGCCTCGCCGCGACCGCACTGGTCGCGCCGTGGACCGCGCGGCTCGTGGACCGGCACGGGCAGGCCCGGGTCGCGGTGCCCGCGACGGCGCTCGCCGTGCTGGGTTCGCTCGCCCTGTTGCTGTGCGTACGCCTCGGCGCACCCGACTGGACCCTGTTCGCCGCGTACGCCGCGACCGCCACGACCCCCAACACCGGCGGCATGTCCCGCGCCCGCTGGGCCCATCTGCACCGCGGCGACCCGGCCGCGCTGCACACCGCGAACTCCTTCGAGCAGGCCGCCGACGAGCTGTGCTTCATGCTCGGCCCCGTGCTCGCCGCGTTCCTGTGCTCAGCGCTCTTCCCGGAGGCGGGCACTCTGACGGGCGCGATCCTGCTGCTCACCGGAGTCCTCATCTTCGCGGCCCAGCGCGACACCGAGCCGCCGGTCACCGCCCTCCCGGCGCGCACCCGCTCCCCGCTGCGTACGCCGGGCATGGCGCCGCTGCTCGCGGTTTTCCTCGCGACCGGCGCGGTCTTCGGCTCGATGGAGGTCGTCACGATCGCCTTCGCGGACGGCCGGGGGCAGGCCAGCGCCGCGGGCGCGGTGCTCGCGCTCCAGGCCGCCGGTTCGTGCGCGGCGGGCCTGGCGTACGGCAGGTTCCGCCCCGCCCGGGTCCTCCCCCGCCGCCTGATGATCTGCCTCGCCGCGATGACGGTCCTCATGTCGCTGCCCCTGCTTGCCGCGGCCACGGGTTCCCTTCCCGCCGTCGCCGTTGCCCTCCTCGCGGCGGGCATGGCCACGGCCCCGACGATGGTCACGGGGATGACGGTGATCCAACGCCTCACGCCCGAGGGCCAGTTGAACGAAGGCATGACGCTCGCGGTCACCGCGCTGCTCGGCGGCATAGCAGCCGGTTCGGCGACGGGCGGCTGGACGGTGGAGCACGCGAGCACGGCGTACGGATATCTGGTCCCCCTCGCGGCGGCGGCGACCGCCCTCCTGCTGGCCTCGGCGGGCCGGAGCAAGCGGTACTGAGAGCCGCGGCACCACACGACGAAGGCCCGGTCTGCCGTAGCAGCCGGGCCTTTGACGCATGGGATGAGTGGAGATGGCGGGAATCGAACCCGCGTCCAACGGTGCAGAATCAGGGCTTCTCCGAGCGCAGTCCGCTTCGATTTTCTCGGCCCCGGAGATCACACGGACAAGTCTCCGACGGGCTCAGTCACTGTTTGATTTCCCTCTGAACCCCGTGACCGGGCTTAGAGGTTTAGTTCCCTAGCTGATGCCAGGATCCGGGTCGGGAACAGCCCCGGGCTGACAAGTTCGCTAGTCGCTACTTAGGCAGCGAGGGCGAACTGAGTGCTCTTGTTATCGGCACTTATTGGTTGCGACATATGGTTAACGAGATCATTGCCGCTTCCTCGGCTCGCTTCCCCTGCTTCGACATCCGCTGTCGAAACCGATCATCCCCATGTTGATTTTTCAAACCACGCCCCTGCTGTGAGGGGCAGATGCCATCGTACGTGACCAACGCACGACGGTGCCAGCCCATTACTCCGGGCCGGGAACCTGCAGGTCACGTCCGTAGGAGTCCCGCAGGAGGTCGGGCCGGCCGGAGATCAGGCCCGCTGACGCTTCTTCGCGGCCGAGATGGCACGGTCCGTCTCGCGCCGGTCCTGCTTCTCACGCAGCGTCTGGCGCTTGTCGTACTCCTTCTTGCCCTTCGCCAGCGCGATCTCGACCTTGGCCCGCCCGTCCTTGAAGTACAGCACCAGCGGAACGATGGTGTGGCCGGTCTCCTGCGACTTCGACTCGAGCTTGTCGATCTCGGCTCGGTGCATCAGCAGCTTCCGCTTGCGCCGCGCGCTGTGATTGGTCCACGTCCCCTGCGTGTACTCCGGTACGTGCACGTTGTGCAGCCACGCCTCGTGGGCGTCGATCTGGACGAAGCCGTCCACCAGCGAGGCCCGCCCCTGACGCAGCGACTTCACCTCGGTACCTGTCAGCACGAGACCGCACTCGTAGGTGTCGAGGATGGTGTAGTCGTGCCGCGCCTTCTTGTTCTGCGCGATCAGCTTGCGCCCTTTTTCCTTAGCCATAGTGCGGTCATTTTCGCACTAAGACCCGCCCCCGAGGCCACCCAATACCGTCTGGGCCCGATCCTCGGCCCGCTCGTTCGCCGTGAGGTCCGGGGTGATGCCGCGCCCGTCGACGCTGTGACCGGCCGGAGTGCGGTAGTGGCCGACGGTCAGCTCGGCGACCGAGCCGTCGGGCAGGCGGCTGGGCATCTGGACCGAGCCCTTGCCGAAGGTGCGCGAGCCGACCGTGATCGCCCGGCCGCGGTCCTGCAGCGCCCCGGTGACCAGCTCGGCCGCGCTCATCGTGCCGCTGTCGACCAGGGCGACGACGGGTCTGGTGGTGTCCCCGCCGGGCGACGCGTACAGGGCACGCTGCTCGCCCCTGATGTCGTACGTGGCGACCAGACCACCGTCCAGGAAGGCGGAGGCGGCAGTGACGGCCTCGGCGACCAGTCCTCCGGCGTTGCCCCGCAGGTCCAGCAGGACGCCTGCGCCCGCGGGGGCGCCGGCGACCGCCTCGCGCACCCGGGCGCCCGAACCCTTGGTGAAGGAGGCGACCTTGATCATTACCGCCCCGCCCTGGAGGTGCTGGACGGTGACGGCCCGAGTGCTCAGCGTGGTGCGTACCAGCCTCTCGGTCCACACCCGGCCGCGCCGCTGAAGACCGAGGACGACGCTGGTGCGTTCGCCGCCGCGCAGCAGTGCGACCACCTCGGTGACGGGGCGCTCGGCGACCGGGAGGCCGTTGATCGTACGCAGCCGGTCACCGGCCCTGATGTCCGCCTTTGCCGCGGGGCCGCCGGGCTGGACCTCGGCGACCTCGACCTGCCCGCCGGCGGCGCGCCTGGCCGTGAGGCCGACGCCGGTGTACTGGCCGTCGAGGGCCTGCTCGAACGCCTCGTACTCGCTCTTGTCGTAGACCGCGCCCCATCTGTCCCCGCTGCGGCTGACGACTGCCTCGGCGGCCTCGGTGCCGGACTTGCCGTCGGCCATCGCCTCGGCTGCGGCCCGGGCGACGTCGTCCACGGTCGCGGCGGCCGTCTTGGCGGCAAGGCGCGGTGCGTTCTCGCCGTCGTGCGGCAGGGAGTTGGTGGCGGCCGCGGTGGCCAGAACACTTGCGAAGACCAATGTCAGGGCCGCCCCGCGGCGGATGCGGCGGGGCCGAGGGCAGAACTCCGAGCCCGGCATGGCGCCCACTCTAGGACAAGCGAACGGCGCCGTACGGCGGTTGGCCGGACGGCGCCAGGGGCGCTTGTCACACCTTGAGATACTTGCGCAATGCGATGAAAGCCGCCATGGCGGGCATCAGCAGCCCAATCGCGATCACCAGTGGCAACTTGGTGACCACGGCGTCCCAGCCGATGAAGTTGACCAACTGCATCTTCTCGGAGAGCGCCAGACCGTGGTCGATCAGGAAATACCTGCCGACCAGCAGCATCGCGGAGGCGACAACGCCGCCCAGCAGACCGGCGAATGCGGCTTCCATGATGAACGGCATCTGGATGTAGAAGCTGGATGCGCCCACCAGCCGCATGATGCCGGTTTCACGCCTGCGGCTGAACGCCGAAACGCGCACGGTGTTGACGATCAGCATCAGCGCAATGACCAGCATCAGCGCCATCACGAAGAGCGCGGCGATGTTCATGCCGTTCATCAGGGAGAAGAGGTTCTCCAGGATGTTGCGCTGGTCCTGGACGGACTGCACGCCGTCCCGGCCCGCGAAGGCGGTTGCCACGACCTTGTACTTCTCGGGGTCGTCCAGCTTGACCCGGAACGACTCCTGCATCTGGTCCGGCGTGATGGTGGACGCGATGGGGGTGTCCCCGTACTGGTCCCGGTAGTGCTTGTACGCCTCTTCGGCCGTTTCGTGGTGGACGACATCAACCACGTCCATCTTCTTCAGATCGGCCTCGATCTGCTGCTTCTGCTGACCGGTTACGGCTCCCTTGGCGCACTTGGGAGAGGTCGCCGCGTCGTTCTTGTTGCAGAGGAAGATCGAGACGTTGACCTTGTCGTACCAGAAGTCCTTCATCGTGCTGACCTGCTCACGCATGAGCAGCGCACCACCGAACAGGGCGAGTGAAAGGGCTACGGAGACGATGACGGCGAAGGTCATCGTGAGATTACGGCGGAGACCGACGCCGATCTCCGACAGGACGAACTGGGCGCGCATGGCGTCCTTTCAGTGCTGGTAGCCGTAGACGCCGCGTGCCTGGTCGCGAACGAGACGGCCCTGTTCGAGCTCGATGACGCGCTTGCGCATCTGGTCGACGATGTTCTGGTCGTGGGTCGCCATGATCACCGTCGTACCGGTCCTGTTGATCCGGTCCAGCAGCTTCATGATGCCCACCGAGGTCTGCGGGTCGAGGTTGCCGGTCGGCTCGTCCGCGATCAGCAGCATGGGGCGGTTGACGAAGGCCCGCGCGATCGCGACGCGCTGCTGCTCACCACCGGAGAGCTCACCGGGCATCCGGTCCTCCTTGCCGCCGAGGCCGACAAGGTCGAGAACCTGGGGCACGGCCTTGCGGATCTCGCCGCGCGGCTTGCCGATGACCTCCTGGGCGAAGGCCACGTTCTCGGCGACAGTCTTGTTGGGCAGGAGGCGGAAGTCCTGGAAGACCGTGCCGAGCTGGCGGCGCATGTGCGGCACTTTCCAGTTGGACAGTCTGGCGAGGTCCTTGCCGAGGACGTGGACCAGGCCCTGACTGGCGCGCTCCTCGCGCAGGACGAGCCGCAGGAAGGTCGACTTGCCGGAACCGGACGAGCCGACGAGGAAGACGAACTCCCCCTTGGCGATATCGAGGGAGACGTCCCGCAGGGCGGGGCGGCTCTGCTTGGGGTAGGTCTTGGAGACGTTGTCGAATCGGATCACGGGTGCACCACGGTCAGCCGGGGGTAGGTGAGCGTGACACTACGCGACGCGGGCTCCGACTCGCAGTCGGCGTCACGGGTTGTGCGGTTTGTCCCGTCACGGAACGGGTGTAATCCGGCGGGCCGCGCCGAAAAGCGCCCGAGCTGGCACAGTGGTAGGGGAACATTTGCGTTTCCCTGAGCGTTGTCGATAGAGAAGTGTGCTTACGGTCCGCGCCTGCGGCTCCGGCGCGCGGGAGAGGAGAGCGCATGACCTACGACCGATTGGTGTGCGCCAACTGCGCGGCCCCGGTCACAGAGGGTCGCTGCCCGGTCTGCCGGGCGAACCGCGAGCGGCTGCAGCAGGAGGGCCCCTTCGGCGGCCTGAGCCCGGTGGCGCTGGTGACGCTTCTGGTGCTGCTGGTGGCGGCTGTGGTGCTGCTGGCCACGAACCAGAGCGCGTGGGCGGTCTAGGACGTACAGGACGTACCGCATACGCAAAGGAGGGCCCGGGGCGCTGAGCGCACCCCGGGCCCTCCTTGCGTGTGCTGGTTAGTCGCTTACAGACGGTTACGGCTCAAGGTCCGCTCACGCCCGCGCACGCCCGCTCAGACGGCGGTGCGGCCACCACCGACGAGGCGCGGCAGCATACGGAAGCCGATGCCACCGGCGATCATCGTCGCGGCACCGATGAGCAGGAAGGTGGTCTCGGCGGCACCGGTCTCCGCCAGCTCCTCCTTGGCCTTGCCCTGCTCGACCGGCTGGGAGCCGGCACTGTCGGTGTCGGTGTTGTCCGAGCCACCGTTGGGGTTGTTGTCGTTACCGGAGCCACCGTTGCCCGGGTCCTCGGAGGGGTCCTCGGACGGGTCACTGGTCGGCTTGCCGGGCTTGTCGGGCTTGCCAGGCTTGTCGGGCTTTCCAGTGGGCTTGTCGGTGGGCTTGCCCGTCGGGCCCGGGTCGGTCGGCTCCGTGGGAATCGGGTCGGTGGGGACCGGGTCAGTGGGGACGGGGTCCGTCGGGCCCGGGTCGTTCGGCTCCGTCGGAACCGGGTCGGTCGGGGTCGGGTCCAGGTCGTCCACACCGATACCGGCGTCAACGCCGTTGGCGTTGCCGTTGGCCCGCACCTCGAGAGGACCCACGTTGATGTCGACACCGACGGCTGAGGCGGCGCCCGCGGCGGTCAGCGACGCACCGGCGGCGATCACCGCGCCGGCCGCTATACGCGCTACACGGATCCGCGTCTTCTTCGTCATCTGGCTGCTACCCCCAGTAGCTAATTGTCAATGGAGCAGCGTCGGGGCAACTGCCGCTGGGGGCGCTTTAGTTCGGCCCCAGTTCACACGCGCCCCAGTAGATACGCATGCCACGCGCCAGCTTTCCGAGTTTCCGCGGACGCGTCAAGCTCGTTGCGCGTGCGATGTCCGGAATAGGGGTGGTTGCCTGACCTGCGGGGATGCAACTGTGACACAGAAGGGAACTGCCGCCCCGGGGGCGGCAGTTCCCTTGTCGACAAAGCGTCGTGTTACTTCTCCTGCTGCTTGCGCCAGCGAATTCCGGCTTCGAGGAAGCCGTCGATCTCGCCGTCAAGTACCGCCTGCGGGTTGCCCACTTCGAACTCCGTACGCAGGTCCTTGACCATCTGGTACGGGTGCAGGACGTACGAACGCATCTGGTTTCCCCAGGAGTTGCCGCCATCGCCCTTGAGGGAGTCCATCAGCGCCTGCTCCTCCTGGCGGCGGCGCTCCAGCAGCTTCGCCTGAAGGACGTTCATGGCGCTCGCCTTGTTCTGGATCTGGGAGCGCTCGTTCTGGCAGGAGACGACGATGCCCGTCGGGATGTGCGTGATCCGGACAGCGGAGTCGGTCGTGTTGACGCCCTGTCCGCCGGGGCCGGACGCGCGGTAGACGTCGACGCGCAGTTCGGACTCGTCGATCTCGACATGGTCGCTCTGCTCGACCACGGGCAGCACCTCGACGCCCGCGAAGGACGTCTGGCGGCGGCCCTGGTTGTCGAACGGCGAGATACGCACCAGGCGGTGGGTGCCCTGCTCGACGGAGAGCGTGCCGTAGGCGTACGGGGCCTTGACCACGAAGGTGGTCGACTTGATGCCGGCCTCTTCCGCGTACGACGTCTCGTAGACCTCGGTGGAGTAGCCGTGCCGCTCGGCCCAGCGCAGATACATGCGCTGCAGACGCTCGGCGAAGTCGGAGGCGTCGACGCCACCGGCCTCGGCGCGGATGTTGACCAGCGCCTCCCGTTCGTCGTACTCACCGGACAGCAGCGTGCGGACTTCCATTTCGTCCAGCGCCTTGCGGACGTCCAGCAGCTCGGACTCCGCCTCGGCAAGGGTGTCCGCGTCGTCCTCGGCCTCGGCGAGCTCGAAGAGCACGCTCAGGTCGTCTATGCGGCTGCGGAGCGCCTCGGTCTTGCGGAGCTCGGCCTGGAGGTGCGAGAGCTTGCTGGTGATCTTCTGCGCCGCCTCCGGGTCGTCCCAGAGGGAGGGGGCCGCGGCCTGCTCCTCGAGCACGGCAATGTCTGCCCTCATCTTCTCGAGGTCCAGGACGGCCTCGATCGACCCCATGGTCGAGGAGAGGGACTTCAGCTCTTCGGATACATCGACGACTGCCACGGGTCCAGCGTAACGGCTGGCCGCGGGAGCCAGACCCCTCAGGCCCGACCTAGGGTTCCGCCGGGCTCGACTGCTTCGAGTCCTGTGGGGGCGCCTCCCCGCCGTCGTCGCTCGTGGCCAGCCAGCCGCCGACGCCCACAGCGGCCGCCACGGCGAGTGCCGCGACGCCCAGGGTGATACGGCGCTTACGGACCGCGTCGGACTTGTGGCGGGCCGAGCCGGGGCGGCGCTGGCCCGGGGTACGAGGTGCGCGGGCCGTGCCGCGGGCGCCGCCCGCGAGTTCGTCCGGGGCCGGGACGCGCATCGAGGTGTGGGTGTCGCGGTTGGAGTCCGCGGGGGCCGCGCCCGGGACGAGGGGGACGGCGCCGCGGCGGCGGGGTTCGCCTGAGGTGGCGGGGGCCAGGTCCTCGTACGACTCCGGCGTGGGCTCGGCGTCCGGCTCGTCGACGTCCAGTGGGGGCATCCCCGCCAGAAGCGGGAGCAGCTCGTGCAGACGGCCGGCCAGCTCGGATGCGCGCAGCCGGGAGGCGGGGGCCTTGGCCAGGCACTGGACGACAAGCTGCCACAGCTCGTCGGGGACGCCGGGCAGGGGGACCACGGTCTCGGTGACATGGCGGCGCAGCACCGCGCCCGGGTGGCCGCCGCCGAAGGGTGTGAAGCCCGCGAGAAGCTCGTAAAGGACGGTCGCCAGGGCGTAGATGTCGACCGCGGCCCGGGGCGGCAGGCCCTCGACGAGCTCGGGGGCGAGATAGTCCGGGGTTCCGATGATCCGGGTCGCCTTTGTGCGGCGCGGTGTGTCGATCAGCTTCGCGACGCCGAAGTCGGTGAGCAGCGCGGGGTGGGCTCCGGCCGGGCCGAGGGGGCCCTCCATGTCCAGGAGGATGTTCTCCGGCTTGACGTCGCGGTGGACGATTCCGGCGGCATGGGCCGCGGCGAGGCCCTCGGCGACGTCCGCGATGATCGCCACGGCCGCTTCGGGGGCGAGGCGGCGCTCGCGGTCGAGGCGGGTGCGCAGATCCGTGCCGCGTACGAGGTCCATGACGAGGGCGAGGTCGTTGCCGTCGACGACCAGGTCGCGGACTCCGACGACCTTGGGGTGGTCGAGTGCGAGCAGGGCGGTGCGTTCCTGTACGAAGCGTCCGACCAGCTCCTGGTCGGACGCCAGGTCCTCGCGCAACAGCTTGATGGCGACGGGCCCTTCGGGGCCCTCGCCGAGCCACACCGTGCCGGCGCTGCCCCGCCCCAGGATCTGGTGGGCCGCGTAGCGGCTGCCGATATTCCGTGCCAAGACTGCTCCCTCAGCGGCTGGCGTTGCCCACAAGGTACGCGGGCATCCGGGGGCTGTGTGCCCCGGATGGCGTCAACCGTCACTTCTGCGGGGGAAATCACCCCGCAGAAGTCGACAAATCTGCAGAGTCGCTACTACTGCCCCGTAGTGGGGGTCTGCGGAGTGTCCGGAGCGCCGCCGAGTTCAGAGATCCAGTCCGACACCTTCGTGACGGCGTCGCCGATCGCCTCCCAGTAGCTCTTGCCCTGGGCGACCCAGCCCTGGAGCGGTGTCAGCTCCCAGATCAGCCAGCCCGCAACAAAGAGCAGGACCAGCGTGAACAGGCAGCCCTTGAGGCATCCGAGGCCGGGGATCCGCATCGGGTTGGAGCTGCGCTGGCGCGGCGGCCCCGGCTGACGCGGTGCGGGCTGCTGGGGCGGCGGCTGCGGAGGCGCGTACTGCTGTTGCTGCGGCGGCGGGGCGTACTGCTGCCGCTGCGGCCGGCGGCGCTGGGGCTGGGGCTGGGGCGCGTACTGCTGCTGCGGGTGCATCGGCGGCTGCTGGGGCCGCTGCTGCTGGCGCTGCGGGCGGCGGCGCAGCGGGTCCTGGCTCGGGTCGAGGTACTGGACCTGCGTCTGTTCGTTGCGGTCGCGGGCCGCCTGCAGCTGGGACTGCCAGGGGTGCGGGTCCTCCGGGCCCGGCCGACCGGGCGGGAGGGGCGGCATGACCGCGGTCGGGTCGGCGCCCTGCTGCTGGTTGCCGGACTGCGGATTACCGGTCTGCTGCATGACGCTGGTCGCCGCGTTGGGGTCGTACGAACCGGCATTGCCCGGCAGGACCTGCGTAGCGTCGGAGGCCCCGGGAACCTGCGGGACCTGGGCGGGCGCGGGGTCGGGGGCGAGCAGCACGGCAACGCCGAGCGCGGCCTCGACCTGCGCGGCGGACGAGTGCACCCCGATACCCGCCGAGACCGTGCGCAGCCCGCGGGCCAGGTTCTCGGCGCTGGGCCGCTCGGCGGGCTCCTTGCGCAGACAGCGCTCTATGACCGTCCACAGCGGCTCGGGGACGGTGGTGGGGCGGCGGGGCTCCTCGCTCAGGTGTCGCTGGAGCACTTCGAGCGCGGTGCCGCCCGCGAACGGGGGCCTGCCGGTGACCAGTTCGTACAGCAGAATGCCCGCGCCGTAGATGTCGACGGCGGACGTCTGCGGGCGGCCCTCGGCCGACTCCGGCGCGACATACGCGGGCGTGCCGACGAATTCGTGCGTACGGGTCAGGCCCGGGGAGTCCGCGAGGCGCGCGATGCCGAAGTCGGTCAGCATCGGGTGCATCTGGCCGTCGGCGTCGGTCTTGAGCAGGACGTTCGCGGGCTTGAGGTCGCGGTGGACGACGCCGTCGGCATGGCTGGCGGCGAGCGCGTCGGCGATCTGGGCGGTCAGCAGGGAGGCGGCGACCGGGGTGAGAGGGCCGTTCTCGCGGATGTAACGGTGCAGGTCGGGGCCGTCGACGAGGTCCATGACCAGCGCGAGGAGATCGCCCTCGACGACCAGGTCGCGGGTGCGCACGATGTTCGGGTGGGTCAGGCGGAGCAGGACGGAGCGCTCGCGCAGGAAGCGCATCACCACGTCCGCGTCGTTCGCCAGTTCCTCCTTGAGGACCTTGATCGCGACGGTCTCGCCGGGCTGGCCGGCCACGGCCGCCTCGGCGCCCGCGGTCTCGCGCTGGCTCGCTCGCCAGACGGTGCCCGTGGCGCCGCGCCCGAGGGGCTCCTCGAGCAGGTACTTGCTGCCTACCGGCCGCACGTCATGTGCTCCCTGCTGATCGTGGTCCTTGCGTGGTCCCGTGGCACTGTGCCCGGCCATGGGTGTCCGACCCACTTTAGTGCCGCCGCAGGGGCACCGGCCGGTCGTCGCCATCTCCCTCGTGCGGTTCCTGTTCCAGTGCCTCTTACGGTTCCGCTTCCGGTCCTGTTCGAAAGGAAGACGTCGGCATCGTACGGATGGTTGCCGAACGTCTGTGCCGTAGACATCACTGTGGTTCCGGAGCAGGCCCCAACCAGGCATTTTTGCGGCCAGAGCCGAACATTCAAGATCACTTACAGGCGACCCCCGGGCGTGTTGTCAGTGGCAGGTGCGAGGATGCCCTCAGCACGGAGTCGTGAGGGAGGGAGCCTCTCGGCGCGTGCCGACCTGCCGGGTGGGGGATCACAGGGCGGCTCCCCTGCCGGGCACCCCGCGCAGAAGGGATTGCTGACGGCGATGCAGATCCGGCTGACTGTCCTCGCGCCGCGCTGCGGGCAATCCGCGGCCGCGGGACCCTCCCCTGCGGACCAGTCCTCGGCTGGACGCTCCTGCGACGTGCTGGTCACCGCGCCCACCGGGACGGCGCTGGCCGCCGTCGCCTCCGGTCTGGCCGCGGCCGTCTCGGGCCCCGACGCCTCGGGCTCCGTCGTGCTGTACGCGGGGCAGGAAAGGCTCGACGCGCAGCGCCGCACGCTGGGCGAGCCACCGCTGGTGGACGGGGCGGTGCTCTCCCTCCAGGTCCCCGGCGAGGACGACGTGCCCGGTACGGACGCCTCGGCACAGCTCCATGTGGTCGCGGGCCCCGACGCGGGCGGCGTTCATCTGCTGCACGGCGGCCAGATCAGGGTCGGCCGCTCCGTCGACGCGGACGTGCCGCTGGACGACCCGGACGTCTCGCGCCTGCACTGCGCGGTCACGGTAGCCGAGGACGGCCGCGTCACGGTCGCGGACCTCGGCTCGACGAACGGCACGACGCTGGACGGCACCGCCGTGGGATCGCACCCGGTGCGGCTGCCGGCGGGGGCGCTGCTGCGCCTGGGCGAGTCCACGCTCCGGGTCACCCAGGGCACCCGCGCGCAGTCACTCGCGACGGCGCCGGACGGCGAGGGCCACTTGCGGGTGACGCGGCCGGATGGGGCGGATCCGGGGCCGGGCGGCGCCGGTGGCGGCGGTCCCGCGGGGGCGGGCGGCGCGGCCTTGGGCGGCGGGTTCGCTCCCGGTGACCGCGGATCCGGCGGTACGGCTCCGGGTGAGTCCGGCTCTCGCGGATCTTCCGGCCGGTCCGGTTACGGCAGCTCCGCTTCGGATGGCTCCGGGTCACTCTGGTCCGACGGCTCGCCCTCCAACTGGTCCAATGCCGCGGCATCCGGCGGGTCCGGTCCAGGACCGTCCGGACCCGGCGGGTCCGTATCGGGCCGGCCGGCCCCCCGCTGGGCACGCCAGGACGACACCCGCGGCAGCAGCGGCACCGGCACCGGCACGAACGCCGGTCCCGCCGGCCACCCCGACCCGCACCGCGTGCCCCCGCAGTACGACCCCGCCCCACCGGTCGCGCCGACCGGCGCAGCCCGCGGCGACGCCGGGACGCTCTATACGTACAGCCCTGAGAACATGCACTCCAGGGCGGCCGATGCCCCGGACGAGGCTCCCTCGGCCCACAGCCGTACCACCGGAACGACGCCTCCGCGCGGCACGCGGCTGCCCGACAGCACTCCCCGTAAGCGCGGCATAGGCGCCTGGGCGCGGCGACTCGCCGGAGGGCGGGAGGAGCCGGTCTCCGAGCTGCCCGTTCAGCCCGGTCCCTCCGTCGCCGCCGCGCCCCTCGTCGAGAGCTGGCCGGACCCCGCCGCGGTTCTGCTCACCGCGCTCGGCCCCGGCCCCCGTCTCTGGGAGCGCGGACCCGCGCATCCCGAGTCGCTCGTGCTGCGGCTCGGCACCGCCGACCGGGCCGAGCTGCCCTCGGTGCCGGTGACCGTCGGTCTGCGCGAGGCAGGTTCGCTCGGGCTCGCCGGGCCCCGGGCGCGGCTGGCCGGACTGGCCCGGTCCGCCGTGGCCCAGCTCGCCGCGCTGCACTCGCCCGAGGACCTGGAGATAGTCCTCATCAGTACGGACCGGGCCCGCAGCCTGGAGGAGCGCAGGGCGGAGTGGGCGTGGCTCGGCTGGCTGCCGCATTTGCGCCCCGCGCACGGCCAGGACTGCCGTCTGCTGCTCGCTTACGACCGGGACCAGGCCACCGCCCGTACCGCCGAGCTCACCCGCAGGCTCGACGACGGCCCGCTGGGCCCCGGCTGGCCGAGCGCGGATCACCGGTCGCTCGCAGATGCCGCCGAGCGGTACGACGGCGCCCGTACGGTCGTCATAGTCGACGGCGACCCGGGCTCTGCGGTGCTCCGCGAGACGACGGCCCGGCTGGCTGGGGCGGGCTGGGCCGCGGGGGTCCATCTGATCTGTCTGGCCGAGACCCCGGCCGCCTCGCCCCTCTCCCCGGTCGCAGCGACGTACGAGTCGGCGTGTGCGGCCTCGCTCGCGTTCCGCGAGTGCGGGGCGGTCGCCCTGCTCAGCGGCGATGTGGCGACCGCGCTGCGGCTGATGCGTACGGCCGGGGGCCGGCCCGTGGGCCATGGCACGGTCGGCGCGGTGGACGCGGTGTCGGCGGCCTGGGCGGAGCGTTTCGGCCGTGCGCTCGCGCCGCTGCGCGCCGAGGGCGGGGGCGCACACGCGGGCAGGGCCACGGCGCTGCCCCGTTCCTCGCGGCTGCTCGACGAGCTGGAGCTGGCCCGTGCCACCCCGGCCTCGCTGATGGCGCGCTGGGCCTCGGCGGGCGACGGCACCGTGGTGCTCGGCACCGGCCCGCGCGGCCCACTCGCCGTCGATCTGACCGACGAGGGCCCGCATCTGCTGATAGAAGGCCCTGCGGGCAGCGGTCGTACGGAACTGCTGCGCTCCGTCGCGGCCTCGCTCGCCGCCGCCGGCCGCCCCGACCGGCTCGGCCTGCTGCTTGTCGACGGAGCGGGCGGCGAGCGCGGCGAAGGACTCGCGGCCTGTACGGAACTGCCGCATGTCACCGAGCACTTGGTGGCCTCGGACCCTGTCCGTATGCGGGCCTTCGCCCAGGCCCTGGGCGCCGAGCTGAAGCGCCGCTCCGAGGTGCTGGGCAGCGGGGGCTTCGCCGAGTGGCACACCCGGCGCGAGGTCGCCGACCGCATGGTGGGCCAGCGCCCGCCGAGCGCCGCCGAGCAGCGCGGTGACGTGGACTCCCCGTTGGGGGTCCCCCCAGCGGAGCGAGGGGGAAGGACGCTGCGCCTGCGCCCCGGTGCTCGTACAAATCCGCAAGGCCCTGCCCCGCTGCCGCGGCTCGTGGTCCTGGTGGACGACTTCGACGCACTGGTCGCTCCGGCGCTCGGCAGTACGGGACGGCCCGCGGCGGGTTCCGTCGTACGGGCGCTGGAGGCCGTGGCACGCAACGGCGAGCGGCTCGGCATACATCTGGTGGCGACGTCCGCGCGACCGGACCGCACCGTCGACACGGATCTGGCGCAGGGCGCCCGACTGCGCGTCGTGCTGGACGCGCCGCCTGCCACGCCGGGGCCGGAGGATCCTGCTCCGGGGCGGGGCAGGCTCGGACATCCGGACGGCCGGGTGACACCGTTCCAGAGCGGCCGGGTGACGGGACGCATTCCGCGTACGGCGACCTCGCGCCCCACTGTCGTACCGCTCGAATGGGAGCGGATGGGTGATCCGCCCACCCGCCGCCCTGTGCGTGAACTCGGCAACGGCCCAACGGATTTGGCGCTGCTGGCCAGCGCGCTGGAGCGTGCCGCGCGCTCCGTGGAGGCCGCGCCCGTGCCTCCGCTCTCATCGGCCCGCCCCTGACCGATGGCGTACTCACGCCAATTGACATGACATCACGTCACAAGGCCATCACAAAAGCCTTGTTGACACCTGACGCGGTATTGCGACGCCTGCTTACCGGGCGTAGACCTGTCGGCACGGGTAGGCGTTCGGGAAGGTGCGCGGGACAGCGCACGGATCGCGCACGGAAGAGACGGGGCAGTGATGCGCACAACTCTTCGTACCGGCAGGGCCGCAGTGTTATTCGTCGCCATCGGCGCTCTCGCCGTCGCAGGCTGCGGAGACAACAAGGACGACGACAAGGCGAAGCCGGGCAAGAGCGGCGGCAAGGAATCCGCGGCGAGCGTCCAACTGCCCAAGCTGAACGGCGAGAAGATACAGGTCGCCGCCGTGTGGAGCGGACCCGAGCAGGAGAACTTCACCAAGGTCCTCAAGGAGTTCGAGAAGCGCACCGGAGCGACGATCACCTTTGTGCCCGCGCAGGACCCGATCGTCAACTTCCTCGGTACGAAGATCGCGGGCGGATCTCCCCCCGATGTGGCGATGCTCCCCCAGGTCGGCGCGATCCAGCAGGCGGTACAGCGGAAATGGGCCAAGCCCGTCGGTCCCGAGGCGAAGGCGCAGCTGGCGAAGAACTACTCCAAGGGCTGGCAGGATCTCGGCGCGGTGGACGGCACGCAGTACGGCGTGTACTACAAGGCCGCCAACAAGTCCCTGGTCTGGTACAACAGCGCAGCCTTCGAGAACGCGGGCGCGAAGGAGCCGAAGACTTGGAAGGACTTCCTGGCGACGGCCGAGACGCTCTCCGCGTCGGGCGTCACCCCCGTCTCGGTGGCGGGCGCGGACGGCTGGACGCTCACCGACTGGTTCGAGAACGTCTATCTCTCCCAGGCGGGCCCGGAGAAGTACGACCAGCTCGCCCAGCACAAGATCAAGTGGACCGACGCGTCCGTGAAGACCGCGCTGACCACGCTCGCCGAGCTCTTCGGCAAGCCCGCCCTGATCGCGGGCGGCGCGGACGGCGCGCTGCAGACGGAGTTCCCGGCCTCGGTCACCCAGACCTTCAGCGGGGGCGACCAGCCCAAGGGGGCGATGGTCTTCGAGGGCGACTTCGTGACCGTCAACATCGCGCAGACCGAGTCCAAGATCGGTACGGACGCCAAGGTGTTCCCCTTCCCGGCGGTCGGCGCGCTGGCTCCCGTGGTGACGGGCGGCGACGCGGCGGTGGCGCTGAAGGACAGCAAGGGCGCCCATGCACTGCTGACCTTCCTGGCCTCGCCGGACGCGGCCAAGATCTCGGCCTCCGCGGGCGGGTTCCTCTCGCCGAACAAGTCGCTGGACCTGTCCGCGTACCCCAACAATGTGCAGCGGGACATTGCCAAGGCGCTGATCGCTGCGGGCGACGACTTCCGTTTCGACATGTCGGACCAGATGCCGCAGTCGTTCGGCGGCACGCCCGGCAAGGGTGAGTGGAAGGCCCTGCAGGACTTCCTCAAGAACCCGAAGGATGTGGCCGGGGCCCAGCAGAAGCTGGAGTCGGACGCCGCCAAGGCGTACAAGAGCTGACCGGTGAAGACCGCGGCGACCGCGGGGGGTCCGGTGCGTCCGGCTCCCCCCGCCGACAAGCGCAAGAGCGTGACAGGCACACGTAAAATGGTCGCGGTCGGCTTTCTGCTGCCCGCGCTGGTGCTGCTGGGCGCGCTCGTCGTCTACCCCATCGGGTATTCCCTCTACCGGTCCTTCCTCGACCAGTCCGGCAGCTCGTTCGCCGGGCTCGACAACTACCGGGAGATCTTCACCGAGGACAGCATCCTGACCGCGGTCAAGAACAACGCGATCTGGGTGGTCCTCGCGCCGACCGTCTCGACGGCGCTCGGCCTGATCTTCGCCGTGCTCACCGAACGGGTGCGCTGGGGCACGGCGTTCAAGCTGATCGTCTTCATGCCGATGGCGATCTCGATGCTCGCGGCGGGCATCATCTTCCGGCTCGTGTACGAGCAGGATCCCGACCGTGGGGTCGCCAACGCGGTCTGGGTGGGCGTGCATGACACCTTCGCCGAGTCGGCTGGATTCCCCAAGGCGCATCCGCTGGCGCTCCATCCGCTCAAGGAGGGCGGCGGCGGGTCGTTCGTCACCAAGCAGCCGGTGGCCGCTGGCCGGCGGGTCCAGCTCCCGCTGGTGGGTGTCGCGGCCGAGAAGATGCCGTCCGGCGCGAGGCCCGCGAAGGCGGCGCAGCCGGACGACGGGAAGATCACCGGAACCGCCTGGCTGGACTTCACCAAGGGCGGCGGCGGCACAACGAATGCCATCGACGCGAAGGAGCTGGGCCTCAAGGGCATCAAGGTCGAGGCGGTCAAGGACGGCAAGGTGGTCGCCTCGACGCAGGCGGGCGCGGACGGTACGTTCACGCTGCCCGCGTCGGCGGACGGGGCCCAACTGCGGCTGCCCGCCGACAACTTCCGCGAGCCGTACAACGGCGTCAACTGGCTCGGACCCTCGCTCGTCACCCCGGCCATCATCGGCAGTTATGTGTGGATGTGGGCCGGCTTCGCCATGGTGCTGATCGCGGCGGGGCTGGCGAGCGTGCCGCGTGAACTGCTCGAAGCCGCGCGGGTGGACGGCGCGAACGAGTGGCAGGTCTTCCGCAGGGTCACGGTCCCGCTGCTGGCTCCCGTACTCGCGGTGGTGCTGGTCACTCTGATGATCAATGTGCTGAAGATCTTCGACCTGGTCTTCATCATCGCGCCCGGGTCCGCGCAGGACGACGCCAACGTCCTGGCGCTCCAGCTCTATCGCTCCTCGTTCGGCACGGACTCGAATCTCGGGCTGGGCAGCGCGATTGCCGTACTCCTGTTGCTGCTGGTGGTCCCGGTGATGCTGTTCAACATCCGGCGCATGCGAAGGGAGGCCCGCCGATGACCACGGCCGACGGTGTGGTGAAGGCGAAGCAGTCCCTCCCGGCTCGGATCGCGGCGCGCACGGGCGGCGGCGTGATGCGCGCCCTTCTCGTCCTGGTGGGCCTGTTCTGGCTGCTGCCGACCTTCGGGCTGCTGCTGTCCTCGCTGCGGGGGCCCGCGGACATCGGCGAGAGCGGCTGGTGGAAGGTGTTCAGCGCGCCGACTCAGCTCACCTTCGACAACTACTCCCGTCTCCTGGACAACGAGGCGATCACCGACTCCCTGCTGTCCAGCGTCCTGATCACCGTCCCCGCGACACTGCTGGTGGTGGTGATCGGCTCGCTGGCCGGCTACGCCTTCGCCTGGATGGACTTCCCCGGCCGCGACTGGTGGTTCATTGGGGTCGTCGCCCTCCTGGTGGTCCCGGTCCAGGTCGCGCTGGTGCCGGTCTCCAAACTGTTCGGCTGGATCGGCATCTTCGAGACGACAGTCGGCGTGATCGTCTTCCATGTGGCGTTCGGGCTACCGTTCGCGATCTTCCTGCTGAGGAACTTCTTCGCGGAGATCCCGAGGGAACTGCTGGAGGCGGCAAGGCTGGACGGTGCGGGTGAGATCCGCCTGTTCACGCGCGTGGTGATGCCCCTGGGCGGCCCGGCGATCGCGTCACTGGGCATCTTCCAGTTCCTGTGGGTCTGGAACGACATGCTGGTCGCCCTGATCTTCGCGGACTCGGAGAGCGCGCCGATCACGGTGGCGCTGCAGCGCCAGGTGAGGCAGTTCGGCAACAACATCGATGTGCTGGCGCCGGGGGCCTTCGTCTCGATGATCATCCCGCTTGCGGTGTTCTTCGCGTTCCAGCGGCAGTTCGTGACGGGGGTGATGGCGGGAGCGGTGAAGTGACGCGCGGGGGAACATTCGGCCCATCCGGCGCGTGAGGAGCTTGGTCCGGGGCCGAGCCCCTCGGGTTGGGAGGGCCGGGTCGGGGATTCAAACCCCGGCCGCGCCAGGGAACCCCGCGCCGCCGTCAGGCCTTGAGCCCCGCCACCGCCGCCCTCGCCAGTTCGTCCAGGTACCCCTTCGGCAGGCCGCCCCGCACCACCACGAGCCGCCAGTACAGCGGCCCCACGATCAGGTCCAGCGCCCGGTCCGGATCCGTTCCCTCGGGGAGTTCGCCCCGGGACACCGCCTCGCGGACCACCACCGCCGCCACGCCCTGCTGGCTGTCCAGCAGCGCCGCCTTGATCGCGTCCGAGATTTCCGGGTGGCGCGCGGCCTCCACCAGCAGGTCCGGGATGACCTGGGAGGCCACCGGGTGGCGCAGGGCGTGCGAGGCCACTTGCAGCAGCGCCCGTACGTCTCCGTACAGCGAACCCGTCGCCGGCGCGGGAAGCCCCTGCGAAGCGAAGGCCGAGACCAGGTCGAGCACGAGCGACAGCTTGGACTTCCAGCGCCGGTAGACGGCGGTCTTGCCGACTCCCGCGCGCCGGGCGATGCCCTCGATCGACATCCGGGCGAAGCCGACCGCCGCCAGTTCCTCGAAGACGGCGGCGCGAATCGCGTCGGTCACGTCCTCCCGGAGCACTGCGGCTCCCGCGGGGGCGCGGCGTGGGGTCCCAGGGTCCGTGGTCATGCCCGGATCCTACCGTCACGACGACACGGTTGCGTTGCGACGTCATACCGCCCTACTCTCACCGTAGCGACGATACGGGTCCGTCCCATCGCCAGCGTTCACCCTGCCCCCGTCGAAAGTGGCCGCCCTGTGAGCACCCAGACGATTGCCACTCCCCCCTTCGTGGAGGATTTCGGTGAGCTCGCCCTCAGGCACGGGCTGACCGTCAGCGGTGCCCGGCCGACGCTGCCCGAGTACATCCGGCAGCTCTGGTCACGGCGCCACTTCATCGGCGCATTCGCCACCGCCCGCCTCACCGCGCAGTACAGCCGCGCCAAGCTCGGCCAGGTCTGGCAGATCATGACCCCGCTGCTGAACGCGGCGGTCTACTACTTCATCTTCGGCATCCTTCTCCAGACCAGCCGCGGCGTCCCCGACTTCGTACCGTTCCTGGTCACGGGAGTCTTCATCTGGACCTTCACGTCCAGCTCGATCATGACCGGCAGCGGCGCCATCCGCGGCAACATGGGCCTGGTGCAGGCGCTGCACTTCCCGCGCGCCACCCTGCCCATCTCCTACGTCCTGCTCCAGCTCCAGCAGCTGCTGTTCTCCATGGGCGCGCTGGTCATGATCCTGATGTGCTTCGGGGAGTTCCCCAAGCTCACCTGGCTGCTGGCAGTCCCTGCCCTGATCCTGCAGGCCGTCTTCAACACCGGCCTCTCGATGATCATGGCGCGGCTGTGCGCCAGGACCCCCGACATCGCCCAGCTGATGCCCTTCATCCTGCGCACCTGGATGTATGTCTCCGGCGTGATGTGGAGCATCAAACAGGTCCTCAAGGGCGAGCACCTGCCGCATGTCGTCATGGTCGCCCTGGAGTGCAATCCAGCCGCCGTCTTCATCGACCTGATGCGGTTCGCACTCATCGAGAGCTACACCTCCGCCCAACTGCCCCCGCACGTCTGGGCCGTTGCCCTCGGCTGGGCGCTCCTGTTCGGAGTGGGCGGGTTCATCTACTTCTGGAAGGCAGAGGAGGAGTACGGCCGTGTCTGACTCCCAGGTAATCCCCGCACCCGAGGACACGCGGTTGAGCGACGACCGGGTCCCGACCGTGGTCGTCGACAACGTCCACATCAAGTACACGGTCCACGGCGCCCGCGGCGGCAAGGGCAGCGCCACCTCCGCCCTCAGCCGGATCGTCTCGCGCAAGAAGTCCTCCGGCGTCCGCGAGGTGCACGCCGTCAAGGGCGTCAGCTTCGCGGCGTACAAGGGCGAAGCGGTCGGTCTGATCGGCTCCAACGGCTCCGGCAAGTCGACGCTGCTGAAAGCGATCGCGGGCCTGCTGCCGGCAACCGAGGGCAGGGTCTTCACCCAGGGCCAGCCCTCCCTCCTCGGCGTGAACGCCGCGCTGATGGGCGATCTGACCGGTGAGCGCAACGTCATCCTCGGCGGTCTGGCGATGGGCATGACCCGGGAGCAGATCCAGGAGCGGTACGAGCAGATCGTGGACTTCTCCGGGATCAACGAGAAGGGCGACTTCATCTCGCTCCCCATGCGAACGTACTCCTCCGGTATGGGCGCCCGGCTCCGCTTCTCGATCGCCGCGGCCAAGAGCCACGACGTGCTGCTCATCGACGAGGCCCTGTCCACCGGCGACGCCAAGTTCCAGCGCCGCAGCCAGGAACGCATCACGGAGCTGCGCGAGGAGGCCGGCACGGTCTTTCTGGTCAGCCACAGCAACGGCGCGATCACCCAGACCTGCGACCGGGCGATCTGGCTGGAGGCAGGACGGATGCTGATGGACGGTCCGGCGGCGGAGGTCGTTGCCGCGTACGAGAAGTACAACAACACCAAATAGCCAAGAATGGCCCAATACGCCCTAAGCTTCTGGTCAATGACGACCCATCGGACCGGGCCGCCCCCGTCCTCCTCCGGCTTCTCCTCGGTGCCGGGGTTCACCCTCCTCGGCACCTCCCGCTCCCGTTTGCGGACCGACCGCGGCGCCGCGCTCGCCGCGGTCTGGGCGGCCACCCGCCTCGGAATGCTCGGGCTGCGCTGTGGGCCGCCACCGCGGCGGGACAGGTCCCGCGGTCGCGCTGCGCGGGCGGGCGGGACGCGACGCAGGGGACTGAAGGCGAAGGCGCCCGGCACCGATGCGGTGCCGGGCGCCGACTCACCGCCCTGTCAGCTGGGCATCTGTGTCAGCTGTGCGTCCGCAGCAGCTGCCGCATCGTCCGCATCGCGACCGACAGATTCGCCAGGTCGAACGTGTCCGAGCCCTGGATCTCCTCCAGCGTCGTACGCGCCCGGGCCAGGATCGACGCGTTCTTCTGCTCCCAGTCCCTGAACCGCTCCTCGGGCGTCGAGGTGCCGTTGCCGACGGTCAGCACGTCCGCCGTCAGCGCGGCATGCGCCGCATACAGGTCCTCGCGGATGGAGGCACGGGCCATCGACTGCCAGCGGTCGGCCCGCGGCAGCTCGATGATCCGGTCCATCAGCTGGGTGATCTGCAGCCGGTCCGCGAGGTCGTAGTACACCTCGGCGACCGCCATCGGCTCCTTCTTGGTGCGGTCCGCGATCGCGACGATGTCGAGCGTCGGGAAGGCGGAGGAGAACCCGGCGACCCGCAGCGCGAGCTCCTCGGGGACGCCCTCCTCGGTGAGCTCTTCGAGAATGCTCTGGTACCACTCCAGGTCCGCGCCCCGCAGCATCTTCGCCAGCTCGGCCCAGACCTGCTCCACGCGCTCGGCGAAGAAGCCGATGGTGTCGGCGAGTTCCAGCGGCTGCGGCCGGTTGCCCAGCAGCCAGCGGGTGCCGCGCTCGACGAGGCGGCGCGAGTGCAGCCGGATACGGGTCTGGACGGAGGCCGCGACCTTGTTGTCCATCGCCTCGACCGCGTCCCACACCGCGCCGAGTCCGAAGATCTCGCGGGCCGCGGTCTGTGCCCGCACGACCTCCTCGATGGACGCGCCCGTCTCTTCGCGCAGCCGGTGCAGGAAGGTCGAACCACCGGTGTTCACCGTGTCGTTGACCAGCACCGTCGTGACGATCTCCCGGCGCAGCGCGTGCCCGTCGATCGCCTCGGGGAACTTCTCGCGCAGGGCCTGCGGGAAGTACGCGTGCAGCAGCCGGCGCAGGTACGGGTCGTCCGGCAGCCCGGTCCCGATCAGCTCGTCCGCGACCGTGATCTTGGTGTAAGCGAGCAGCACGGCCAGTTCGGGCTGGCTGAGCCCCTTGCCGGCGTTGAGCAGCTCACGGATCTGCCGGTCATTCGGCAGGAACTCCAGGGCCCGGTCCAGGTGCCCGTCCCGGCCCAGGCGCCGCATGAAGCGCTGGTGGGCGTGGAGCAGGGAGGGCGACTGGGCGACGGCGTTGGCGAGGGCGACGTTCTGCGCGTAGTTGTTGCGCAGGACCAGCGCTCCCACCTCGTCGGTCATCTCGGCGAGCAGCTTGTTGCGCTGCTTGACGGTCAGGTCGCCTTCCGACACCAGGGCGTTGAGCAGGATCTTGATGTTCACCTCGTGGTCGGAGGTGTCCACGCCCGCGCTGTTGTCGATGGCGTCGGTGTTGATCTTGCCGCCGCTGCGGTCGAACTCGATCCGGCCCAGCTGGGTCAGACCCAGGTTGCCGCCCTCGCCGACGACGTTGACCCGCAGGTCCTCGCCGTTGACGCGGATCGCGTCGTTGGCCTTGTCACCGACGTCCGCGTTGGACTCCGAGGAGGCCTTGACGTACGTACCGATGCCGCCGTTCCACAGCAGGTCCACCGGGGCCTTGAGGATCGCCTTCATCAGGTCGGCGGGCGTCATCTTGGAGATGCCCGCCTCGATGCCGAGGGCCGCGCGCATGTGCGCGTTGACCGGGATCGACTTGGCCGTACGCGGGTGGATGCCGCCGCCGGCCGACAGCAGCTCCTTGTCGTAGTCGGCCCAGGAGGAGCGGGGCAGCTCGAAGAGCCGGCGGCGCTCGGCGTACGAGGTGGCCGCGTCCGGGTTCGGGTCGATGAAGATGTGCCGGTGGTCGAAGGCCGCGACGAGGCGGATGTGCTCGGAGAGCAGCATGCCGTTGCCGAACACGTCACCGGACATGTCGCCCACACCTACGACCGTGAAGTCCTGGGTCTGGGTGTCGTGGCCGAGCCCGCGGAAGTGCCGCTTGACCGACTCCCAGGCGCCCCGGGCGGTGATGCCCATGGCCTTGTGGTCGTATCCGGCGGAGCCGCCCGAGGCGAAGGCGTCGCCGAGCCAGAAGTTGTAAGCGAGGGCGACCTCGTTGGCGATGTCGGAGAAGGTCGCGGTGCCCTTGTCGGCCGCGACGACGAGGTAGGTGTCGTCCTCGTCGTGACGTACGACCTCGGCGGGCGGCACGACCTCGCCTGCCACCAGGTTGTCCGTGATGTCGAGCAGCGCCGAGATGAACACCTTGTAGGAGGCGATGCCCTCGGCCAGCCACGCGTCCCGGTCCACCGAGGGGTCCGGCAGCTGCTTGGCGACGAAGCCGCCCTTGGCGCCGACCGGCACGATCACGGTGTTCTTGACCATCTGCGCCTTGACCAGGCCCAGGATCTCCGTACGGAAGTCCTCACGCCGGTCGGACCAGCGCAGACCGCCGCGCGCGACCTTGCCGAAGCGCAGGTGCACTCCCTCGACACGGGGGGAGTAGACCCAGATCTCGTACGCCGGGCGGGGCGCCGGCAGATCCGGAACGGCCTGCGGGTCGAACTTCATCGACACATAGCCGTGGTGCCCGCCGCCCGCCGCCTCCTGGAAGAAGTTCGTCCTCAGCGTGGCCTTGATGAGAGTGAGGAACGACCGCAGGATGCGGTCCTCGTCCAGGCTCGCGACCTGGTCGAGCGCGCCGTCGAGCTCCTCCAGCAGAGCGTCGGTCAGCTCGATGCCGCCGCGCTGGCGGTCGGGGGACATCCGGGCCTCGAAGAGGGAGACCAGCAGCCGCGTGGTGTGGACATTGGTGCAGAGGGTGTCCTCCATGTAGTCCTGGCTGAAGGTCGCACCGGCCTGGCGCAGGTACTTGGCGTACGCGCGCAGCACCATCGCCTGCCGCCAGCTCAGACCGGCGCGCAGCACGAGGGAGTTGAAGCCGTCGTTCTCCGCCTCGCCGGTCCAGACGGCCGAGAAGGCCTCCTGGAAGCGTTCGCGGGCATCGTCGGCCAGATAGTCGCCGTTGCCGGTGGCCAGGGGCATGCGCAGACCGAAGTCGTAGATCCACGCGTTCGTACGGTCCGAGCAGCGCAGCTCGTAGGGACGCTCGTCGACGACTTCGACGCCGAGCCGGTTGAGGACCGGCAGTACGGCGGAGAGCGAGACCTGCTCACCCGTGCGGTAGATCTTGAAGCGGCGCTCGCCGGGGCCCGCGCCGACCGGCTCGTACAGGGAGAGTGCGAAATCCTTGCCGGAGTGGGTCAGTTGCTCGACATGGACCAGGTCGGCGACGGCTGCGCGCGGCGAGTGGTCGGCCTTGTAGCCCTCGGGGAAGGCGTGGCCGTAGCGGCGCAGCAGCTCGGCGGCTCGCTCCTCGCCGCACTCGGCGTTGAGCGCCTCGGCGAAGCCGTCGGCCCAGGAGCGGGCGGCCTCGACGAGCCGGGCCTCGATGCGGTCCTTGTCGGCATCGGTGAGGTCGGGGAGGTCGGTGCCGGGCTGGACACGGATGACGAAGTGCAGCCGGGACAGCACCGATTCGGTGTGCAGGGCGGTGAAGTCGACCGGCGGGCGGCCGTTCAGCTCCTCCAGCAGGATGTCGGTCAGGCGCAGCCGTACATCGGTGGTGAACCGGTCGCGCGGCAGGTAGACGAGGGCCGAGTAGTAGCGGCCGTACTCGTCCTGGCGCAGGTACAGCCGCAGCCTGCGGCGCTCCTGGAGGTAGAGGACGGACGTGACGATGGAACGCAGCTGGTCGACCGGGGTCTGGAACAGCTCGTCGCGCGGGTAGGTCTCCAGGATCTGCAGCAGGTCACGGCCGTCGTGGCTGTTGGGCGCGAAGCCCGCGCCTTCGAGGACTTCCTGGACCTTGCGGCGGATGACCGGCACGCGGCGCACGGACTCGGTGTACGCGGCGGAGGAGAACAGGCCGAGGAAGCGGCGCTCACCGATGACATTGCCCTCGGCGTCGAACCGCTTCACCCCGATGTAGTCGAGGTAGGAGGGCCGGTGCACGGTCGAGCGGCTGTTGGCCTTCGTCAGCACGAGCAGCTTGTGCTCGCGGGCCTTGGCGCGGGCGTCGGCGGGCAGCCTGCTGAAGGAGGGGCTGACGGGGTGCGCCTCGTCGGTGCTGTGCTGGGGGTCGGAGCGCAGAATGCCGAGGCCGGTGCCGGGCACGGCGGCCAGGGCGTCGGTCTCGGTGAGTTCGTACTCCCGGTAGCCGAGGAAGGTGAAGTGGTCGGCGGAGAGCCAGCGCAGCAGCTCCCGTGCCTCCTCGACCTCCTGGTCCCGCAGATCGTTGGCGGTCGGCTCGCTGGGCAGCTCTTCGGCGATGCGCAGCGCGGCGTCTCGCATCTTCTCCCAGTCCTCGACGGTCTCCCGGACGTCCGAGAGAACCCGCAGCAGATCGGCGGTGATCTGCTTGAGGTCGGACCGGTCGGTCTCGCGGTCGATCTCGACATGGATCCAGGACTCGCGGACCGCGTCGTGCGCCAGGTCCCCGCCGTTCGCCTCGATCGGCAGAACCTCGATGAGCTTGCCGGTGACGTCCCGGCGGACCGTGACCTGCGGGTGGATCACGACGTGGATGCCGCGGCCCTGGCGGGAGAGCTCATTGGTGACCGAGTCGACGAGGAAGGGCATGTCGTCGGTGACGACCTCGACCACGGAGTGGCTGCAGGTCCAGCCGTTCTCCTCGACGGTCGGGGTGTGGACCCGCACATTGGCCGTCCCCTGGGGACGGTTCTCGGCGAGCCGGTAGTGGGAAAGTGCCGCGCCGAAAACGTCGACCGGGTCCCGGTCGGCCAGGTCCTCCGGAGCGGTGTGCAGGTAATAGCGCTGGAGGTACCGGAGAACGGTGTCCTGGTCCGGGCTCTTTCCGTGCTCCGCCCCAGTCGGAAGGTGCCCCCCGACCGGGCTGTGCTCAGCGACCCGGGCAGCCCGTTCGAGCAGCTCGGCCTTGGCTTCGTCCAGCTTGGTCTGCATGTCCTCTGGCTCCTGTCGCGCGCCGTTGCGTGACGTAGGTGGAAGAAGCGACGCAACGCCTCGACGCGGGGTGTCCGGTCGGAGTCGACGCTATGCCGCGATGAGAGATGTCCGAGCCGTAATTGGCCACAGTTGGCGGCGGGGCCGGAACAGGATGATCAACGATCGCCCGGACGCTGTGGCGCTCCGGGCGCTGGCCGGGGGCTTCGCTGCCCCCACGGCATATAGCGCTGATCACGGGTCAAGGCTATCGCCCCGCCCCCCCGACCCGTCATGAGCCGTATGTGTACAAAAGCGGGGCCGGAAGTTTGACAGTCTGGACAGCGACACAGGGCCTCTCTTGGCAAACAGCCCGCCGCGGTGCACGTTGGCGGTGACGACACGGCGCCAGCGCGAGCGACGCCGCCCTGCACCGACGGCAGGGGCACCGTCGACAGCCCGACACCGGGAGCAGCCATGACACCGAAGATCCTTATCGTCACCGGCGATGCGGCCGAGTCCCTCGAAGTCCTCTACCCGTATCAGCGGCTGCGGGAAGAGGGGTACGAGGTCCATATCGCGGCCCCCGCCCGCAAAAAACTACAGTTCGTCGTGCACGACTTCGAGCCTGGTTTCGACACCTACACCGAGAAGCCGGGCTACACCTGGCCGGCGGACCTGGCCTTCTCGGAGGTCGAGCCCGGACAGTACGAAGCGGTGGTGATCCCGGGCGGCCGCGCCCCGGAGTACCTGCGCAACGATCCCGAGCTCCGCAAGATTCTGAAGTCCTTCTTCGACGCGGACAAGCCCGTGGCCCAGATCTGCCACGGCCCGCTGCTGACGGCGGCGATCGGCAGCCTGGAGGGCCGCAGGGTCACGGCCTATCCCGCGCTGGAACTGGACATGCAGGCAGCGGGTGCCAGCTTCCAGGACACGGAGGCGGTCGTCGACGGCACTCTGGTGTCGTCGAGGGCGTGGCCGGATCACTCGGCGTGGATGCGGGAGTTCCTCACCGTGCTGCGGGCGAAGGCGCCGGTGACGTAGGGCCGTGACGGGGCGGCCCAGCCCCTCGGGGTATGGGCCGCGCCCGGTTCGGGCACCCGGACGCCGCGCCGGCCTCGGCCACCCCGCCGGGGTGGGGAACAGGCCGGCCTCGGGCGAACCGACCCCTCACGCCACCAGCCGCGTCGCCACCTCCACCGCCTCCGCGAGGCTGTCCACCACCGGCACCCCCGCCGACTCCAGGCTCGCCCTGCTGTGCGACCCCCCGGTGTACAGCACCGCCCGCGCCCCCACGTGCGCCGCCGCCACCGCGTCGTCGACCGCGTCACCTATCACCACGGTCCGGTCCGGTGCCGCGAAGCCGCCGAGCGCCGCGAGGTGGCGCTCCATGTGCAGCGCCTTCGTGCCGCCGGACGGCCCGGTCCGCCCGTCCACTCGTATGAAGTGGTCCTCGATGCCATAGCCCCGTACGACCGGGACCAGCTCCTCGTGCACGTACATACTCAGCAGCGACTGGCTGCGGCCGGCCAGCCTCCACTCGTGGAGCAGCTCCTCGACACCCTCGGTCAGCAGACACCCGATCCGGTGCTCGCTGTAATGGCGATGGAAGGCCTCGTCCATGACCTCCCACTCCGCGTCCGACGGAAGCCGTCCCATGAGCCTCTCGTAGAACAGGGGAATCGGCACGCAGTACATCTGGCGGTAGCGCTCGAGCGTTATCGGCTCCAGGCCGATCTCCTCGAAGGCGGCGTTGGTCGCCCCGATGACAGCCGTGATGTCGTCGAGCAGTGTGCCGTTCCAGTCCCAGACCAGATGCGTGTTGTGCTTCCCCATACGAAAAAGGTACCGGCCGGGTCTGACAGCCTGCCGCGCAGCGGCCTTCGTCGCGTCAGCCGATGAGGTTCGGGATCTCCTGCACCCCGTACCAGAGCAGCTCGTGGTCCTCCGCCCCGTCCACCGTGAACTGAGCGTCGTCGTCGCCCTGGTCCGCGGCCCCCAGGGCGTCCGCCGCGGCCGCCACGTCACCGATCGCGTCGTCCGCGTCCACATGCACCGCCGCCGCCTTGGACAGCGGCACCGCGGTGGCGACCCGCACCTCGCCGAGTGCACTCACCACGAGCGCCCCGTCGGGATCGGCGACCGCGTCCTGGTCCCGTACGTCGACCGCGACGACGACCCGGCGTCTGACCGCCTCCGGGTCACCGGCGAGCAGTCGCAGCGAGGCGGCCGCGGCGCGGTTCAGCGCGGCGTACTCCAGTTCCTCGATGTCGTCGGAGACGTACCACTCGCGCAGTCCCGGCGTGACGGCATACGCGGTCAGCGGCCCGGGGCCGAGTTCGCCCGTCTTGTGCGCCTCTGCGAGACCGGGGAGGGTCAGGGGGACGTAGACGCGCATGGCTGACCGCTTTCGTAGTCGGAAACGCCCTCAGGATACGTGCGAGGTCCGTCCGAGGTCCCCCTTCGGGCTGCTGCCCCGGGCCCCGCGCACCGTCCACCGGAGACGTACCGCGCACCGGCTCACAACCGCCTGCGGCGGGCCCTCGTCACCCTGATAGGTGAACTGTGGCTCCTGTCGCCGCAAGGCGACCGCGCATTGCGGTCCGCCGAGCCCGCCCCGTAGAAGGTCACCAACAAAGTTACCGCCCGGTATCGCACCGGGCCCGGCATATCGGGGGCGATCTGCATGAGCATCAACAGGACGAGGCCCGCGGGGCGGCACGACCAGCGCCGTCCCGCCACGGTGGCGGCAACCGCGATGGCACGCGCACGACGGCAGCACCAGCCGCACTACTGGTTCGCCGACCGCCTTCTCGCGGTGCTCAGCGGCCGGCGGCCGGTGCACTGGATGCTCGGGCACACCATCGGAGAGGCGTACGAACAGCTCGTGCGGCTCGCCCCGGGAGCCCCGTTGCGTCCGGCGGAGCGGGTCACGCCCGTCGTACGGCACTGCGGGGAGTACCACCCCGGCCCCGGGGTGATCGAGGCCTTCGCCAGGATCGGCTCCGGCGACCGGGTCAGCGCGATGGCCTTTCGCCTGGAACAGGGCGCGGACCAGCGCTGGCGCTGCGCCGCGGTGGAACTCGGCGGGGAACGCGTCGGCACATCCGGCGGCCGGTAGCCCGGCGGATGTGCCGACCACAGGAAGCCGCAGGCGGTCCGCTCAGGCGCCTGCGCGCCGAGCGGGGCCGCCTTTGGTCCCTCCTGCACCTGCCGGGCCGTTCGGAGGAAGTCCAGGACCGTGGCGAGCCGTCCCGGCCCGGACTCGATGCCGTCGAAGATGTCCCGCGCTTGAACCCCACCAGCCGGTGCCTGGGCCGGTGCCCGGCGCCTGGGCCTGGGTCGTGCGGCCTCGATTCCTTGAGCGAACGCGAGCCCGTCAGCGAAACGGCCGGGGCCGGACACCGCAATCGGTGTCCGGCCCCGGCCGCTGGCAAGAGTCAGGCGCAGCGAGTTACTTCTTGCGGCGGCGCCCGGCGCCCTTCTGGGCCTTCCGGCGCTCCGCCCGCGTCAGGCCGTCCCCGTCCGAACGGGCCTGACCGTCGTCGCTGATGAAGTCGCCCTCGACGATGCCGCCCTCGCCGTCCACCTTCGGCGCCGAGAAGTGCAGCCGGTCCGGCCGCTGCGGGGCATCGAGCCCCTTCGCGCGGATCTCCGGACGGGAGGCTCCCGCCGGCACGGCGTCCTCCTTGGCCAGCGAAGGAGCCGCGTCCTGCACCGGGACCTCCTCGACCTGCTGCTCGACCTGGACCTCCAGGTTGAACAGATAGCCGACGGACTCCTCCTTGATGCCCTCCATCATGGCGGTGAACATGTCGAAGCCCTCGCGCTGGTACTCCACGAGCGGGTCCTTCTGGGCCATCGCGCGCAGGCCGATGCCCTCCTGGAGGTAGTCCATCTCGTAGAGGTGCTCGCGCCACTTGCGGTCCAGTACGGACAGCACCACGCGCCGCTCCAGCTCACGCATGATGTCCGAGCCGAGCTGCTTCTCACGCTCGTCGTACTGCTCGTGGACGTCGTCCTTGATGGACTCGGCGATGAACTCGGCGGTGATCCCCGCGCGGTCGCCGGCCGCGTCCTCCAGCTCCTCGACGGTGATCTTCACCGGGTAGAGCTGCTTGAACGCGCCCCACAGCCGGTCCAGGTCCCACTCCTCGGCGAAGCCCTCTACGGTCTCCGCCTGGATGTACGCGTCGATGGTGTCGTCCATGAAGTGGCGCACCTGCTCGTGCAGGTCCTCGCCCTCCAGGACGCGGCGGCGCTCGCCGTAGATGACCTCACGCTGGCGGTTGAGGACCTCGTCGTACTTCAGGACGTTCTTGCGCGTCTCGAAGTTCTGCTGCTCCACCTGCGACTGCGCCGACGCGATCGCGCGTGTGACCATCTTGTTCTCGATCGGAACGTCGTCGGGGACGTTCGCCATCGACATCACGCGCTCGACCATCTGCGCCTTGAAAAGACGCATCAGGTCATCGCCGAGGGACAGGTAGAAACGGGACTCGCCCGGGTCGCCCTGACGGCCGGAACGACCGCGCAGCTGGTTGTCGATACGCCGCGACTCGTGCCGCTCGGTGCCCAGCACATAGAGCCCGCCGATGTCGGTCACCTCGTCGTGCTCGGCCTTGACGGCCGCCTCGGCGCGCTCCAGCGCGGCGGGCAGGGCCGCGGCCCACTCCTCGACGTGCTCGACCGGGTCCAGGCCGCGCTGGCGCAGCTCCGCCTCGGCGAGGTCGTCGGGGTTGCCGCCGAGCTTGATGTCCGTACCACGGCCGGCCATGTTCGTCGCGACCGTGACCGCGCCCTTGCGTCCGGCCTGGGCGACGATCGTCGCCTCCCGGTCGTGCTGCTTGGCGTTGAGGACCTCGTGCTGGATGCCGCGCTTGTTGAGCTGCTGCGAGAGGTACTCGGACTTCTCGACCGAGGTCGTGCCGACCAGGATCGGCTGGCCCTTCTCGTGCTTCTCGGCGATGTCGTCGACGACGGCGGCGAACTTGGCGACCTCGGTCCGGTAGATCAGGTCGGACTGGTCCTTGCGGACCATCGGCTTGTTCGTCGGGATCGGCACGACGCCCAGCTTGTAGATCTGGTGGAACTCGGCGGCCTCGGTCATGGCCGTACCGGTCATGCCGGAGAGCTTGCCGTAGAGGCGGAAGAAGTTCTGCAGGGTGATCGTGGCGAGGGTCTGGTTCTCGTCCTTGATGTCCACCCCTTCCTTCGCCTCGATCGCCTGGTGCATGCCCTCGTTGTAGCGGCGGCCGGCGAGGATACGGCCGGTGTGCTCGTCGACGATCATGACTTCGCCGTCGATGACGACGTAGTCCTTGTCCTTCTTGAACAGTTCCTTGGCCTTGATGGCGTTGTTCAGATAACCGACGAGCGGGGTGTTCACCGACTCGTAGAGGTTGTCGATGCCCAGCCAGTCCTCGACCTTGGCGACACCCGGCTCATGGATGGCGACGGTCCGCTTCTTCTCGTCGACTTCGTAGTCGCCGGTCTCCTCGATGCCCTTGAGGGGGTTGCCCGCCTCGCCCTTGGACAGGCGCGTGACCAGCTTGGCGAAGTCGCCGTACCACTTGGTGGCCTGGTCGGCCGGGCCGGAGATGATCAGCGGTGTACGGGCCTCGTCGACGAGGATCGAATCGACCTCGTCGACGATGGCGTAGTTGTGGCCGCGCTGGACGAGCTCGTCCTTGGACCACGCCATGTTGTCGCGGAGGTAGTCGAAGCCGAACTCGTTGTTCGTTCCGTACGTAATGTCGCAGTTGTACTGTTCGCGGCGCTGAGCCGGCGTCATGTTGGCGAGGATGCAGCCGACGCTCAGGCCCAGGAACTTGTGGACCCGGCCCATCATCTCGGAGTCACGCTCGGCCAGGTAGTCGTTCACCGTGATCAGGTGGACGCCCTCGCCCGAGAGCGCGTTGAGGTAGGCGGGGAGCGTGCCGACGAGGGTCTTGCCCTCTCCGGTCTTCATCTCGGCGACATACCCGAGGTGCAGCGCGGCGCCGCCCATCATCTGTACGTCGTAGTGGCGCTGGCCGAGGACGCGCTTGGCGGCCTCACGGACGGTCGCGAACGCCTCGGGGAGCAGGTCGTCCAGGCTCTCACCGTCGGCGTACCGCTCCCTGTACTCATCGGTGAGAGCCCGCAACTCGGCGTCGGAGAGGTTGACGAAGTCCTCTTCGATGGAGTTGACCTGGTCCGCGATGCGGTGCAGTTTGCGCAGGATCTTGCCTTCGCCTGCACGCATGAGCTTGTTGAAGACGGACACTGAGGTTGGTCTCCTTGCCGATCGGGCCTGGCACTGGGTCTTGTTATGGACACTGGCGCGGGCACGGCAGGTGGGCCCCACCGCAACGGCCATCGTAAGCGAGGACCGGGCCGTGTCGGGAGGTCCGCCCTCTGCCAGGCCTGCTGTCACCCGCAAAGAGAACGCGCGGGACGCGCGGAAGGTGCCGGTGAGGTACGAAAAGTGCTCGCATCCCTGCGCGGACATGACCAGAATCCGGTCATGGAGCCCATCACCCTCACCACCGAACGCCTGCTGCTGCGGTCCTTCACGAGCGACGACACGGAGGCGGTCTACCAGGCGTGCCAGGATCCCGACATCCAGCGATGGACGACCGTCCCCTCGCCCTACGAGCGCCGGCACGCGAGCGAATTCACCGGACAGACGGTCCCGGAGGGCTGGCGCTCGGGCACGATGTGCACCTTCGCGGTGCTGCCGCGCGCGGGCGGTGCGCTGATGGCATCGGTCGCGGTCAGCCTGCGGACTTTCTCGGGCACCTGGGAGATCGGCTTCTGGACGGACAAGGAGCACCGGGGGCGCGGCGTCATGGCGGAGACCGTGGGTGCCGTGGCGCACTGGGCCTTCACCACGCTGGGGGCCACACGTCTGGAGTGGCGGGCGGAGGTCGGCAACGAGGGCTCGCGGGCCGTCGCCGAGAAGGCCGGCTTCGTGATCGAGGGGTCGCTGCGGGCCGCCCTTCTGAACAAGGACACGCTCAGGGATGTCTGGGTGGGGGCGCTGCTCCCCTCTGATCTGGGGCTGTCGAGCACCCGTCCCTATCTGCCGCCCAGGGGCTGACGCCTGTGGGTGGGGCAGGCGGCGAGGCGCGGTGGCCGTGTGGGGGACGGGCTGCGGGACGGCGGGCGGGCCTGAGGCCAGGACCGATTGTCAGTGCCGCCGTCTAGGGTGCGGACCATGACCCCTGTGCCGCCGCCCGCCGCCGAACTGTCCGCCGACGAAGCACGCCGCATAGCCCTGCGCGCCCAGGGGTTTCTCGGCGCGCCCGACCGGCGCGGCGGGGTGCGGGGCGTGCTGCGTCATCTCGGCGCCGTCCAGCTGGACACGATCTCGGTGCTGGCGCGCTCGCACGAGCTGATTCCGTACGCGCGCCTCGGGGCTGTGGGCCGCAGGACGGTCGAGGATGCGTACTGGACCGAGGGCCACAGCTTCGAGTACTGGTCGCACGCCGCCTGCATTCTGCCCGTCGAGGAGTGGCCCCACTTCGCCTTCCGCCGCCGCGCCTACCGCGCCCGCCCGCACTGGAACCACGACCTCCCCGAGGGCGCCTACGACGCGGTGATCAAGCAGCTGCTCGCCGAAGGCCCGCTCACCGCGACGGAGTTGGGCGGCGCGAAGAACGGCGGCGAGTGGTGGGACTGGTCGGCCTCGAAAGTCGCCGTCGAGCGCGCGCTGATGTACGGCGAGGTGGTGTGCACCGAGCGGCGCGGCTGGAAGCGGGTGTACGACCTCGCCGAGCGGGCCATCCCCGATGATCTTCTGCACGACGAGCTGGACGACCCGGAATGCCTGCGCCGGCTCGTCCGCCTCGCGGGTGAGTCGCTCGGTGTCGGCACCCGCGCGGACATCGCGGACTACCACCGCCTCAAGGGCGAGCAGTTCGACGCCGTGGTGGCGGACTCGGGGCTGGTCCCGGTCACGGTCGAGGGCTGGCCCAAGTCCGCCTGGGCGGATCCGCAGGCGCTCGCCTCCGAGCCGCGCGGCCGGCATCGTACGACCCTGCTCTCACCGTTCGACTCGCTCGTCTGGGAACGGGCACGCACCGAGCGGATCTTCGGCTTCACGCACCGCCTTGAGGCGTATGTCCCCAAGCCGAAACGGGTGTACGGCTACTTCGCGATGCCGCTGCTGTCCGGCGGGAAGCTGCTGGGCCGTGTCGACCCGGCCCGCGAGGGCACGACGCTGGTGGCGCGCCAGGTGTCGCTGGGCAGCGCGAAGGCGGTGGCACCCATGGCCCAGGCGCTGCGCGAGGCCGCTCAGTGGGTCGGCTGCCATGCGGTACGCATCGAACGGGTAGACCGCGCCGAGCTGACCGCCGACCTGGTCAAGGCAGTCTCCTGAGCGCCACCGGTGATCAGTGCCGGTAGTCAGTACCGGTGAGCACTACCGAATCTCGAGGATCTTCTCCCGCATCGCGTAGACCACGGCCTCCATCCTGGAGTGCAGCTGCAGCTTCTCCAGGATGTTGCGAACGTGGTTCTTCACCGTGTTCTCGGAGATGAACAACTCCTTGGCGATGTCCCGGTTGTTCATCCCCGTGGCGACCAGCTTGAGCACTTCCAGCTCCCGGTCGGTCAGCCGGGGCGCGGGCACGAGCCTGCGCTCGTCGGTGCGCTGGATCATCGACTTGAACTCGGTCAGCAGCTTGGAAGCCATGGACGGGCTGATCTGCGACTGCCCGTCGGCCACCGCGCGGATCGCCGTGGCCACCTCGTCGGTGGAGATTTCCTTGAGCAGATAGCCGGTTGCGCCCGCCTTGATCGCGTCGTAGAGGTCGGCCTCCTCGTCGCTGATCGTCAGCATGATGATCTTCGCACTGGGAGCCACCTCCTTGATGGACGTACACGCTTCGATGCCGCCGCGCTTGGGCATCCGCACATCCATCAGCACGATGTCGGGAAGAAGATCGGCGGCCTTGTCGACCGCTTCGGCGCCGTCGCCCGCCTCGCCCACGACCTGGATGTCCTCCTCCTGCGCGAGGACGATCTCCAGTCCCCGCCGGAACAGGGCGTGATCGTCGACCACAAGAACCCTGATGGGCTCCTTGCGGGAGTCACCGTGTCCCGCGCCGCCTTCGGCGACTGTGGAGCCGGCGTCGCCCGTGTCGCTATGAACCGGCCCGAAGCTGTCCGCCATCGTTCCTCCCCCTGAAGGCCGCGGCCTGAAGATCATGTCTCGTCCGCCAACGACATTACAGAGTGCATCGGTTGGCCTGGGACGCCATGCTTTCATGCCCGGGCGGCAGAGCGGTGCTCCTTGTGGTCGCACGGTGGTGCCCCTGGGGGCGCACGTTGCACTCCAGGGGCACCATCTACCAGCCTGGCGGCCGCTATCCGCCGAGCGCACCTCCGGCCCCGCCCGCCTCGGATCCGGCCAGCGGGTCGGTCTCCAGGTGGATGACGCCATAGTCGTAGGCGTGCCGTCGGTAGACGACACTGGGCTGCTTCGTCTCGGAGTCGACAAAGAGGTAGAAGTCGTGCCCGACCAGTTCCATCTCGTAGAGGGCCTGGTCGAGCGTCATCGGTGCTGCGGTGTGGACCTTCTCGCGGACCACCAGCGGTCCCTCGCCCTGGATTTCGAGCGAGCCGATCCTGGTGGTGGGAATGGATGGGGGCGCCTCTTCGACGAGGGGCCGGCCGTTGGCGTTCAATTGGGCGACGCCGGGGACGACATCGGCTACCTCGGAGGCCGAAATCCGGCCACTTCCACGGCGGTTGTAGCGCTTCTCGTGCTGCTTGCGCAGCCGGGCCTCAAGCTTGCCGGTGGCGAGGTCGAGCGCTGCGTACGGGTCGGCGGCTGCGGCCTCCGCCCGGATCACCGGGCCTCGGGAATGGAGCGTGATCTCCACACGGTCGGAACGGTCGGCCTGCCGCGGGTTGTGCTCCTTGGACACCTCGACGTCCAGGCTGATCACCTTGCCGTCGAGCTTCTGGATCTTCTCCAGCTTCAGCTTCTCGGCCACGTGCTTGCGGAACCGCTCGGGCACCTCGGTCTTGCGGCCCTTGACGACGATGTCCACGCAGAACTCCGTTCCCGGATAGCTCCGTCCGCTCGCAGGCTGCGGAGCGTCTCCCTCTTGCACCAGACTCCGGTGATCACCGGAGTCTCGGACTTGGCGACTTTCACCTCCTCCTCCCCAGTCGACAAGATCCCCACCCACCACTTTCGAGGTTTTGTGTCCCTCGAATCCCTGGCCGCAACCGGCCCTGCTTTCGGTGCGGTACGGCAATCGCCATTCCTCACAACCGAACATATCTCGCCCGGACCTGTGTCGGCACCCGCTACCAGCGCGTACCTCCATTCGGGCCTTATTCGGCTCTCACTACCTGCAACGATGCAAGTTCTCGGTCAGTTCCGACGCATTTCGAAAGACAGCGGCGGGACGGCGACCACCGCGGCGCCAAGCCACAGCGGTCCGGGAAATCGCAGCGCGGAGGCCGCACGGAGCGCCCGCGCCGCCTCGGCCAGCGACGCCCCGGTGGTCATGAGGTCGTCCACCAGGACCACCCTGCCGTCTGCCAGAAGCCGTCCCCCCGCGGCGGCGACATCCAGGGCCGCCGCCAGATTTTCCACCCGCATACGGGCCGTGAGACCCGCTTGGTCGGCCACGTCCCGCCGCTGGCGCAGCACCGGGAGCACCCTGGCCTCCGTCCCCGTCCGCCGCAGCTCGCCCGCGGCGGCCAGCGCCATACGCCGCACGGCATCGTGCCCCCGCGCCCGCACCGCACGCCGCGCCGACGGCACCGGTACGAGGAGCAGCGGGCCAGTCCCCCGGCCGGTTGACGACGCCGAGCCCCGCACCGCCCCGGCGAGCGCGACACCCAGCGGCCGGGCCAGCCCCAGCATTCCCCGCTCCTTGTGCGCCAGCAGCAGGGCACGCACGGCATCGGCATACGGAGCGGCGGCGTGCACCACCGGCAGGCCCGGGGGCTCGGGCACCGGCCTCGCCCTGCGCGCCAGGCTGCCGTACAGCGCCCACGCGCACTCCTCGCACAACGGCGTACGAGGAGTGCCGCAGCCGCCGCAGGCGACCGGCAGCACCAGACCGGAGATTTCCCGCCACCATCCCCGCATGACAACCACTGTGCCGATGACTGGAGCGCCGTTCCACCCCTGTGGATAACCTCCACTCGGGACAGCTCCGGCGGGCCTCCACGGGCCCTGTGAGGCGTCGCAGGGCCCCTGTTTCCGGCAACCTGTTACCCCGGGTAGACCGGCGACGAGCCCTTCTTGACGAGCGTCTGCCAGTTCGCGCCGGGCGGCAGCTTCACGATGCCGTCATCCTCCGAGTACGCCACCAGCGGGCTGCTCTCGTCGTCGGAGGCGGCGACAGCCTTGACCCGGTTCAGACCCGGCAGGACGCTCGTGTCCGAACTCGAGCCGTCCGTCTGCATGTACCGCACCTGCTGCACTCCGCCGGACTCCTTGCCGACCACCACGAGCCTGCTGGGTCCCGCCCAGGAAACAGCCGTCACCGTCTCCATCTGCGGCGCCGCGGGCCGCAGTTCCGCGACGGACACCACGGGGTTGGCTTTCGGGCCCTGGCGCTCGACACGTCCGATCTTCAGCGTCGTCTTGTCGTCCTTGGTCAGCAGCAGCGCGACGCGCACACCGTCGGCCGAGACCCTGACCGCCTCGATCCGTGCGCCGTCGAGCCCGGGGATGATCTTGACGGTCTGCGGTGCACCCGCGCCCTGCGCCAGGCGCAGCAGCGCCGGATGACGAGGATCACGATCGGCGACCCACAGATCGTTCCGGCCGTCCCAGCTGGGCGCCGAAAGCCGGTTCGCGGGGCTGTCGCCGTGGCTGCGGACCAGCGGCTGGCCGAGCTCGCTGTCCGCCATGAGGGACGACACGTACAGGCTGCTGTAGTCCTTCGCGACGGCCGCCGCGGTGCGCTCGTCGCGAGCCACCCCGACCATGCTCATCTGCAGGCGGCCATTGCCGAACGGACCGAGCACATTCTCCGGCTCGGTTGCGTCCTTGGCGGCGCCCGACAGCAGCGCCAGTTGGTTCTTGCTGTCGACGAAGTACTGGTTCATCGACTGGCCCGAGACGTGGCCCCCTGCGTACCCCTCGGCCTGGCTGCTGTTGACCACGCACAGCTGCGAGCCGTCCGCACGCTGCAGCTCCACCTGCTCGACCCTGGTGGACGTCAGATCCTTCAGCGTGAACAGAATCTGCGCCGCCATCCTCGAACACTGCAAGCGGCCCACATTGGACGCCTTCTCGTTGAGTGGCACCTTCAGCGCGTTCCGGTCGTCGAACGCCAGCGACTTGGTGCCCTTCTTCAGCGTCGTGCCGGTCGGGAAGGGCGACTCGACCACAGGCTTCAGCCAGTTCGTCGGACCGTCGAGCAGCGCCTTGACCGACTGCGTGACCGGATCCATCCGGGTCACGGGGTCGAGCCGCTGACGGATGTAGACCGGGTCGGCCACCATCGTGGAGGCCTGGCCCGAGGCGAAGTAGTACTTGTTCACCGAGATGTAGTTGCGCCGGAAGTCGGACGCGCCGAGCACCAGCCCCGGCGGCAGCTTGTCGATCCGCCACTCCTTGCCGTCCGGACCGCTCTGCTGGGTCAGGTGAATCGTCTCGCTGTACGGGCTGGGCGTGACGGCCTGGTAGGCATGCTCCGGGTCCACCGTGGCGATCTGCGTGCCCAGGAGCGGATAATCGACTCCCGGATTCTCCCGGCCGCCGGTTATCGCCTGCCCAGAGCCGGGCGCGGCCGACAGCACCGTGGTGCCCGCGTCCGGCCGCCACTTCTTGGAGGTCTCCGGCATCAGATACGTCCGGGCGATGGCGAAGTCCGTATCGTCGCTGGTCATCGCCTCCAGGAAGCCAGTGACGATCTCGATCGGACTGGCGCCCTTGCGCGGCGGCACCGCGTACACGCGCACCTGCGAATCCGCACGCTGGGACGCCTTCACCGCGTGGATGTCGCCGCTGTCGGGCATCGAGGCGCACCCCGCCAGGAGCACACCGCTGCAGCCCAGCAGGGCGGAAACCTTGAGCGCGCCTCGGCGGCTGTCGCGTCGGGGGTCAGCGCCCACGAGTCGTGTCCTCCCGGTCCGAAGAAACCTGTGCTGCCGAGTCGCCACGCCGCTCCCCCAGCGGTCGTGCCACCACGCGGGCGCCGTTGCCCGGCAGAGCCGCCGGGTCCACACCCGCCGGGCTCGTGGGGGGCGGCACCGGAGCACGCGGCGGCACGGGCAGGACCGAGCGGTCGGTCGCCGGCTGCGTGGGTACGGCCGCCAGCCGGTGTCCGTTCATCTCCGGGACGGCGGAGTCGGCGCGCTCGCGGTTCTGCCGCGAATCCTCCGGCTCGAGGGGTATCGGCGAACCGCGCAGCGGCTCGTCCGCCGTACGCGGCAGGGTCAGCCGGAACTGCGAGCCCCCACCGGGCTCGCCCCACGCCTGCAGCCAGCCGCCGTGCAGCCGGGCGTCCTCGACCGCGATGGACAGACCGAGACCGGTGCCGCCAGTCGTACGGGCCCGCGCCGGATCGGCCCGCCAGAAGCGGCTGAAGACCCGGGTCGCCTCCCCCGGCTTCAGCCCCACTCCGTAGTCACGCACCGCGACAGCAACGGCCCCTCCTGCGACCGCCATCCGCACCACCACGTCCCTGCCCTCACCGTGCTCCACGGCGTTGACGACCAGGTTCCGCAGCACACGCTCCACACGCCTGGCATCGGCCTCGGCCACCACCGGCTGCTCGTCGCCGATCACGCGTATCCGGGTGCCCTTGCGCTCGGCCAGCGGCTCGGCGCCGCCGATCACCCGCCGCACCACCTCGCGCAGATCTATCGGCTCGGCCTCCAGCGCCGCCGCGCCCGCGTCGAAGCGGCTGATCTCCAGCAGATCGGAGAGCAGCGACTCGAAACGGTCGAGCTGGTCCCCGAGAAGCTCCGCCGAGCGCGCCGTCACCGGATCGAAGTCCGCCCGCGCCTCGTGAATGACATCGGCTGCCATCCGCACGGTCGTCAGTGGCGTACGCAGCTCGTGCGACACATCCGAGACGAAGCGCCGCTGCATCCGGGAGAGCTCCTCCAGCTGCTGGATCTTGAGCTGGAGGTTCTGCGCCATCTTGTTGAAGGCCTCGCCGAGACGGGCGATGTCGTCCTCGCCGGTGACCTTCATCCGCTCCTGGAGACGGCCTGCGGAAAGCCGCTCGGCGATTCCCGCAGCCATCCGCACAGGTGTCACGATCTGCCGCACCACAAGCCAGGCGATCGCTCCCAGCAGGACGACGACGAACAGCCCGGCCGTGGCGAGGGTTCCTCTGACCAGGTTGAGCGACTGCTCCTCCTGCGCCAGCGGGAAGAGGTAGTACAGCTCGTACGGATTGCCCTCGATGTCGTTCAGTCGCGTACCGACGACCAGTCCGGGCTCTGGCTCGTGCTCGTTGTTGTACTTGATCTGCATGTACGTCTCGTACGTGCCGGTCCCCTGGTCGACCGCGTTCCTCAGGCCCTCGGGAATGCTCTCGAAGGCCACGCTCCCCGAGGTCCGAGGCCCGCGGCCCGCATCCTCGGAGTCGGCACTGAGCGCCACCACGTGGAACGCGCCCTGCCCGCCGCTGGAGAGCTGCTGCACCAGATCTGACCGCCAGGAACTGCCCGCGGTCCTGCCGTCCGCGACGGCGCCGTTGCGCCCGCTTCCCGGACCGTTGAGAAGGTTCGCCTTCTCGCGCGCCACGGCGAAGCCGCCGGCCGCCTGGCTCTGGGCAGCCTTGTCCTTGGCGTCGAGCAGACCGTTGCGCACCTGTCCGATCACGACGAAGCCCAGCAGCACCACCACGCCGAGCGACATCAGCAGCGTGCTCGCAACCACCCTGAGCTGGATGTTCCGCCGCCACAGCCGCACAGCGGGCAGCAGCGGACGGCGCACCCAGCGCATCAGGAGCCGAAGAACCGGGCCCCCCGGCGCACTGCCGGCGGACAGCCGTCCCCCCTGGAACAGACGGCCGAATCGCGAGGGCTCATTCCCCGGTCCGGCAGCCCGCCCCGTACGGACTCCCGGCTCGCCGGGCTTCGGAGCAACGCTGCCTTGGGACATGTCAGCTCGGCCCGGCCTTGTAGCCGACACCACGGACGGTCACGACGATCTCCGGACGCTCAGGGTCCTTCTCGACCTTGGAACGCAACCGCTGTACGTGCACATTGACCAGCCTGGTGTCGGCGGCGTGGCGATAACCCCACACCTGCTCCAGCAGCACCTCGCGGGTGAACACCTGCCACGGCTTGCGTGCGAGTGCCACCAGCAGATCGAACTCGAGCGGAGTCAGGGCGATCGACTGCCCGTCCCGCTTCACGGAGTGTCCGGCCACATCGATGACCAGATCCCCGATCGTCAGCTGCTCCGGCGCAGGTTCCTCCGACCTCCGCAGCCGCGCCCGGATCCGGGCGACCAGCTCCTTCGGCTTGAACGGTTTGACGATGTAGTCATCGGCCCCGGATTCCAGGCCCACCACCACATCCACGGTGTCGCTCTTGGCCGTGAGCATCACAATCGGCACGCCGGACTCCGCCCTGATCAGCCTGCACACCTCGATGCCGTCCCGTCCGGGAAGCATGAGATCCAGCAGTACAAGATCGGGTTTGGCCTCACGGAAAGCGGCAAGCGCCTTGTCACCGTCCGCCACGAACGACGGCTCGAAACCTTCACCACGCAGCACAATGCCGAGCATCTCGGCCAGTGCGGTGTCGTCGTCGACGACAAGGACTCGTCCCTTCATAATCGACATCATCCCATTAGCTAATCGTTACCTGGCGTGACCTGGCCCACAGCTCCGCTATTCCACCCCCGGTGACCGGGGACAACGCACCCTGCTCGGTGACGATCGCCGTCACCAAATCCGGCGGTGTGACATCAAACGCCGGGTTGTACGCCTGGGTTCCCAGCGGGGCGACGGACAGCCCGCCACCCGCTCCCCCAGCCACCGCGATCTGCGGCGCTGTGACCTCCGTCACTTCCTGCCCAGGTCGCTGCTCCACCTCTATCGAGGCCCCGTCCGACGTACTCCGATCGATCGTCGTCGTCGGCGCGACCACGATGAACGGCACATGGTGGTACTTCGCAAGCACCGCCAGCGGATAGCTCCCCACCTTGTTCGCCACCGATCCGTCGGCGGCGATCCTGTCGGCCCCGACCAATACCGCATCGACCTCTCCCGCCGCGAACAGCGAGCCTGCGGCATTGTCCGTGAGCAATGTGTACGCCATTCCGTTCCGCGCCGCCTCATAGGCGGTCAGCCGGGCGCCCTGCAGCAGCGGCCGTGTCTCGTCCACCCACAGCCTCCGCAGCCTGCCCGCGCGGTGCGCCCTGAGCGCCACGGCGAACGCGGTGCCCTCTCCGCCCGAGACCAGCGCCCCGGTGTTGCAGTGGGTCAGGATCCGGTGACCGCCGCCCGGCAGCAGTTCGTCGAGCAGCACCAGACCGTGCTCAGCCATCCGGCCACTGGCCGCGGCATCCTCCTGATGGAGCGCCTTGGCCGTGGCCAGCACCGCATGTGCCGCCTGCTCGGCATCCGCCTTCTTGTCGACCGCCGCACGGTATGCGGCCACCGCACGCCGCACGCCGTACCCCAGATTCACCGCGGTGGGCCTCGCCCGTTCCAGCAGCTCGGCCGCCTCTTCCACGTCGTAGCCCCGCACGGCCGCGAGGGCCACCCCGTAGGCCCCCGCGATACCCAGCAGCGGCGCCCCGCGCACGGCGAGTGTCTGGATCGCCCGCACCAGTGCGGGCACATCGGTGCAGACCAGCTCGATCTCGTCGGCGGGCAGCCGGGTCTGGTCGAGCAGTACCAGTACCGGCCCTTCCGGCGGCTCGTCCCAGCGCAGCACCGGAAGCGGGGGCGACTCGGTACCAGCCGGGTTTTGTACGTACTGATCAGCCATCCGCCCAGTCTGCCCGGTGAGCCACCGACATTGAAGGTGCGAGGGAGATACATGCCCCCGCCCACCCGCGGCCGACGCGTGGCACGATGGCCACCAACCTGCCGTCTCATCCAAGGGACAGGCACCTCGAACGTGCCGGCTCGGCGAGCCGGTCCCGCGACCAATCCATGAGGTGGACGACCGTGAACGACACTCCGGGCTGGGCCTCGCCCGGATCTGCTCCCTCCGACGGGCAGGACGCCGACGTTCCCCGGCCTGCCGCGCCTGACGGCGAGAGCGGCCCCGCCTCGAAGTGGTCCGCCGAGCAGCCGCCGCCGGGCCGGTGGTCCGCGCCGACCGTCCAGGGTGCCGACCGGATCCCCGCACCGCCGCCTGCCCCCGGCTGGGGCGGACAGCCACGCGGCAGCTGGGGCACGCCACCGACCGCCGCCAAGCCCGGCGTCATCCCTCTGCGCCCCCTGGGCGTCGGCGAGATCCTCGACGGCGCTGTTTCCACCCTGCGCGCCCACTGGCGAACGGTGCTGGGCATCACGATCACCGTCTCGGTGGTCTCCCAGATCTGCAACATCCTCGTCGAGCGCTACCTGCTCCCCGAGCCGCCCGAGGTCAACCCGGACGCAACGCCCTCGGAGGCCCTGAGGCAGTCCGTGGACTCGCTCCAAGCCAGTCTGCTCGCCATGGCCCCGGCGCTGGTCATCACTTTGATCGCCACTCTGTTCACCACGGCACTCCTCACCATAGTGATCAGCCGCTCCGTGCTCGGCCGCCCGGTGACGCTCTCCGAAGCCTGGCAGGAGGCACGGCCCCGGCTTCCCCAACTGCTGGGCCTGACCCTGCTGTTGCCCCTGATCAGCGCTGCCATCATGACCGTGGCGATTCTTCCCGGTGTGCTGCTCGGGGGCGGAGGGGGAGTCGCGCTTGCCATGCTCGGGGGCTTCGCCGCCTGCGGGGTTGTCCTCTGGCTGATGATCCGGTTCGCCCTCGCCTCTCCCGCGCTGATGCTGGAGCGCCAGGGTGTCGTCGCGTCGCTGCGCCGCTCGGCCAAACTGGTCCAGGGCGCCTGGTGGCGGACCTTCGGCATCGTCGTGCTCACCCTGCTGCTGACACTGCTGGTCTCGATGATCATCGCCGTGCCGTTCACGGTGATCGCGTTCGCGGTGGACGGCAGCGGCTTCAGCGAACTCTTCGCCGGAAACGGCCCCGACTTCGGATGGCCGTTCCTGATCATCACCGGCATCGGCTCGGTGATCGCCTCCTCCATCACCTACCCGATCTCTGCCGGCGTGGCGGTCCTCCTCTACATCGACCAGCGCATCCGCCGCGAAGCTCTCGACCTGGAACTCGCACGGGCCGCGGGCGTCCCCGGCTACGGCTCCGCGCCCCCGGGCCACCACACCTCCAGGAGCTGATGCGGTGTCCACCACGGGGGGCGTGATGACGGCGCGGCAACTGATCCGCGCAAGCGACGACGTACCGGTGGACACTCCCCGCATCCCCGCACGGGAGGCGGCGGAGCGGGAACTGTCCAAGCCGATGTACCACGAGAACGACCCGAGCCTGCTCCAGCGCGCCCTCGACCGCTTCTGGGACTGGGTCGGCGGCATATTCGACTCCGCGTCCGGCGCCACCCCCGGCGGCCCGCTCGGACTCCTCGTGGTCATCCTGCTCGTGATCGGCCTGGTCACTGCCCTCTGGTGGCGCCTCGGCACGCCCCGGCGCACCCCCGGCTCCGCAGACTCCCTCTTCGACAGCAGCCCACGCAGCGCATCCGAACACCGCACGGCTGCCGAGGCCCACGCCGCCGCCGGACGCTGGAACCAGGCCGTCCAGGAACGCATGCGGGCCATGGTCCGCTCCCTGGAGGAACGGACCCTCCTCGACCCGCGCCCCGGCCGCACCGCGGACGAGGCAGCCGCCGAGGCCGGGCGTTCCCTCCCCGCCCAGTCCGACGGACTCCGTTCCGCCGCCCGGGAGTTCGACGACGTCACATACGGCGGCCGGACCGCCGACCGGCAGGCATATCTGCGTCTGCGTGACCTCGACCTCGAGTTGGAACGCACAAAGCCCCAACTGAGCAGCGCGGCCCAGGGAGCAGCCGAATGACGGCGACTTCCGTCAGCCCCACCTCCATGGCCCCGACGAAGCGTCAGATGTGGACCCGGACTCGCGGCCTGCTCCTCGCCCTTGTCATCCTTGTCGCAGCCGGGATCGCCATGGCCGCCCTGCGTTCCGGGGACCAGCACGGCCGCCTCGACCCTCGCTCCGCCGACCGCTACGGCAGCCGCGCCGTAGCCGAACTCCTCAAGGACCGCGGTGTCTCCACCCGCGTGGTCACGACCCTCGACGAGGCGGTCACGGCAGCCGGACCCGACACCACGCTGCTCGTCACCGTCCCCGACCTGCTGACGGAATCTCAGCAACGCACGCTTCGGAACGCGATGACCGGCTCCGGCGCGCGCACGGTTCTCCTCGCCGCCGGACCCGCGTCGCTCGGCACCCTGGCCTCCGGTGTCCACAGCGAAGCCCCGGCTCCCGTCTCGGCACGCACCCCCCAGTGCTCCCTCCCCGCTGCCCGCAGCGCGGGCAACGCCGACCTCGGCGGTGCGCGTTACTCCACCGAGACGCCCGGCGCCGACCGCTGTTACCCGAGCGACGGCCTGCCCACTCTTCTCCGGATCGACGAACGGGGCGACGGCGACACCGTCCTGCTCGGCTCTCCCGACATCCTCTACAACCACCGCCTGGACAAGCACGGCAACGCTTCCCTCGCCCTGCAACTCCTGGGCTCCCGCAGCCATCTGGTCTGGTACCTCCCTTCGCTCGGCGACACCTCCGCCGCACAAGACGGCGCTGACGGCGACACCGACAGCACGTTCTTCGACCTCATCCCCTCCGGCTGGCTCTGGGGGACACTCCAGCTCGCCGTCGCCGCAGGCCTGGCCGTGATCTGGCGCGCCCGTAGTCTCGGCCCGCTGATCACCGAACGGCTTCCTCTCGCCATCCGCGCCTCCGAGTCCACCGAGGGCCGCGCCCGCCTCTACCGCAAGGTGAACGCCCGTGACCGCGCGGCCGCAGCCCTGCGTTCGGCCACCCGTACTCGCATCGCGCCGACACTCGGCGTCCCCCCTGCGGACGCCCACTCCCCCGATGCCCTGCTCCCGGCTGTCTCGGCCCATCTCCCGACCGGCGAACGAGACCTCAACGGCCTGCTCTTCGGCCCGGCCCCGGCCGACGACACCGACCTCATTTACCTCGCTGACCAACTCGACGCCCTCGAAAGAGAGGTACGCACTTCATGAGCGCCCCGACCACCGAGACAGCTGAGAACTCGGATCGCGCCCGCGCCTCCCTGGAGGCCCTGCGCACCGAGATCGCCAAGGCCGTTGTCGGCCAGGATCCGGCTGTCACCGGACTCGTCGTGGCTCTGCTCTGCCGCGGCCATGTCCTCCTCGAAGGAGTACCGGGCGTCGCCAAGACACTTCTGGTCCGCACCCTCGCCGCATCCCTCGAACTCGACACCAAGCGTGTCCAGTTCACTCCCGATCTGATGCCCAGCGACGTGACCGGCTCCCTCGTCTACGACGCACGCACCGCCGAGTTCTCATTCCAGCCCGGCCCTGTTTTCACCAACCTTCTTCTCGCGGACGAGATCAACCGCACGCCGCCCAAGACGCAGTCCTCTCTCCTGGAGGCGATGGAGGAACGCCAGGTGACCGTCGACGGCGCACCTCGCCCTTTGCCCGACCCCTTCCTCGTCGCCGCGACCCAGAATCCCGTTGAGTACGAGGGCACTTACCCGCTGCCCGAAGCCCAACTGGACCGCTTCCTCCTCAAGCTCACGGTCCCGCTTCCCAGCCGCGAGGACGAGATCAACGTCCTGACCCGTCACGCCGAAGGCTTCAACCCCCGCGACCTGGAAGCGGCAGGCGTACGCCCCGTCGCCGGCCCGGCTGACCTGGAAGCCGCCAGGGCAGCCGTCGCCAAGACCTCGGTCTCCTCCGAGATCGCCGGCTATGTCGTCGATATCTGCCGCGCCACCCGTGAATCCCCCTCACTCACTCTCGGTGTGTCCCCCCGAGGCGCCACAGCGCTGCTCTCCACCGCCCGGGCATGGGCATGGCTTACAGGCCGCGACTATGTCATCCCCGACGATGTGAAGGCCCTGGCCCTGCCCACCTTGCGCCACCGGATCCAGCTGCGGCCCGAAGCGGAGATGGAAGGAGTCACCGCCGACTCCGTCATCACCGCGATCCTCAGCCATGTCCCCGTCCCCCGCTGAGGAGCTGCCCCATGGCCCTCACCGGACGAACCGCACTCCTCGCCGCTCTCGGCTCTCTCCCCGTGGGCATCCTGGCCCCGAGCTGGACCGGGATGCTTGCTGTGAACGCGCCTCTTTCCCTGGCAATCTTGTGCGACTACGCCCTTGCCGCGCCAGTGCGAACGCTCCGATTCACCCGAAGCGGCGACACGTCAGTTCGATTGGGTGACGGCGCCGAGGTCCACCTCACGGTCACCAACCCGTCCGGCCGCCCTCTGCGGGCCCACTTCCGCGACGCCTGGCCCCCCAGCAGCTGGATCACCGGCACCGAACAGGCCGCGTCGCGCCACAAGCTGACCGTGCCCGCCGGCGAACGCCGCCGGGTCACCACGCTCCTTCGCCCCACCCGCCGTGGGGACCGCCAGGCGGAGCGCGTCACCATCCGCTCCTACGGACCGCTGGGCCTGGCCGCCCGCCAGGGCAATCACAAGGTCCCCTGGACCGTTCGCGTCCTGCCGCCCTTCACCAGCCGCAAGCACCTGCCCTCCAGACTGGCCAGGCTGCGCGAGCTGGACGGCCGCACGAGTGTCCTCATCCGCGGCCAGGGCACGGAGTTCGACAGCCTTCGCGACTACGTGCCAGGCGACGACACCCGTTCCATCGACTGGCGAGCAACCGCCCGTCAGACCACCGTCGCAGTGCGCACCTGGCGCCCCGAACGCGACCGCCACATCCTCGTCGTCCTCGACACCGGCCGCACATCTGCCGGTCGGGTCGGAGATGTCCCGCGCCTCGACGCGGCCATGGACGCGGCACTGCTGCTCACCGCGCTGGCCTCACGCGCCGGCGACCGGGTGGACCTCCTGGCATACGACCGACGTATCCGGGCCCAGGTCCAGGGACGTTCGGCCGGTGATCTCCTGCCCGCCCTGGTCAGCGCACTCGCTCCCCTGGAGCCGGAACTCGTCGAGACCGACGCCCGTGCTCTCAGCGCCACCGCCCTGAGCTGCGCCCCGCGCCGCTCCTTGATCGTGCTGCTCACGAGCCTCGACGCCGCGCCCATCGAAGAAGGACTGCTCCCAGTTCTCCCTCAGCTCACACAACGGCACACGGTGCTCGTTGCCTCGGTCGCTGACCCTCATATCCAGCAGATGTCCACCTCCCGGGGCACCATCGAGGCGGTGTACGACGCCGCGGCAGCCACCCAGACTCAGGCCCAGCGCCGCCGTACGGCAGAACAGCTCCAACGGCATGGCGTCACTGTCGTCGACGCGACTCCCGACAACCTTGCACCAGCTCTTGCAGATGCCTACCTCGCGCTGAAAGCTGCCGGCCGACTCTGAACGAGTCTGGAGGCATCGGGCCGTGAAAGCAGGAAAGCCCCGCACCAGGAGGTGCGGGGCTTTCCCACAATGATTGTTCGGCGGCGTCCTACTCTCCCACAGGGTCCCCCCTGCAGTACCATCGGCGCTGAAAGGCTTAGCTTCCGGGTTCGGAATGTAACCGGGCGTTTCCCTAACGCAATGACCACCGAAACACTATGAAGATATCCGACACCGGAATCCCCCGGCCAGGGGGGACTCGACAGTTCGTTACTTCAGAACTGACACAGTGGACGCGAGCAACTGAGGACAAGCCCTCGGCCTATTAGTACCAGTCAGCTCCACCCCTTGCGGGGCTTCCACATCTGGCCTATCAACCCAGTCGTCTACTGGGAGCCTTAACCCCTCAAAGGGGGTGGGAGTCCTCATCTCGAAGCAGGCTTCCCGCTTAGATGCTTTCAGCGGTTATCCTTTCCGAACGTAGCCAACCAGCCATGCCCTTGGCAGGACAACTGGCACACCAGAGGTTCGTCCGTCCCGGTCCTCTCGTACTAGGGACAGCCCTTCTCAAGACTCCTACGCGCACAGCGGATAGGGACCGAACTGTCTCACGACGTTCTAAACCCAGCTCGCGTACCGCTTTAATGGGCGAACAGCCCAACCCTTGGGACCGACTCCAGCCCCAGGATGCGACGAGCCGACATCGAGGTGCCAAACCATCCCGTCGATATGGACTCTTGGGGAAGATCAGCCTGTTATCCCCGGGGTACCTTTTATCCGTTGAGCGACGGCGCTTCCACAAGCCACCGCCGGATCACTAGTCCCGACTTTCGTCCCTGCTCGACCCGTCGGTCTCACAGTCAAGCTCCCTTGTGCACTTACACTCAACACCTGATTGCCAACCAGGCTGAGGGAACCTTTGGGCGCCTCCGTTACCCTTTGGGAGGCAACCGCCCCAGTTAAACTACCCATCAGACACTGTCCCTGATCCGGATCACGGACCCAGGTTAGACATCCAGCACGACCAGAGTGGTATTTCAACGACGACTCCACCTGAACTGGCGTCCAAGCTTCACAGTCTCCCACCTATCCTACACAAGCCGAACCGAACACCAATATCAAACTGTAGTAAAGGTCCCGGGGTCTTTCCGTCCTGCTGCGCGAAACGAGCATCTTTACTCGTAGTGCAATTTCACCGGGCCTATGGTTGAGACAGTCGAGAAGTCGTTACGCCATTCGTGCAGGTCGGAACTTACCCGACAAGGAATTTCGCTACCTTAGGATGGTTATAGTTACCACCGCCGTTTACTGGCGCTTAAGTTCTCAGCTTCGCCACACCGAAATGTGACTAACCGGTCCCCTTAACGTTCCAGCACCGGGCAGGCGTCAGTCCGTATACATCGCCTTACGGCTTCGCACGGACCTGTGTTTTTAGTAAACAGTCGCTTCTCGCTGGTCTCTGCGGCCACCCCCAGCTCACGGAGCACGTCCGATCACCAAAGATGGCCCCCCTTCTCCCGAAGTTACGGGGGCATTTTGCCGAGTTCCTTAACCATAGTTCACCCGAACGCCTCGGTATTCTCTACCTGACCACCTGAGTCGGTTTAGGGTACGGGCCGCCATGAAACTCGCTAGAGGCTTTTCTCGACAGCATAGGATCATCCACTTCACCACAATCGGCTCGGCATCAGGTCTCAGCCTCAATGTGTGACGGATTTGCCTATCACACGGCCTACACCCTTACCCCGGGACAACCACCGCCCGGGCTGGACTACCTTCCTGCGTCACCCCATCGCTTACCTACTACCACCTTGGACCGGCGGCTCCACCACTCCCCTTCACCCGAAGGATCCAGGACGGCTTCACGGCCTTAGCATCAGAGGGTTCAGTACTGGGCGTTTCAAAGCGGGTACCGGAATATCAACCGGTTGTCCATCGACTACGCCTGTCGGCCTCGCCTTAGGTCCCGACTTACCCTGGGCAGATCAGCTTGACCCAGGAACCCTTAGTCAATCGGCGCACACGTTTCTCACGTGTGTATCGCTACTCATGCCTGCATTCTCACTCGTGAACCGTCCACCACTCGCTTACGCGGCGGCTTCACCCGGCACACGACGCTCCCCTACCCATCCACACTCCCGTTGGGGATCATGTGTGAATGACACGACTTCGGCGGTACGCTTGAGCCCCGCTACATTGTCGGCGCGGAATCACTTGACCAGTGAGCTATTACGCACTCTTTCAAGGGTGGCTGCTTCTAAGCCAACCTCCTGGTTGTCTCTGCGACTCCACATCCTTTCCCACTTAGCGTACGCTTAGGGGCCTTAGTCGATGCTCTGGGCTGTTTCCCTCTCGACCATGGAGCTTATCCCCCACAGTCTCACTGCCGCGCTCTCACTTACCGGCATTCGGAGTTTGGCTAAGGTCAGTAACCCGGTAGGGCCCATCGCCTATCCAGTGCTCTACCTCCGGCAAGAAACACACGACGCTGCACCTAAATGCATTTCGGGGAGAACCAGCTATCACGGAGTTTGATTGGCCTTTCACCCCTAACCACAGGTCATCCCCCAGGTTTTCAACCCTGGTGGGTTCGGTCCTCCACGAAGTCTTACCTCCGCTTCAACCTGCCCATGGCTAGATCACTCCGCTTCGGGTCTTGAGCGCGCTACTAAACCGCCCTGTTCGGACTCGCTTTCGCTACGGCTTCCCCACACGGGTTAACCTCGCAACACACCGCAAACTCGCAGGCTCATTCTTCAAAAGGCACGCAGTCACGACGCACAGAGCAAGCTCTGCACGCGACGCTCCCACGGCTTGTAGGCACACGGTTTCAGGTACTATTTCACTCCGCTCCCGCGGTACTTTTCACCATTCCCTCACGGTACTATCCGCTATCGGTCACCAGGGAATATTTAGGCTTAACGGGTGGTCCCGCCAGATTCACACGGGATTTCTCGGGCCCCGTGCTACTTGGGTGTCTCTTAAACGAGCCGCTGACGTTTCAGCTACGGGGGTCTTACCCTCTACGCCGGACCTTTCGCATGTCCTTCGCCTACATCAACGGTTTCTGACTCGTCTCATCGCCGGCAGACAATGAAAAAGAGATCCCACAACCCCGTATGCGCAACCCCTGCCGGGTATCACACGCATACGGTTTGGCCTCATCCGGTTTCGCTCGCCACTACTCCCGGAATCACGGTTGTTTTCTCTTCCTGAGGGTACTGAGATGTTTCACTTCCCCTCGTTCCCTCCACACTGCCTATGTGTTCAGCAGCGGGTGACAGCCCATGACGACTGCCGGGTTTCCCCATTCGGAAACCCCCGGATCAAAGCCTGGTTGACGGCTCCCCGGGGACTATCGTGGCCTCCCACGTCCTTCATCGGTTCCTGGTGCCAAGGCATCCACCGTGCGCCCTTAAAAACTTGGCCACAGATGCTCGCGTCCACTGTGCAGTTCTCAAGCAACGACCAGCCACCCACCACCCCACCCAACAGGGCGAGTTCACCGGGGCCGGCATCCCGAAGGACGAGCTCACGCTCGCACCCTCAGACACCCAACAGCGCGCCCGGCACGATCCCCTGACCACACGTTCCACGCCGAAGCAGTACTAGTGAAGCCCTGAAACCGTGCCGAATAGTCAACGTTCCACCCATGAGCTGACCACCGTCGGACATTTGCCGACGTAGTGGCTCTGGACCCCTGTGACAGGGCCTAGATGCTCCTTAGAAAGGAGGTGATCCAGCCGCACCTTCCGGTACGGCTACCTTGTTACGACTTCGTCCCAATCGCCAGTCCCACCTTCGACAGCTCCCTCCCACAAGGGGTTGGGCCACCGGCTTCGGGTGTTACCGACTTTCGTGACGTGACGGGCGGTGTGTACAAGGCCCGGGAACGTATTCACCGCAGCAATGCTGATCTGCGATTACTAGCAACTCCGACTTCATGGGGTCGAGTTGCAGACCCCAATCCGAACTGAGACCGGCTTTTTGAGATTCGCTCCGCCTCGCGGCATCGCAGCTCTTTGTACCGGCCATTGTAGCACGTGTGCAGCCCAAGACATAAGGGGCATGATGACTTGACGTCGTCCCCACCTTCCTCCGAGTTGACCCCGGCAGTCTCCTGTGAGTCCCCATCACCCCGAAGGGCATGCTGGCAACACAGAACAAGGGTTGCGCTCGTTGCGGGACTTAACCCAACATCTCACGACACGAGCTGACGACAGCCATGCACCACCTGTATACCGACCACAAGGGGGGCACCATCTCTGATGCTTTCCGGTATATGTCAAGCCTTGGTAAGGTTCTTCGCGTTGCGTCGAATTAAGCCACATGCTCCGCTGCTTGTGCGGGCCCCCGTCAATTCCTTTGAGTTTTAGCCTTGCGGCCGTACTCCCCAGGCGGGGAACTTAATGCGTTAGCTGCGGCACCGACGACGTGGAATGTCGCCAACACCTAGTTCCCAACGTTTACGGCGTGGACTACCAGGGTATCTAATCCTGTTCGCTCCCCACGCTTTCGCTCCTCAGCGTCAGTAATGGCCCAGAGATCCGCCTTCGCCACCGGTGTTCCTCCTGATATCTGCGCATTTCACCGCTACACCAGGAATTCCGATCTCCCCTACCACACTCTAGCTAGCCCGTATCGAATGCAGACCCGGGGTTAAGCCCCGGGCTTTCACATCCGACGTGACAAGCCGCCTACGAGCTCTTTACGCCCAATAATTCCGGACAACGCTTGCGCCCTACGTATTACCGCGGCTGCTGGCACGTAGTTAGCCGGCGCTTCTTCTGCAGGTACCGTCACTTGCGCTTCTTCCCTGCTGAAAGAGGTTTACAACCCGAAGGCCGTCATCCCTCACGCGGCGTCGCTGCATCAGGCTTTCGCCCATTGTGCAATATTCCCCACTGCTGCCTCCCGTAGGAGTCTGGGCCGTGTCTCAGTCCCAGTGTGGCCGGTCGCCCTCTCAGGCCGGCTACCCGTCGTCGCCTTGGTAGGCCATCACCCCACCAACAAGCTGATAGGCCGCGGGCTCATCCTTCACCGCCGGAGCTTTCAACCCCCCAAGATGCCTCGGGAGGTGGTATCCGGTATTAGACCCCGTTTCCAGGGCTTGTCCCAGAGTGAAGGGCAGATTGCCCACGTGTTACTCACCCGTTCGCCACTAATCCACCCCGAAGGGCTTCATCGTTCGACTTGCATGTGTTAAGCACGCCGCCAGCGTTCGTCCTGAGCCAGGATCAAACTCTCCATGAATGTTTACCCGTAATCGGGTTCAACACCACAAGAGCGGGACAACCAGTCGGAATAAGACCAGTCGTCCACAGCGTCCTCGCTGTGTTTTCGCCTGCCCGCCACAAGGGCCGACAGGACTTTCAAAGGAACCTCCAACCCACCGAAATGGGCCGGGGTTGTCAATCTGGCGTTGACTTTTGGCACGCTGTTGAGTTCTCAAGGAACGGACGCTTCCTTCGTACTCACCCTCACGGGCTTTCCTCCGGGCGCTTCCCTTCGGTCTTGCATTTCCAACCTTACCAGACTCTATTTCCGCTCCGTTTCCGGTGAGGAATTCGATTCCAGCGGCCGTTGGAAGGCCATTGCCTTTCGGCTGACCCGACTTTATCAGAAACATTTCGGCCGAGCTAATCGACCTTGTGATCCGGATTTGAATCGGAAGGCTCTGCGGAAATTGAATTTCCGTTGAGAGCGAGAGAGACACTAGCGGTCACACTCGAACTTGTCCAGTTCCAGGCAACCGTTTGAATCTACCTCCCCACTCGTGCCGTGTCAACGGTTTTGTGGGCGGTGAGGAGACTAGCAGGTCAGAAGTGGTGGTTGCACATCAGGCAGCCGCCGGGAGCTCGGCGCTGCGGTCTGCTGCGTCCAGGTCACCCGTGTCACCATCTCCGGCCGCTCGGCCGCCCAGGATGTAGACGTACGCCAGAAAGGCCAGCTCAGCAGCGATGCCGATGGCGATACGCGCCCAGGTCGGCAGCCCCGAAGGGGTCACGAAGCCTTCGATCACTCCGGACACGAACAGGACGAGCGCGAGGCCAATGGCCATGCCGATCGCCGCGCGGCCCTGCTGGGCGAGGGCTGTCCGGCGGGATTGGGGGCCCGGGTCAATCACCGTCCAGCCCAGGCGTAGGCCCGTGCCCGCGGCGACGAAGACGGCCGTCAGCTCCAGCAGACCGTGCGGGAGGACAAGGCCCAGGAAGGTGTCGAGGCGGCCCGCCGACGACATGAGGCCGATGCCGACGCCCAGGTTCAGCACGTTGAGGAAGAGGATCCAGATCACTGGAATGCACAGGAACGCGCCAAGGGTCAGGCACATGGCCGCGGCCTGGGCATTGTTCGTCCAGACCTGGGCGGCGAAGGAGGCCGCGGGGTGGCTGGAGTAATACGTCTCGTACTCACCTCCCGGGCGGGTGAGCCGGCGGAGCTCTTCCGGTGCGGCAATCGTCGCCTGGACCTCGGGGTGCGTGCCGATCCACCAGCCGATGATCGCGGCGAGGACCGTGGAGAGGACGGCGGTGGGTATCCACCATTGCCGTGATCGGTAGACGGCCGCGGGGAAACCGGCGGTGAGGAAGCGGACCGCGTCGCGCCATGTGGCGCGGCGCGTGCCCGTCACCGTCGAGCGGGCGCGAGCGACGAGCTGGGTGAGCCTGCCCGTCAGCATCGGGTCCGGGGCGCTGGACTGGATGAGCGAGAGATGGGTCGCCGTGCGCTGGTAGAGGGCGACCAGCTCGTCGGCCTCGGCGCCGGTGAGGCGGCGTCCTCTGCGCAGAAGGTGATCCAGGCGGTCCCACTCGGCACGGTGGGCGGTCACGAAGACGTCGAGGTCCATGGTCGGCTGCTGCTCCAGGCACTGGGTGCGTACGGTCCGTACTACTGCGGCGCGCTGCGGGCCAGCTTGGCAGACTGAGGAATCAAGGGGCGGAGTAGGTCGATGGCGAAGGGCGGGCAACAGTGAGTGCGCTTGTGACGGGGGATGCGGTCGTACTGGGGCTGCAGCCGGCGAAACTGCCGAGCCGGGCACTCGCTGTCGTGATCGATCTTGTGGTCGTGTTCGCCGCCTATTTCATGGTGTCGATCGGGCTCGCGGTGGCGACGGCCTCGCTGGACGAGGCGGCGGTGATGGCCGTGTCGATCGCGACGTTTCTGCTTGTCCTTGTCGGGGCGCCGATAGCCGTGGAGACGCTCAGTCATGGCCGCTCCCTGGGGAAGCTCGCCTGTGGGCTGCGGGTGGTGCGTGACGACGGAGGGCCGATCCGGTTCCGGCACGCGTTGGTGCGCGGGGCGATGGGTGTGGTGGAGATCCTTATGTCGTTCGGGGTCATTGCCTGTATCGCCTCGCTGGTGTCGGCCAGGGGGCGGCGTATCGGCGATGTGTTCGCGGGCACGCTGGTAATAAGGGAGCGGATGCCGGCCTCGCGGGGAATGGTGACACCGCCTCCGCCGCCGTGGCTTGTGGGGCGGTTCTCCGAGCTGGATCTGTCGGGGGTGCCGGACGATCTCTGGCTCGCGATACGTCAGTACCTGACGCGGATGAGGCAGCTGGACCCGGCCGTGAACTGGTCGATGGCGGTGCGGCTGGCCGGCGATCTCGCGGCGCGCACGGGGGCTCCGGCGCCGGACGGGGTGCCGCCGGCGGCGTTTCTGGCAGCCGTGGTGAACGAGCGGCAGGCGCGCGATGCGCGGCGGGCTTTCCGCGTGGGAGCCAATGCGCGGGCGGACGGCAGCAGCGCGCAGGCGACCGGGCTGCCGGGTGCGAACGTTTCGGCCACCGCGGGGGCATCGGCTCCGTTGGTGGGGGCTGCGCCTTCCGGCGGGGTGACAACAGGAGGCGAACCGGCGCCGTGGCCTTTGGCCCGCGCCGCGGCCGAGTCGCCGCAGCCGCAGCAGCCGCCGTCGCAGCCTCAGCCGCCGCAGCAGGCCACGGGGTTCGCGCCGCCTGCGTAGGTCGTGACCGGGTGAGCCGATCACCGACGTAGGCCTGCCCGTCGCACCCACATTGGTCGTCAGGGGAAGACCGAGGGGGGGCTCTCCAGGTCTTCGAGTTCGATGCCGGGGGCTGCCAGCACCACGTCCCCGGCGATGTGCACGACGTGCTGCTCTCCCGTGTCCAGGGCGCTGACCTGGTATTCGTCCACGGTCAGGGGGCCATTGTCAGTGGCATGCGCTTCACTCTTCATCAGGGCCCAGGACTGATCGAGTGTGCGGGGGGCGAGGACAGGATCCGTGAAGGCGACGAGGCGTACGCGCGTCGCCGGGGAGTCGGGGGTGAGGCGCAGGAGACGTGAGAGGGCGACAAGGAAAGCGGGGGATCTGCCCGTGAAGGCATGGGCGCGGACATTGCCTTCGGTGGCATGCGTGCCGGTGGGGTCGGTACGGACCCAGGTGACGCCGTCGATGGCGGCACCGCGGACCTGCCAGCTCCCGGCGTGGAGTTCGAGACGGATGGGACGGCCGAGTTCGTCGAGGGCGAGATCGACGGAGCCGGCGTGATCGCCGGAGGGGGTGGTGATCTGGGAGACGTAACGCCAGCCGGAGGGGCCGGGGGCGCATTGGAAGTGTTCTTCGCCGAGGGGGGTGTGATCGTGCGGATCGTGGAGCGAATAACGGCCGCGGGGCATGGGGGCGTAGGTGTCCTTGTGCGGTGAGGCTCGTGCGGTGGAGCCGGAGCCGTTCGGGGAGGGTATGGGGCAGGCCCCCGACACGGGGGTGCGGGGGCCTGCCTGGTACCGCTGGTACCTGTCGCCGATGGCTGCCGAGGTGTGTCAGTAGCCGATCAGAAGTGCTGACTGATCAGGAGTGGCCGATCAGTAGCGGTAGTGGTCGGACTTGTACGGGCCGTCGACTTCGACGCCGATGTAGGCGGCCTGCTCCGGGCGGAGCGTCGTCAGCTTCACGCCGAGTGCGTCCAGGTGGAGCCGGGCGACCTTCTCGTCCAGGTGCTTGGGCAGCACGTAGACGTCGGTCGGGTACTCCTCGGGCTTGGTGAACAGCTCGATCTGGGCCAGCGTCTGGTCCGCGAAGCTGTTGGACATCACGAATGAGGGGTGACCGGTCGCGTTGCCCAGGTTCAGCAGGCGGCCTTCGGACAGCACGATCAGCACCTTGCCGTCGGAGAAGGTCCAGGTGTGCACCTGCGGCTTGACCTCGTCCTTGATGATGCCCGGGATCTGCGCCAGGCCGGCCATGTCGATCTCGTTGTCGAAGTGGCCGATGTTGCCCACGATCGCCTGGTGCTTCATCTTGGCCATGTCCGCGGCCATGATGATGTCCTTGTTGCCGGTGGTCGTGACGAAGATGTCGGCCTTGTCGATGACCTCGTCGAGCGTGGTGACCTGGTAGCCGTCCATGGCGGCCTGCAGCGCGCAGATCGGGTCGATCTCCGTGATGATCACCCGGGCGCCCTGCCCACGCAGCGACTCGGCGCAGCCCTTGCCCACGTCGCCGTAGCCGCAGACGACGGCGGTCTTGCCGCCGATCAAGACGTCGGTGGCGCGGTTGATGCCGTCGATCAGGGAGTGGCGGCAGCCGTACTTGTTGTCGAACTTCGACTTGGTGACGGCGTCGTTGACGTTGATCGCCGGGAACAGGAGGGTGCCGTCACGGTGCATCTCGTACAGGCGGTGAACACCGGTCGTGGTCTCCTCGGTGACGCCGCGAATCTCGGACGCCAGGTGGGTCCACTTCTGCGGGGACTCGCCCAGCGTGCGGTTCAGCAGGGTGAGGATTTGGCCGTACTCCTCGCTGTCCGCAGTCGAGGGGTCCGGGGCCGCGCCCGCCTTCTCGAACTCCACGCCCTTGTGGACGAGGAGGGTGGCGTCGCCACCGTCGTCGAGGATCATGTTCGGGCCGCCGGTGGGGGTGTTCGGCCAGGTCAGCGCCTGCTCCGTGCACCACCAGTACTCCTCCAGCGTCTCGCCCTTCCAGGCGAAGACCGGGACGCCCTGGGGGGCTTCCGGGGTGCCGTTCGGGCCGACCGCGATGGCCGCGGCCGCGTGGTCCTGGGTGGAGAAGATGTTGCACGACGCCCAGCGGACCTCGGCGCCGAGGGCGACCAGGGTCTCGATGAGTACGGCGGTCTGCACGGTCATGTGCAGAGAGCCGGTGATGCGCGCACCCGCCAGAGGCTGGCTGGCGGCGAACTCCTTGCGGATGGACATCAGGCCGGGCATCTCGTGCTCGGCGAGAGTGATCTCCTTGCGGCCGAAGGCGGCGAGGGAAAGGTCGGCGACCTTGAAGTCCTGGCCAGTGGCGACAGTCGACATGCGAGCTGCTCCTCGTGGTGTGGGTCGAGGGTCTGGGTACGGCTGGCTCTGCGGCGGCGGACACAGGAATGCCCGGGCGCTCGCATTGCAGTCCGTCGGAGGCCCTCTCTCCCTCGGCCGGTCCCGGCAAGGGGACCGCCCGACCGCCATCAGCAGCGACGTCTGACTCTGGTCACGAATCTACACCGATCGACCCGGCGTACCCCAGCCCGCCCGGGGCCGGGATCCGGTCAACCGCGGTCTCACCGGGCCGATCGACGGGTTCGCACGGCTCAGTGTGCGGCGTCCGGGCCCGGGCCGCCCGGGGCCTTGGCCGGGTTGGCGCCCGCCGCGGCCGCCGACTCGCTGTAGATGTCGGGCTCCAGGTAGATCACGCGCGCGATGGGCACGGCGGTGCGGATACGGTCCTCGGCGGCGTTGATCGCATTGGCGACCTGGGCGGCCGTGTCGTCGTGCTGTACCGCGATCTTCGCGGCGACCAGCAGTTCCTCCGGACCGAGGTGGAGCGTGCGCATGTGGATGATGCCGGTGACGCCTTCACCGTCGACGGCGGCCGCCTTGATCTTCTCGATCTGATCCGTACCGGCCGCCTCGCCCAGCAGCAGGGACTTCGTCTCGGCCGCCAGGACGAGCGCGATGACGATGAGCAGGACGCCGATGCAGAGCGTTCCGATGCCGTCCCAGACGCCGTCGCCCGTGGCCAGGGCGATGCCGACGCCGCCGAGGGCCAGGACCAGACCGACCAGCGCGCCCAGGTCCTCAAGGAGGACGACGGGGAGTTCGGGGGCCTTGGCGCGGCGGATGTACTCCGTCCAGGAGAGCTCGCCACGTGTCTCGTTCGACTCCTTTATGGCCGTACGGAACGAGAAGGACTCGGCGACGATCGCGAAGACGAGGACGCCGATCGGCCAGTACCAGTCCTCGATCTCGTGGGGGTGCTTGATCTTCTCGTAACCCTCGTAGATCGCGAACATGCCGCCGACCGAGAAGAGCACGATGGAGACGAGGAAGGCATAGATGTAGCGCTCGCGGCCGTAGCCGAAGGGGTGCTGCGGGGTGGCCTCACGCTCGGCCTTCTTGCCGCCGAGCAGCAGGAGGCCCTGGTTTCCGGAGTCGGCGACCGAGTGAACCGCTTCGGCGAGCATCGAGGACGAGCCACTGAAGAGGAACGCCACGAACTTCGACACCGCGATCGCGAGGTTGGCGGCAAGTGCCGCCACGATCGCCCTTGTTCCGCCTGAAGCGCTCATCTGTTCCTGCAGTCCCTTCGTATGCCCTGGTGCCGTTCGCCTGCCCGGTGCCGTACGCCCCGTGCCGTACGCCTCATGGGCTTTGCCCGTCCTTTGCGGTGCGTCATTGTTGCAGCCCGCGGCTGAGAGGGCGCGTCAGACCACCACGGTGGCACGGAAGACCGTGCCAACTCCGGACACTTCGACCTTTTCGCCCGCCGGGACAAAGACGGACTGGCCCGGGGAGACGGCGAGTTCACCGACGCGGACCGTGCCCGCCGTGCAGAGCAGGATCTGCGGGGTGCGGGCCGTCAGGTCGCGAGGCGCGGCTCCGGCCGCGACGACATAGCGGGAGAGCCGGAACTCCTCGATCGGCGTTTCGTACACCTCCTCGCCCTCGGGCGAGGCCTCGGGGCGCAGGATGCCCGGGTCGCCCGCCTCGAAGCGAACGACACGAAGCAGTTCGGGAACGTCCACGTGCTTCGGCGTCAGTCCGCAGCGCAGCACGTTGTCGGAGTTGGCCATGATCTCCACGCCGAGGCCGTCGATATAGGCGTGGGGGACTCCGGCGCCGAGGAACAGGGCCTCGCCGGGCTGCAGTTGGACATGGTTGAGCAGCATGGCAGCGATCACGCCCGGGTCGCCTGGGAAGTGGTGCGCGAGGGCGGCGTAGGGGGCGTAGTCGCCGCCGAGCCTCTCGCAGGCGGCCGCGGCGTCGGTGACGGTGGCCGCCATCTCTTGGGGATCGGCGCCCAGCACCGCGGTCAGGACCTCGCGCAGTGCGGCCGCCTCCGGGTGGGCGTGCAGAAGGTCGACGTACGGCTTGAGCGAGTCCACGTCGAGACCGGCGAGGACATCGGCGGCTTCAAGGGGCGGGCGGAAACCGCACAGGCCCTCGAAGGGGGTGAGCGCGCAGATCAGTTCGGGCTTGTGGTTGGCGTCCTTGTAGTTGCGGTGCGGGGCGTCGATCGGGACGCCCGCGCTCTCCTCAGCTGCGTAACCCTCCTTGGCCTGGGCGAGGTTCGGGTGGACCTGGAGGGAGAGGGGGGCGCCGGCCGCGAGGATCTTGAGGAGGAAGGGCAGACGGGGGCCGAACCTGTCGACGGCGGCGGCGCCCAGTTCGCGTACGGGGTCGGCGGCGATGACCTCGGAGAGCGGTCGCTCCTCATGGTCACGCGTGACGCGCGAGGGTGCCCCGGGGTGGGCGCCCATCCACATCTCGGCCTGGGGCTCGCCGTTGGGGGCGATGCCGAGCAGCTCCGGGATGGCGGTCGTGGATCCCCAGGCGTAGGGGCGCACGGTGTTGGAGAGGCGGTCCATGGTCTGTGTTCTTCCCGGTTCTCGTGGTGACGTCTTGCGCGCCGTTAACGGCTACGGGGGACGCTTGCGCGCTGTGGCGGCTGCGGCGTGGCGGTGCCGTGCACGAGCAGCGTCGGGACGGTTACGGGTGCGCGCCGGTGTCCGCCAGAGCCAGGTAGACGGCGGCGAAGTCGGTGATCGCAAGAAGTTCGGCGATCGACTCCAGCTCGGAGCCGTCCTCCGGTTCGAGCTCACTGATGGGGGTGTCGTGGCTGAGCGCGAGTTCGCGGGCGGCGGGGGCGGCGGTGAGGCCGCCGATGGGGCGGTCTCGCAGCAGTACCACCCGGGCATGGAGGGCCTGCGGCTCCTCGACGCGGTCCCGGAAAAAGTCCTCCGGGTCGGCGCCCAGGGCGAAGTCACCCACGAGAAGCCCGCCGTGCGCGGGCAGCGCCTCGGGCAGCTCGGCGACGAGGGCGGGGCAGCCGGCCAGCTCGGCCAGTACGGCCGTGAAGCGGCGGCCGGCCGGGCCGGCGCCCGGGCCCTCCGTCCAGATCAGCGGAAGGCTGTCGGCGAGCTCGGCCGCGAGTGTCTTGGCCGGATTGCTGTACGTGGCGATGGCCGGGCCGCAGCGTTCGGCGGTCTTGTCCAGGCGGTCGGCCACCTTCGCCAGGGTCTCCTGAGAAGCCTCCAGAAGTCCGACCCGGTCGAGGAGGGCCAGGAGCGGGGTGAACAGGGCCCACAGGGCGCCGGGGCTCGCGGCCTGCGTCTCCTCATACAGCTCGTGCGGGGCCTTGGCCATCGGGACGACCATGCCGTGGGTTCCGTCGACGGCCTCCACGAGCGGGGAGCCCAGCGGAGCCACGGCGACGACCGTGGACCCGCGGCGGTACGCCTGCTCGGCGAGGAGGGCGAGGCCGGGTTCACTGCCGTCGGTGGTCGCGATGAGCAGCAGGTCGAGGGAGCCCGCCCAGCCCGGGAGCGCCCAGCGCAGGGCGCCGGCGGCGGGTGCGACGCCGGTGGGGTGCAGCCGGGTGACAGGGGCGGACGCACCGGCCAGGGCGCCGATCAGGTCAGCGACTCCGGTGGCGGCATGGCCGGGACCGGCGACGAGGACGGCGCGCGGGCGGCCCTCGGGCTTCAGCTCGGCGATACCTGCCTCGGCGGCGTGGCGGGCCGCGGTGCGTACGCGCGCCCCGGCCTCGGCTGCGCCATGGAGCAGACCTCGGCGATCGGCGCGGGCCAGGGCTTCCGGGTCGTCGAGGAGTGACTCGTCGAGCATGGGGTTGGGCCTCCGATCGCCGTGCGGTTGTGGGTCAGGCGGGGCGGCGTGCCTCGTCGACGAGGAGGACGGGGATGTCGTCCCGGACGGGGTAGGCCAGGCCGCAGTCCTTGCCAGTGCAGATCAGCTCGGGGGTCTCGGCTGCGGAGCTGTCGCTGAGGGGGGCGTGGCAGGCGGGGCAGGCGAGGATCTCGAGGAGGCCGGCTTCGAGCGGCATGTGCGGGGGTGTCCCTTCGGGTGGGGCGGCGCGGTCGCTGGCGCGGGTCGCTGCCGCGGTTTGCGGTGCTGCGGCCCCCGGGTCGGACTTGCGGTCGCGGGTCTGTGGATCAGGCCACGTCAGCGTACCGCCGGGGGGAGGGGTGCGGCGCGTTCTGTGGGTACGCGGGGCGGTTCGCCTCACGCCTGCTCTCTTACTGCGGCTTGGCGGCCGTGGGAGGTACCCCATCCGGAAACCGGGGCGAGGCCCCGGGCCCCCGGCGTCTTCGCCTGCCCATGGACCGGCTTCGGCGCCGGGACGTTGGCGACGGACGCGCGCGCCGTGTTGTGGAGGGCCTGCCTGGCCCGCGGGGGGACGGCGCCGCTTCCACAAAGTGGCCTGGGCGGACACCGCCGGCCCGGGTGCGGGCACCTTGGTGCCAGGGATCCGGACGGCATCAGTGGAGCGGCCGATCCTGGCCGGATCGACTCGGCCGGTCGGCGGACGGACGGCCCGCCGACCCAGATACCGGCGGGCGGCAGCTTCACGCCGTGAGCAGGGCGCGACGATCGGCCGTCGGAAGGGATGTCGGCCGCACCACCGGTCCGGCTGCTCCCCCGAGCACGCGGGTTCGTCGGGCCGCGGCGCCCGGCGTGAGCGGCTTCCATGCGGGTCCATGCGGGTCCATGCGGAGGTGACGCCTCACCGGCGCCGCGCCGCGGGACCACGTCAGCCGCTACCCGCCGGACCCCGGTGGGCTCGGGGCCCCTGGTCCCACCGCGGCCCTGCCCCGCACACGCGGCCCGGGGTCACCGTGCCGTCAGCCCGGTGCCGCAGACACGGGTCCGCCCCGCCCCCGCCGCTCCTCACGTACCCCGGACGAGCCCCAGCACCTCGTCCCTCACCTTTGCCATTGTCTGATCGTCCCGGGCCTCAACGTTCAGCCGCAGCAGCGGTTCCGTGTTCGACGGACGGAGGTTGAACCACCAGTCCTGCGTGGCGACCGTCAGGCCGTCCAGTTCGTCGATCGTCACGTCGTCGTGGGACGCGTACGCCGCCTTCACCGCCGCCGTGCGGCCCGTCTGGTCGTCGACCGTGGAGTTGATCTCACCCGAGCCCCTGTAGCGGTCGTACTGCGCGACAAGTTCCGACAGCGGGCCCTCCTGCGAGCCCAGAGCCGCGAGGACGTGGAGGGCCGCCAGCATGCCCGTGTCCGCGTTCCAGAAGTCGCGGAAGTAGTAGTGAGCGGAGTGCTCGCCGCCGAAGATCGCTCCCGTACGGGCCATCTCCTCCTTGATGAAGGAGTGGCCCACCCGCGTGCGCTCCGGAGTCCCGCCGTTCTCGCGGACGACCTCGGGGACGGACCACGAGGTGATCAGGTTGTGGATCACCGTGCCGCCGGGGTGCTTCGCCAGTTCGCGCGCCGCGACCAGCGCCGTGATCGCCGACGGCGAGATGCCCTCGCCGCGCTCGTCGACGACGAAGCAGCGGTCCGCGTCCCCGTCGAAGGCGAGGCCCAGGTCCGCGCCCTCGGACCGGACGCGGGCCTGAAGGTCGACGATGTTCGCCGGGTCCAGCGGGTTCGCCTCGTGGTTGGGGAAGGTGCCGTCGAGCTCGAAGTACATCGGTACGAGGGTGACGGGCAGGGACTCGAAGACTGTGGGGACCGTGTGGCCGCCCATGCCGTTGCCCGCGTCCACGACCACCTTGAGCGGGCGCATCGCCGACAGGTCGACCAGCGAGAGCAGATGCGCCGCGTAGTCGGTGAGCGTGTCGCGCTCGGTCACCTTGCCCGGCTCGGCCCCCGGCTCCGGAGCGCCCTGTTCGGACCAGGACTCGACCAGTTGGCGGATGTCCGCCAGGCCGGTGTCCTGGCCGACCGGCGCGGCGCCCGCGCGGCACATCTTGATGCCGTTGTACTGCGCCGGATTGTGCGAGGCCGTGAACATCGCACCCGGCAGCCCGAAGTGCCCCGAGGCGAAGTACAGCTGGTCGGTCGAGCAGAGCCCGATCAATGTGACATCCGCGCCCCTGGCCGCAGCCCCCCGCGCGAACGCCCCCGAGAGCCCCGGCGACGACGGCCGCATGTCGTGGCCGACAACGATCGCCTCCGCGCCCGTCACCTGGACGAAGGCCGCCCCGAACAGCTCGGCCAGCGCCTTGTCCCACTGATCCGGCACCACCCCGCGGACGTCGTACGCCTTCACGATCTGCGACAGATCAGCAGTCACGGGCCCAACCCTCCTGAAAGTCCCTGAAGTCTCTGCGGTCACCTCAAAGCCTCAACGTACCCGCACGGGCTTGGGAAGCATTCAGCCCCGTGCGGCCGTGCGCACGGGCGCGGAGCCGAAAACGTTCGCTCAGGAGTCCTCAGGAGTCCGGGGAACGCAGCACCCGCAGATGGCCGCGGCGCGCGACCTCCATCGGGTCCGCCGTGCGCCGGCCGTTCTGCGCGCCCGCCTCGGCCGTACGCCCCTGGGGACGCGCCGCTTCCCGTACCGCATTGGCGAGCGCTTCGAGATCGTCGCCGCTGGGGCGGGCGGGGGCTGAGCCGTCGGTGAGGCGCACGACCTCCCATCCGCGCGGGGCGGTCAGGCGCTCGCTGTGCTCGGCGCACAGGTCGTAGCAGTGGGGCTCGGCATAGGTGGCGAGCGGGCCGAGGACCGCGGTCGAATCGGCATAGACGTACGTCAGTGTCGCGACGGCGGGGCGGCCGCACGCGGTGCGCGAACAGCGACGTACAGGGCTCACGACGTTGGACGGTACCGCACTCTTGAGCGGGCTGCGACGACTCTCCACCAGGTCACTCCACCGTGTCGTGGTGCAACTCCCGACATACGGGCTCCCGGAGCAACTGGCCTGACCTGCACGGGAAGAGAAGCGCACGCGCAGCCACCGCCGGTGATCCGGTCATGACTTGGCGTAAATGAGGTCAATCACGATGAGATCCGCGATCGCTGGAAGATATTTAACCGGACCCAAGCTTGGCCGGAATGTTCAATTAGCGACAGGCTTCCAACCCGGCGCGCGCACTCGATCGCCGCGCGCCCTGGAGAGCTACGCTGCGTCAGTGATGGACAGTCCTGTACCGCCCCGCCCGACCGAGCCACGGCCGCGCCGTCGCGACCGCCACGGCCGCGGTATGCGAGGGCCGGTCGCGCCTCCTCAGGTACCCCTGGCCGCGAGCCGCGGCGAGTCCTTCCGTGATCTGGTGCAGGACTCGGTGGAGCGGCTGGAGCGGCGCTGGCCGCAGCTGGCCGACGTCGACTTTCTCGTGCTGGACGTGCCGGGCGCGCCGGAGGAGTCCGTGCCGCTGGGCAGCTCGGTCCCGGCCGACAAGGGGCGCCCGGCACGGATCGTGGTCTACCGGCGGCCTGTCGAGATCCGTACGAAGAACCGTGACGAGCGGGCGCTGCTGGTGCACGAGGTGGTCGTGGAGCAGGTGGCGGAGCTGCTGGGGCTGTCGCCGGAGTCTGTGGACCCGCGGTACGGGCAGGACTGACGGGAGCCCTCAGCCCGCTCAGCCCCCTCTGCGCCCCCTCAGCCCCCTCAGCCGCCTCGCCGTCTCGGCCGTCTGTCGTCTCAGTCGTCGAGCACCGACAGGTCCTGCTCCGCCTCCGGAACCGCCACCGTCCCCCGGTCGTCCGGCAGCGTCTGCACCGTGAACATCGGGATCCCGTCCTGCGGCAGCGCCAGCGTGCGCGAGGCATGAACCGGGCCCCCCGACACCATCTCCACGGTCAGCGCATACGAGCCCTTCAGCCCGGCGGGCACCGGCGGCACGACCGCGAGGGTCGTGCCCGCCTTGACCTTGTAGGTCTTGATGACCTGGGTGCCACCCTCCGTGCCCGCCGACGCGGTGACCCTGACCTCGGCCGCCGCGCCCGGGGCGGTCAGTGAGAGCGTCGAGCCCTTGGCACGGTTGTCGGCGACGCTCGCCCGCTCCCCCACCGGCGCGGTCGCCGGAATGAAGGCGACCTCCTGCTTGTCACCCTTGCCGCGTACGACACGCAGCGCCGCCACCACCGGAGTCGCCCGGCCGCTCTGGGACGGGCTGAGGATCAGGGAACCGGCCTCGCCCTTGGTCACGTCCAGCAGATCCGCGCTCGCGGTCATCCCGGACTTGACGTGCAGCGTCTCGTGTCCGGCCGGAATGATCTTCCCGCCCGGGCCGGCGAGTTGCACCTTGAGGTCGGCGTCGTCCTCGCCGGGCGCGAAGGCCACCAGGCGTACGGAGGTGGCGTCCGCGGGGATGCCCGGCAGCACGGCGGTGCCGGACGGGTCGGCCGATGCGGTGAGCCAGTCGCTGCCCGCCTTGTCGTCGGCGGCCCGCAGTACGGCGCCCACGCGGCCCGTGCGGGTGGTGACATGGACGGTCAGATCACCGGCCGGGGCGGAGGCCAGGGTGGACAGCAGGACGGGGACGCTCGATCCGGCCGGGACGGGGATGCCTTCTGTCAGCGTGGTCTTGAGGGCACCGTCCTTGCCGAACAGCTCGATGTCGGCCACGGCGGGGGTGTCGTCCGGGTTGGTGAGGTGGACGTAGTCGTGACGGTCCTCGGCCGTGGACGCGCCCGGGAACCAGAAGTCGGTGTCGGGCCCGGTGCAGCTGACACCGAGCAGGCCGCGCGCGTCGCCCGCAGTCTCCGTGGTGGTCTGCTGGGCGGTCCAGCCGGGGGCGAGGCGGCCGGTGGCGGTGCCGACGAGCGCGGGTGCCTCGCCCCCGCTCGCCTTGGCGGCGACGGGCTTGCCGGGCTCCTTCAGCGCGAGGACCGCCTTGTCGGGCGACGGCTTCTTCGCGTCCTTGGCCCCCTTCGCGCCCTTCGCGGCGGCGCCCTTCTTGGGCTTGTCCTTGGCCGGGGCGGTGTCCGTGTCGGCCAGTGCGGCGGCGGACGGCTTCAGTTCGGCCGTGCCGTCCTTGGCCGTGCCCTCTTTGGCGTTGCCGCTCCTGCCCGCCGGCGTGAACGAGGTGTACGCGGTCTCGGCGAGCTCCGAGGTGCTGGGGACGGGGCACAGCAGGCTGGAACGTTCGACGGGCAGCCGCGCCGGGGCCTTCGCCTCCGTCTCGGCGCCGCTGCCGGGCGCGGTGAGCGCGGCCAGGCCGGTGATCGCGGCGAGTGCGGTGGCGGTGGCGAGCAGGGAGATCGTTGTGCGGTTCACTCTGACTCGCCTCGCGTCGCGTTGCCGGTGGTGCCGTCGGTGCCGGGCTGCTGCTCATTGTCGCCGCCGTACGCGTAGGGGTCGTACGGCTGCCCCTCCTGGTACTGGCCGTCGCCGTAGCCCGCGTTCTGGTAGGGGTCCTGGTACTGGTCGGCCTGGTACGGCTGTTGCTGGTACTGCTCGCCGCCGTACTGCTGCTCGCCCGCGTACTGCTGCTCACCACCGTACGGAGCGCCCTGGTACTGCTCGTTGCCGTACGGGGCGGTGTATCCGCCGTCCGCGTACGACTGCCCGTCCCACTCGCCGTACTGCGGCTGTTGAGGCACAGCCGCGTACGGCGAAGGCTCGTCGAACGACTGCGGTTCCTCGAAGGACTGCGGCGCGTACGCCTGTTGCCCCTGCTGCGCGAAGGCATCCTGGGCTGCGGGGTGTTGGGCGTGCGGATCCGCTTCGGTCTCCTCCTGCGAGGACTCCCCTTCGGCCTCCGCCTGGGCACGCAGCCTGCGTGCCCTGCGTCCTTCGCCCTCCACCGCCTGCGCGGGTACGGCGATCTCCTCGTCGGGCAGATCGTCGTCGATCTCCCGGCTCCTGCCCGGCAGCGCGAGCACCAGCAGCACAAGGGCGAGAAATCCCTGCGCCCAGATCCAGCCGGTGTGCGTGACGGGGTCGTCGTAGGACAGATCGAGCCGGCCGCCCTCCGCGGGGAGTTCGAAGCCCTGGGCCCAGCCGTCGACGACCGTCTTGTTCAGTACACGTCCGTCGAGGGTGGCCTGCCAGCCCTCGTCCGCGCGGTCCGCGATGCGCAGGATCCGTCCCGGCGCACCCGAGGGGATCTTGGCGTGGGCCTCGACGGCATCGGACGCGACGGGCAGCGGGTCGCCCTTTCCGCTGACGATCGTGGCCCGCGCGACCTGGCGGTCGACGCGCCACAGTGCGCTGCCGTCGAGCTGGCTGAGCCTGCTCAGGCCGGGCGTCGCGTCGAGGACGCGGCTGGTCTGGCGGGGTGCTCCGTCGCGTACGAGGACGTACCGGATGGCGAATCCGCTGAGCTCGCTGGTCTGGTCGGCGCCGGAGCCCGCCACGAGGTTCGCGACGATCTTGTCGAGACGGGCGTCGCTGCCGCCCGCCACTGCCAGTTCCGCGTCGCCGAGCCGCCCGCCGGAGCCGCGTACGAGGCTGTAGGAGACCTTGGCGGCGGATGTTCCGCCGAGGACGAGGGTGCGCGGCTGGTCGCGGGTGTCGCTCTCCTCGGCCACGAAGGCGGGGACCTGGACGGGGTCGCGCCGCTCCAGCGGGTGCGCGGCGCCGCTGAGCATCCAGTTGAACGCAGCGAGCAGGGGCGCGATGGCGGCGGCGAGGGCGATGAGGGCGGCGACGGGCTGGCGCCAGCCGAAGTCCTGGGCGGCGACGCGGGTCCGGCCGCCTTCCGCACCCAGGACGGCGGCGGTCAGCAGGGCGATGCCGTAGACGAGGGTGGCGGGTCCGGCCCAGCCGCTGCCGTTGGCGATCACCGCGAAGATCAGTCCGGTCAGCGCGACGGCCCAGGAGGCGCGGATCGCGAACTGCCGCTCGCCGCGCAGCAGGGCGGCCAGCGCGGCCAGCACGATGCCGATGAGCAGGATTCCCCCCGCGGCCTTGGGACCACCGGGACTAATGCCGAGAAGGTCGAGGGCCGAGGCCGATCCGGTGCCGAATTCGAGCCCTGCTTCGCGGAAGAAGGCGGACGGCCCGGTCAGCAGGGTGAGCGACCAGGGGGCAAGGACGAGCAGCGGGGTGCCGACTGCGGCGAGGAAGCGCAGCCCGTACGCCGTGATGTCGTCGCGGCGCAGGACCAGTACGGCGATGCCCAGGACGAGCGCGAGCGGCCACACGATGGGGGTGAACGCCATCGCGAGAGTGAGCAGGAGCGCGTAGGCCCAGGTGGCGCGCCAGCTGCCGCGCCCGCTGCCGCTGATGCGCAGTCCGTGTGCCGCGACGCCCGCGCGGGTCATGAGCGGCAGCAGGATCGCGAGGACCGCGGTGCCAAGGCGTCCGGTCGCCAGTGCGCCGGTGGCGGCGGGCAGGAAGGCGTACGCGATGCTCGCCCAGGCCCGCAGCAGCCGGGAGTCGACGACGGGGCGGGAGGCGAAGTACGCGCTGAGTCCGGCGAGCGGGACCGAGCAGACGAGCAGCACGGTCAGGGCGAAGCCGGTGGAGCCCAGGAAGAGGGTGGACAGGCCCGCGAGGACCGCGAGGTAGGGGGGCGCGGTCTGGGTGCCGCCGGTGCCGAGGGGGTGCCAGTTGTCGGCGTAGCGGGACCAGAGGCCAAAGACGTCGGACGGCGCGGGCAGCAGGGCACCGCCCGCGAGCGATCCGCCCCCGAACAGGTCGCGGCAGGCGATGACCGAGACGAGGAGCAGCAGGGCGAAGAGGACAGGACCTGGCTTGCGGGCGATCTTCTTCAGGCGCGCGAACTGCTCGATCTCCAGGAAGTCGGCGTCGTCCCCGCCGGGTCCCGATTCGACGGCGCCGTGGCGTGAGCCGCCCGAGTCGGCGTCGGATCCGGCGCCCAGGTGGCCCGCGACCTGTTCGACGGTGGCGCGGACGGTCGCGCCGGGCGGCGGGAAGAGGTGGCGCAGTTCGCTCGCTTCCACCGAGCCGCCCTGCTTGGCTCTTCTGCGGCGTCCGGCGATGATCCGTTCGGGCCGCAGCAGGGTGCCGAAGAGCCCCATGACTTCGTCGACGGCCTGGCCGGGCACCTTGCCGACGAGGTAGGCGAGGGTGCGCAGCAGGGTGCCGAAGACGATGCGCAGGAGGACATAGGGGAGGGCGACGGCGCGTGCGTTCGTCAGCAGGGTGTAGACGGCGCCGGCCTTGTCGACGCGGTGGGGGCTGGCGACGGAGCGGCCCGCGCAGTCGACGGTGCGGCGTTCGCGGGCGGCGGCTTCGGCGTGCCGCATGACGGCGTCGGGTGCGACGAGGACACGGTGTCCGGCGGCGTGGGCGCGCCAGCACAGGTCGACGTCGTCACGCATCAGGGGCAGGCGCCGGTCGAAGCCGCCGAGCTGCTCGAAGACATCGCGGCGGATGAGCATGCCGGCGGAGGAGACCGACAGGACGGTGCGGATCTGGTCGTGCTGTCCCTGGTCCTGTTCGCGTCGGTCGAGTCCGGTCCAGCGACGTCCGCTGTTGGCGATGGAGACGCCTGCTTCGAGGAGTTGCTTGCGGTCGTACCAGCCGCGGAGTTTGGGGCCGATGATCGCGGCGTGTTCGTCGGAGTCGGCCACGCGCAGGAGTTCGGCGAGTGCGTCGGGGGCGGGCGCGCTGTCGTCGTGGAGCAGCCACAGCCACTGGACGGGTTTCCCGTAGGGGAGTTCGGGCATGTCGTACGCGTCGTCGCGCCAGGTCCTGCTGACGGGGTCCCAGCCGCTGGGCCGCTTCAGGTAGGGCAGGTCGTCGGGGGTGAGGACGCCCGCGGTGCGGGCGGCTTCCTCGACGGCGGTGCCGAATCCGGTGCGGCGTGCGAGGTGCAGTACGCGTTCGGCGCCGAGCGCTTCGGTGATCAGCCGCGCGGAGTCGTCGGCGCTGCCGGTGTCGGCGGCGACGACGTTCTGTACGGGGCGTTCCTGGCCGATGAGTCCGGCGAGGGCGTCGGGAAGCCAGCGCGCGCCGTCGTGGGAGACGAGCACGGCGGTGACGACATGCCGCGGGAACTCTGGCGGTTGCGCCGGGGCGAACGCGGCTGTGGTGGCGGACATCGAGGTACGGGCCCTCCGGCCGGGGGGTCGCCCCGTAGGGGCGTTGGAGCGTCTCGGACGGGGCCCCACCCTAACGGCTGGTACAAGAGCGGTCCGCCGATTGCTGAGAGTACGCAGTCGGCGGACCGTGGTTTACGTACTGATTTGCGCGCATTCGTCGGGCCCTGGTGGTCGTCCGGGCGCGGGTCTCGGCCCCGGCTATCCGTGCGGCGTTCAGACGGCGGCCTTCTTGAGCCGGCGGCGTTCGCGCTCGGACAGGCCGCCCCAGATACCGAATCGCTCGTCGTTGGCAAGGGCGTACTCGAGGCATTCGGAGCGGACCTCACAGGCCAGGCAGACCTTCTTGGCCTCGCGGGTGGAGCCGCCCTTCTCGGGGAAGAAGGACTCGGGATCGGTCTGGGCGCACAACGCGCGCTCCTGCCAGCCGAGTTCCTCGTCCGCGTCCTCGACCAGCAGTTGTTCGAACAGCTCGGTCATGTGCGCCCCTCGTCTGTTTTTGCGTCCCCGTGATGTTGCCGCTATCGATTTCGGCCGAACGACACGAGTGAAATTACAAGTGCGGTGCTCCGGGCCAGTCAAGCCGAGATCTGCTATCGGGCCTGGTATTCACTCTGCGGAACCAAAGCTATGCGGAAAGTGTGCAAATCATCAAAAACCTGACACCCGCCGATGGCACCTGCCCGCGCCCCCCTCTCACGGGAGGAGACGCCGCACGGTTCGATCTTGTTGCAATCCAGCCATTTAAGCGATCCGGATCACAGTCCGATCACGAGGCCGCAGCGGCGTTTACGGGCGCGGCTGTTGCGCCATGTCTCCCGGGTCGCCGGTGCACAAACCTTTCTCCGAGCGGAGTAACCGGATGAGGTGAAACATTGACGCCAAATCGGGCATTGGGTTGACAAGCAAAGAACCCACCCGTCACCTTTGATCCCATGCCAGCGACCTCAGTGCACCTCGCGACCCCGCTCCGTGGGTTCCGCAGCGCTGTCCAGGCCCGCTGTTGCTGTTCCAGCTGTTGATGCGCCCGTAGCGCTCCGGCTTCTTCTCCGCATGCAGCTCAGCCCGCATGTCCTTGCGACTCCCTGCACTGCACATTCTCTGCCGAGGAACCACCGCACCCATGAACAGCGACAGCGACCTCCAGATCGCCGGCGACATCCTCGCCGTACAGCACCTTCTCCAGCCCGCCCGCGAGCACCCGGCCACCGTCGCCGACTTCGTCGGTCTTGCCCGCTCCATCGCCGCAGACCGTGCGCAGTGGGCCCATCTCGTCCAGTACGACACGACGACCCGCTGGTACCACCGGCTGCGTACGGGCCCCGGCTACGAGGTGTGGCTGCTGTCGTGGGTCCCCGGTCAGGGCAGTGGACTGCACGACCACGGCCTGTCCTCCGGCGTGCTGACGGTCCTCGACGGCGAGCTCACCGAGCACACCGAAGCGACGTCCCGCTCGCTGCCCTCGGGAGCGCAGCGGGTGTTCGCACCCGGATATGTGCACGAAGTGGTCAATGACTCGCTCGAGCCTGCCGTCAGCCTGCACGTCTACTACCCGGGTCTGACCGAGATGCCGATGCACTCCGCGCAGTGCTCCCCGGCCCTCCGGGATGTCGTACGCGCCTGACACACTGCTGTGCATGCGCATTGTGGTTCTGGCCGGCGGCATCGGCGGCGCCCGTTTCCTCCGCGGTCTCAAGCAGGCCGCGCCCGAAGCGGACGTCACGGTGATCGGCAACACCGGTGACGACATCCATCTGTTCGGGCTGAAGGTCTGCCCCGACCTCGACACCGTGATGTACACCCTCGGCGGTGGCATCAACGAAGAGCAGGGCTGGGGGCGTACGGACGAGAGCTTCCGGGTCAAGGAGGAGCTCGCGGCGTACGGCGTGGGCCCCGCGTGGTTCGGTCTCGGCGACCGTGACTTCGCCACGCACATCGTCCGTACGCAGATGCTCGCCGCGGGCTACCCGCTCAGCGCTGTCACCGAGGCGCTGTGTGCCCGCTGGAATCCGGGCGTGCGGCTGCTGCCCATGTCCGACGACCGCGTCGAAACGCATGTCGCCGTCGAGGTCGACGGCGAGAAGAAGGTCATCCACTTCCAGGAGTACTGGGTGAAGCTGCGGGCGTCCGTGGCCGCCGAGGCGGTCGTGCCCGTCGGTGCGGACCAGGCGAAGCCCGCGCCGGGCGTGCTGGAGGCGATCGCTTCGGCCGACGTCATTGTCTTCCCGCCGTCCAACCCCGTCGTCAGCATCGGCACGATCCTGGCGGTGCCGGGGATCCGGGAGGCCATCGCCGACGCGGGCGTCCCGGTGGTGGGGCTGTCCCCCATCGTCGGGGACGCGCCCGTGCGCGGGATGGCCGACAAGGTGCTCGCCGCGGTGGGCGTCGAGGCGACCGCCGGGGCCGTCGCCCGGCACTACGGCTCCGGACTGCTCGACGGCTGGCTCGTCGACACCGTCGACGCGGGCGCGGTGGCGGGGGTCGAGGAGGCGGGGATCCGCTGCCGGGCGGTGCCGCTGCTGATGACGGACGTGGACGCGGCCGCCGAGATGGCGCGCCAGGCACTCGCGCTCGCCGAAGAGGTACGGGCGTGAGTTCGCCGTCGTACCGCGTCTGGGCGCTGCCCGGTCTCGGCGAGGTACGGCCGGGCGACGACCTCGCCAAACTGATCTCCTCGACCGAGCCGGGTCTGGCGGACGGCGATGTCCTGCTGGTCACGTCCAAGATCGTGAGCAAGGCGGAGGGGCGGGTCGTCGCGGCGGACGACCGCGAGGCCGCCATCGACGCGGAGACGGTACGGGTGGTGGCGCGCCGCGGCGCCCTTCGCATCGTCGAGAACCGGCAGGGCCTGGTGATGGCCGCGGCCGGGGTCGACGCCTCCAACACCCCTGCCGGGACCGTGCTGTTGCTGCCCGCCGATTCCGACGCGTCGGCGCGGGCGATCCGCGAGGGGCTGCGGGAGACACTCGGCGTGGACGTCGGCGTGATCGTCACGGACACGTTCGGGCGGCCCTGGCGCAACGGTCTGACCGATGTCGCCATCGGCGCGGCGGGCGTGCGTGTCCTGGACGATCTGCGCGGTGCCACGGACGCGTACGGCAATCCGCTGAACGCGACCGTCGTCGCCACCGCGGACGAACTCGCCGCGGCGGGTGACCTGGTCAAGGGCAAGGCGGAGGGCCTGCCGGTCGCGGTGGTCCGGGGCCTGGGCCATCTGGTGGGCGGCGAGGACGGCGCACGCGCGATGGTGCGGGAGGCCGCGGACGACATGTTCCGGCTCGGGACGTCCGAGGCGGTACGGGAGGCGGTGACCCTGCGGCGTACGGTCCGCGAGTTCACCGACGAGCCGGTGGACGGCGGCGCGGTCCGCCGGGCCGTCGCCGCGGCCGTCACGGCGCCCGCGCCGCACCACACGACGCCCTGGCGCTTCGTCCTGCTCGAATCGGCCTCGGCGCGCACGGAGTTGCTGGACGCGATGCGGGACGCGTGGATCGCCGACCTGCGGCGCGACGGCAAGTCCGCGGAGTCGGTCGCCAAGAGGGTCCGGCGCGGCGACGTGCTGCGGCGCGCGCCGTATCTGGTGGTGCCGTGCCTGGTGACGGACGGCTCGCACCACTACGGCGACGAGCGCAGGGACGCCGCCGAACGCGAGATGTTCGTGGTCGCGGCGGGCGCGGGCGTCCAGAATTTCCTGGTGGCGCTGGCGGGTGAGCGGCTCGGCTCGGCGTGGGTGTCATCGACGATGTTCTGCCGCGAGGTCGTACGGGACGTGCTGGGCCTGCCGGAGGGGTGGGACCCGATGGGGGCGGTGGCGGTGGGACACGCGGCACAGGCGCCACGGCCGCGGCCGGAGCGGGAGGCTTCCGCATTCATCGAGGTGCGCTGAGCCCTGCGATCACAAGCGAAGAGTCCGGGTGTTCGAGCCGTTGAACGGAGTGAACACCCGGGCTTTTCAGTCGGATTCGGTCGGACGAGTCGGCCTCGCGCCAGCCCACCGGTACGTCCATCCCCTTCACCATGCTCGCCTGTCCTCGGCGTTCTACAGGCTCGCGATGTCGCCGCGGGGCATCTTCGGCGTGCGGCGGGCCGGGGTGCGGCCGCTCAGGAGGATGAGGCGGGCCGCGCGGTGGCGCTGGCCCGGGTAGGGGGCCAGGAGTTCGAGCATTGCGGCGTCGTCGGCGTGGCGGTCGCCCGCGAGCGCGTAGCCGACGATGCCGGGCAGGTGCAGATCGCCGACGGTGACCGCGTCGGGGGCGCCGTTGCTGCGCTGGATCGTCTCGGCAGAGGTCCAGGGGCCGATGCCCGGGATCAACTCCAGCCGCTCCTGGGCCTGTTCGGGCTCCATCGCGGCGGCCTCCTCCAGTCGGCGCGCGACGCGGACGGCGCGCAGGATCGTGGAGGCCCGCTTGTTGTCGACGCCCGCGCGGTGCCACTCCCAGGACGGGATCAGCGCCCACGTGCGGGGGTCGGGCATGACATGCAGCCGCCCGTCCGGGCCCGGAGCGGGCTCGCCGTACTTTCGGACAAGCAGCCGCCAGGCCCGGTACGCCTCGTCCGTCGTGACCTTCTGCTCCAGGATCGACGGGATCAGGGCTTCCAGCACGAGCGAGGTACGGGTCAGACGCAGGCCCGGCCGACGGTGCTGGGAGACGGCGACAAGGCGGTGGCGGGGGGTGAAGGCGGCCGGATCGTCCCCTTCGCCGAGCAGGGCGGGCAGCTGGTCGAGCAGCCACTCCGCGCCGGGGCCCCACGCCGCGCCCTCGGCGGTGCCGCTGTCCGCCCGCAGCGCGACCCTGAGCGTGCCGGGCCCTGCGGGTGTACGGCTGGCGCGCCAGACGGAGCCGTCGGGGGACGTACGGAAGGTGGGATCGGCGGGGCCGCGGCGCAGAGGCCCGAGGACCAGGCCCAGGTCCAGGGGGCCGGGGGGTGTCCAGCGGCGGGTGCGGGGGGCGGTGGCCTGGCGGGGAACGGCCCCTCCGGGCAGGGGGGTGTGACCTCCGCGCACGGTGGTGCGGGTGGGTCGGTTCGGTGCGAAGCGTCCTGCCACGGTGTAAGAGCCTACGGGGCGACGGCCCCGGGGCTACTGGTCCGGGGAAAAGCGGACCGACGACGCCGGGAGGACCGCGTCGCACCACACCCTCGCACCGTCGCGGAGTTCGTTGTCCGGGCCGACCACCGCGCCGTCGCCGACCACCACGCCCGACAGGACCGTACGGGCGCCGATGCGCGCGCCCACGCCGATCAGGGAGGCGAAGACGACCGCGCCCTCCTCCACGATCGCGCCGTCGAGGACCGTGCTGCCGTCGATGCGGGCGCCGTCGGCGATCACCGCGTTCGCGCCGATGACCGTGCCGCCCGTCAGTTTCGCGTCGGGGGCCACCCTGGCCGTCGGCAGGACCAGGCGGTCGCCGCAGCTCGCCGGGACCGCGGGGGACGGGGCACGGCCCGTGACCAGGTCGGCCGAGCCGCGGACGAAGGCCTGGGGGGTGCCGAGGTCCAGCCAGTATGTGGAGTCGACCATGCCCTGCAGGTGCGCCCCTGATGTGAGCAGGTCGGGGAAGGTCTCGCGTTCCACGGACACGGGACGGCCGGCCGGGATCGTGTCGATGACGGAGCGGCGGAAGACGTACGCCCCCGCGTTGATCTGGTCGGTGACGATCTCCTCGGGCGTCTGGGGCTTTTCCAGGAAGGCACGGACGCGCCCGTCGGCGTCCGTCGGCACCAGGCCGAAGGCGCGGGGGTCCTCGACCCGCGTCAGGTGCAGCGAGACGTCCGCGCCGGACGACCGGTGCGTGGCGACCAGCGCCTCGATGTCCAGGCCCGTCAGGATGTCGCCGTTGAAGATCAGCACCGGCTCGTCGGCGCCCGACCGCAGCCGGGACGCGACATTGCGGATCGCGCCGCCCGTGCCGAGCGGTTCCTCCTCGGTGACGTACTCCAGGTGGAGCCCGAGAGCCGAGCCGTCGCCGAAGTACGGCTCGAAGACCTCCGCCAGATACGACGTCGCCAGCACGATGTGCTCGACCCCCGCCGCCCTTGCCCGTGCCAGTTGATGCGTCAGGAACGGGACGCCCGCCGCCGGAACCATCGGCTTCGGAGTGTTGACGGTGAGCGGACGCAGTCGGGTGCCTTTGCCGCCGACCAGGAGGATCGCTTCTGTCACCTTGTCGTCTCTGCTTCCTGCTGGGGCCGGCATGGTCACTCGTTCGAGACCGGCAGTGTATGCAGTTGGTGTGGTGCACTCCCCGTCAGCGACCCTGGTACGCGGCCGAGGCGCTCCGGACCGCGCCGAGCTTGCCGTAGAGCAGGGCCCCCGGGCACTCCGTCAGGAATCCGTCCCGGTGGCCGGAAATGACGTTGAAGGTGACCTTCTGGCCCTTCGCGTACTTGCCACTACCCCCGGACGTCAGCAGCACCTTGCCGAGCGGGTTGCCTGCGAACAGCCCGAGCTTCCAGGCCGTCAGTTGGGCGATCGCGGTGACCGCCGCCGCGGGCGGAGTGGAGGAACTGTACGTGCCGAGCACGGCGATTCCCATGCTGTCGGTGTTGAATCCCAGGGTGTGTGCGCCGAGTACGGCCTTGGCCACGCCTCCCGCACGCCCTTCGTAGATGTTTCCGCACTTGTCGATGGCGAAGTTGTAGCCGATGTCGCGCCACCCGCTGCTCACTACGTGGTAGCGGTAGATACCGCGCAGGACGGAGGGTGCCTCCGCGCAGGTGTAGGCGTTGCCCGTGGCGGTGTGGTGCACAAATGCCGCTTTGACCGTGTTCGTGTAGACGAAGCCGGGCTCGCGCAGCGACTCGTCGGCGCCCCAGCCCTTGCGTGTGACGATGCGTGGGCGCGGTCCGATGTACGGCGCTCCCGCCGCCTTGTCCACGCCGGCGTCGGCCTCCGTCTCTTCCTGGGAGAGGGCGGGGAGTTCGTCCGCTGCCGTCTCCGGTTCCGCGGGGAAGAGAAGTCCCGGTACGGGCAGGTCGACCACCGGGCCCTCGGGCTGGTCCGCCGCCGGTTCCAGTGGCGCCGGTTCCTGCGGCGCCGGTTCCTGCGGCGCCGGTTCCTCCGCCGCCCGTCCCTGCGGCATCGGTGCCTGTGGCGCCGGTGCCTCGCCCGGGTCGACGAGTTCGAGGTGCAAGCCCTTGGGCAGCTGCGCCGGTTCGGACGGATCGTCCGCCCGTACGCGTACCTCCACGCCGTCAGACGCCCCCACCCACAGCGGGGCGGTTGAACCGCGCACCTTCCGCGAGCCCCCCTCCGCCGTGCCGGGATCCGCGCCGTGCTCGTCGTTGTGGGTCTCCACGTCCTGCCAGTCCGACCACCGCCCGGAGGCCACGGACCGCGTGCGGACCTGGACGGTGCCGTGCAGCTCCGCGTTCACGTCGTCCCAGACGACACCGACGAGGGAGAAGGGTCTGACGTCACGGCGGGTCAATCCCTGTTCCGCCGACGGGCCAAGAGACCGGTCCGACGCTCCGTCCCCGATCGCCTTCAGTGCGAGCGACTGGGTGGAGCCGGGCAGGTCCGGCGAGGGTGGCGCCGCGGCCACCGTTCCGGACGACAGCCAGAGGGGAAGTATCAGCGCGGCTGAGCACGCGGCGCCGATCGAAGAAGCCAGGAATCCACGCATGAGGCCGATCCTGAGCCGGGGCAGCCCATTCCGCCTTTCGGGAAACCGACGGCCCATCAGTCCTTCCGGTGTATCCCGTCACCCGTACGGCGGCCCGGTGCCGCCGCCGCCGCGTACCCTTGCGCGGGTGAACGCCAGCGACCGTACCCCCGCCGACCTGCTGCGATCCGCGCTCGCCGCGGACCCGGCACGCCCCTTGGTCACTTTCTACGACGACGCCACCGGTGAGCGCGTCGAATTGTCTGTGGCCACCTTCGCCAATTGGGTGGCAAAGACCGCGAATCTGCTCCAGGGCGATCTCGCCGCCGCGCCCGGCGACCGGCTCGCGCTGCTGCTTCCGGCGCACTGGCAGAGCGCGGTCTGGCTGCTCGCCTGTTCGTCGGTCGGCGTATGCGCCGAGGTGGGCGGCGATCCGGCCGACGCGGATCTCGTGGTCAGCGGTCCGGACACCCTGGAGGAGGCCCGCGCCTGCTCCGGGGAGAGGGTGGCGCTCGCACTGCGCCCGCTGGGCGGACGTTTTCCGCAGCCCCCGGCGGGCTTCGCCGACTACGCGGTGGAGGTGCCGGGACAGGGCGACCGCTTCGCGCCGTACGCGCCGGTGGACCCGGCCGCGCCCACGCTCGTCGTCGGCGATACGGAACTGAGTGGCGCCGGCCTGGTCGAGCGGGCTCGCACCGACGCGGCCGAACTGGGCCTCGGGTCCGGCTCCCGCTTGCTGACCGGGCGCTCGTACGACACGTGGGAGGGGCTGTCCGCCGGGCTGTACGCACCGCTCGCGGCCGGCGGATCCGTGGTGCTGTGCCGAAACCTCGGCACACTGCCCCAGGAGGGCCTCGAAAAGCGGATCGCGGACGAGCGCGTCACCAACACCGCTGTATGACAAGCCTCTGAGGTCCACCCGTGTGGCGCACACCCGGGCCGAGCCCCCCGGATCCTGCGTCAACTCCGGTGGATGATCGGCGATACGCGTGCTTCAACGCACAACCACGCGCCAGGTTCCGCCGTCTAGTCCTGCGATCGGCGACCCAGCGCGCCGCCGACGCCATGAAGGATGGACGCAGACGTGACGGAGAGTGCTGGCACGCCCGCCGAACCGGACGGCCCGGCCGGGGCCGGCGAAGCCGGCAAGGACCCGGGCGTGGAGGGCAGGGGAACCGCCCCCGGTACCGGGCCGGGCAGAAACGCCGGTACGGACCCGGACGCCGGTACGGACCCGGACGCAGCGGACACCGGTGCGGGCCCGGACGCCGGTGACGGTGCCCGTTCGGGCACTGACGCGGATGCCGAAGCCGACGCCGAACCGGCGACGGAATCCCGTACCGACGAAGCCCGGGACGACGGGGCCGACCCCAGCGAGGCCGACCCCGACGAGAAGGGCTCCGACGAGAAGGGTCCCGACTCCGAAGCCCCCAACCACAAGCGCCACTGGCTTCGTTGGGCGGCCCTGGGCACATCCGTCGTCGTCCTCGCCGCTGCCGGCGTCGGCTGGTGGTTCTACCGCAAGCTCGACGCCAACATCACCACGGACACCACCGCCGCCTCCGAGCTGGAGACATACGAGAAGCAACGCCCCAAGCCCGTCTCGCTCGACGCGCAGAACATCCTTCTCCTCGGCTCCGACACCCGCTCCGGCGCCGGCAACAGCAAATACGGCCGCGACGACGGCGGCAGCCAGCGCTCCGACACCACGATCCTGCTGCACATCGCCGCGGACCGGCAGAGCGCGACCGCGATGTCCGTCCCGCGCGATCTCATGGTCGACATCCCCAGCTGCCGCAAGCCCGACGGCACCCGCACGAAGGCACAGTTCGCTCAGTTCAACTGGGCGTTCGAGTTCGGCGGCGCGGCCTGCACCATCCGTACCGTCGAGGGGTTCACCGGCATCCGGATCGATCACCACATGGTGGTGGACTTCCGGGGCTTCAAGGCCATGGTCGACGCGGTGCACGGAGTCGAGGTCTGCCTCAAGGAGCCGATCGACGACGCCGACGCGCATCTGAGGCTGCGGGCGGGCATGCAGAAGCTCAATGGCGAGCAGGCCCTCGGTTTCGTACGCGCCCGCAAGTCCATCGGCAACGGCAGCGACACCGAGCGTATGGAACGGCAGCAGCAGTTCCTCGGCGCACTGGTCAAGAAGGTGCAGAGCAATGGCGTACTGCTCAATCCGATCCGGCTCTACCCGGTGCTCGACGCGGCGACGAAGTCGCTGACGACGGACCCGGGGCTGGACTCGCTGAAGGATCTGTACGACCTGACTCGCTCAATTCGCAACGTACCAACCGAAAAGGTGCAATTCCTTACGGTTCCGCGCCAGCCGTACTCTGCCGACCCGAACCGTGACGAACTGGTCGAGCCGGAGGCGAGCGAGCTGTTCAAGCGGCTGCGCGAGGACAGGCTTGTCCGGGTCGTCCCGGACAAGGACAAGAACAAGAACGGGGAGGACAAGAACGGGGAAGCGCCCACAGCTCCGACCGATGAGAAGCCGGATGGCACCGGTTCCGCGAGGCCGACTCCGGCACCGACCTTCTCCGGCACAAACGCCGCTGTGGGCATGTGTGAGTAAAGCGATGACCAAGCCAGTGTCGGAAGTCCATGAAGATTGGGCGTATTGCCCGGTTGTAAGGACCGTGGAATTTGTCACGGGCGTCGCTTCCCGTTGAACTGGGCGGATAGTGTGACGCGATCCGGTGCTTCCGACCTCGGGTCGCGCACTGCCGGATCGAAAGACCGAGCGCCCTTCGGGGGAGGCGCCTCGCGTGGCACCGACGGAGGACTCAAGCAACCGTGGATGCACAAAGCCGTGAGCGGGCGGACGAAATCGACCCCGCCGACCAGTGGGTTCTCAACCCGCACACCGGCAATTACGAATTGCGACTGGACCGATCCGCAGCGCAGTCGTCTCCGTCGGGAAGCACCGGTTCGAGCCGGGGCGGATCCAGGCGCGCCGGTGCGAGGCCGCCTGCTCCGAGAAGCCCCGGGGACGATCGCAGGAGCGCGGCCCCGGGCAAGGACGTGCCCGGGCAGCGCTCACGCCGTACCGGCAATGCCACGGGCGGTACCAATCCCCCCACCGCGGGCCGCCGCAAGCGCAAGCAGCCCACGTCGCGCAAGAAGAAGGCGCTGCTGTGGACGGGTGGCGTGATGGCTTTCCTCGTGACCGCCGGAGCCGTCGGCGCGTACCTCGTCTACCAGCACTTCGACTCGAACCTGAACACGGTCGATGTCACGGGAGCGGGCAGTGACGGCTTCAAGAAGGACCAGGCCGTCAACATCCTGATCATCGGCACGGACAAGCGCTCGGGTGCGGGCAACGACGGCTACGGCGACAAGAACAGCGTCGGGCACGCCGACACCACGATCCTCTTCCATGTCTCCAAGGACCGGACGAACGCGACCGCCCTGTCCATCCCGCGCGACCTGATCACCGACATCCCGGACTGCGAGACCAAGACGTCCGAGGGCAACAAGGTCATAGGCGGCACCACCAAGACGCGGTTCAACGAGAGCCTCGGCCAGGAGGGCCGCGACCCGGGCTGCACCATGCGGACCGTCAAGCAGATCACCGGCGTCACCGTCGACCACTTCATGATGGCCGACTTCAACGCGGTCAAGACGATGACCTCGGCAGTCGGCGGTGTCGAGGTCTGTCTCGCCAAGGACATCAACGACAAGGACTCCAAGCTCAACCTCCCGGCGGGCAAGCACGTCATCGAGGGCGAGCAGGCGCTGGCGTTCGTGCGCACGCGTCACTCGGTGGGCTTCGGCGGCGACCTCAGCCGGATCGAGATCCAGCAGCAGTTCCTGAGTTCACTGATCCGGAAGATGAAGTCGAGCGACACCCTCTCCAGCCCCACCAAGATGTGGGACCTTGCCGAGGCCGCCACCAAGGCGCTCACCGTCGACACCGGCATAGGCAAGATCTCCCGGCTCCGCGACCTCGGTATGGAGCTCAAGAAGGTCAACCCGAAGAACATCACGTTCGCCACGGTGCCGGTGGTCGACAACACCGACGGCGCGACCGTGCTGCTCAACGAGAGCAAGGCAAAGCCGCTGTTCTCGATGATCCAGAACGACACCTCGCTCACCGAGGTGAAGCAGAAGGAGCAGGACGCCAAGAACCAGCAGGCGAGTCTGCTCAAGGGGCCGAGGGCAGAGGCGTCCAAGGTCCGGGTCGCGGTCTTCAACGGCAGTGCCACACAAGGAGCGGCGCTGGCGACACTGACCTGGCTGCAGAACGAGCAAGGCGTCCTGAAGTCGAGCAATGAGGGCAACGCCCCGCAGAAGCTCGCCAAGACGACGCTGGTGTACGCGCCGAACCAGGCCGACCAGGCCCGCAAGCTCGCGGACCTGATGGGTCTGCCTGCCACGGCGCTGAAGCCGGGCACGAAGAACGCCGTGGGTCTTGAGGCCATGACCCTGACCCTCGGCGCCGATTTCCAGGGCGCAGGGGTGCCCATCACCGCTCCGGCGAAAGCGCCGGAGGGTGTGCAGAAGGTCGAAGCGGACAAACAGGTGTGCGCCAAGTGACCCCGGAACACCGGGTCATGCGGCGAGCCTGAAGGACAGGGGGGACCCGGGGTGGGACAGAACAGCGTGCAGGGGGAGGGGACGCGCGAGCACGTCCCGCACGCCCGTGACCTGGGCTGGGACGACAGCCTGTACGGACAGAGGGGCGAGGGGGCCGGCAGGGGCCGCCGCGCCCGGATCGGCCGTCAGGCCCGGCCCGGCGAGCACGACCCCGAAGCCGGGGCCGGGGACGAAGAAGGCGCTCGGGGCGCCGGTGACGATCCGGAATCAGGTCACCGGCACGGTGGCCGGCGGCCCGGGAAGCGCGGCAAGCGCCGCATCCTGCGCTGGGTCGCCTCCGTGCTGTCGCTGCTGATACTCGGCACGGCCGGCGCCGGATACCTCTACTACGAGCACCTCAACAGCAAGCTCAAGAAGGACGACCTGACGCTCGGCGGCAGGATGCGCGAGCACCAGGCGAACGCGGCGGGCCAGACGCCGCTGAACATCCTGCTGATCGGCTCGGACGCACGGGACTCCAAGAAGAACCAGGAGCTCGGCGGCGCCAGGGACACCTTCGGCGGGACACCGCTCGCGGATGTGCAGATGCTGCTGCACGTCTCGGCGGACCGCAGCAACATCTCGGTGATCAGCATGCCGCGCGACACCGTGGTCAAGATGCCCGAGTGCAAGGACCCGGACACCGGCAAGACGTACGCGGCGACCGGCTGGACGCTGACGAACGAGTCGCTCGGCCGCGGCGGACCCGGCTGCACCGTGGCCACCTGGTACGAACTCACCGGCATCACCATCGATCACTTCATGATGATCGACTTCTCCGGTGTGGTCTCCATGGCGGACGCCATCGGCGGCGTCCCGGTCTGCGTCGAGAAGAACGTCTTCTCGCGCAACCGCAAGGGCCAGGGCTCCGGCCTCAAGCTGGAGGCGGGCACGCACCCGGTCAAGGGCGAGCAGGCCCTGCAGTGGCTGCGGACGCGGTACGGCTTCGAGGACGGCACCGACCTCGCCCGTACGCACGCCCAGCACATGTACATGAACTCGATGGTCCGTGAGCTGCGCAAGAACACCAAGCTCACCGACCCGGCCAAGCTGCGCAACCTCGCCGAGGCCGCGATCGACGCGCTCACCGTCGACAAGGGCATCGGCTCGGTCAAAGAGCTCTACGACCTGGGCGAGGAGCTCAAGAGCGTCCCGACCGACCGGATCACCATGACCACCATGCCGAACTTCTACACCCAGCGGCCGGGCTTCAGCGGCAAGGTCGAGCCCAAGCCGGGCGACGCGGATCAGCTGTTCCGGATGGTCCGCGAGGACATCCCGCTGGACGGCAAGGCACCGAAGAAGAAGCCGGCTACCACCCCGGCCGCCTCCAAGGACCCGGCGGCGGCACCCGGCGAGATCGCGGTGATGGTGCAGAACGGCACTTCGGGCGACGGTCAGTTCGCCGCGAAGGGCAGGGCGACGGCGGTCGCCGGGATCCTTGAGGGCAAGGGCTTCACCCGTGCCAAGGCCGACGCCACGACCAATCCGCAGGCGAAGACGGTCATCCGGTATTCCAACGCCGAACTCGAGGGCGATGCCCAGGCGGTCGCCAAGTCCCTCGGGATCCCCCTGACTTCGGTGAAGAAGTCGACGGACGTCACCGGCATCACTCTGATCGTGGGCGCGGACTGGCGGCAGGGTGACACCTACCCGAAGACGGCGCCGAAGGACGACAACAAGACGCCGACGTCGGCACGGCCGCTGAACGGTGCCAACGACACGGAGTGCATGGCGGTCCAGGAAGGCTTCACCTGGTAGGCCGTACTCACCATGAGAAGGGGCCCGGGCGATTGCCCGGGCCCCTTCTCCTCTTTACGGGTCCTTCTCCTCTTTGTATGTACGCGGTATCAGGCGGACGAGGTCCGCACGGCCGGGCGGCGGCTGGCGATGACCTTCTTCGCCAGCGCACGCGGGCTGGTCAGGAAGCCGTATCCCCACGACATGTGCATGGTGGCGAGCGCCACAGGGATCTGCAGGCGCGCTCTGAGCGGCAGGCCCTTGCCCGCGGGGACCGACCCGGCGGCGATCGCCGCGAGGTAGCCGGCCGGGACGACGAAGCCGAGGGGCGTGAGGGCCGCGCCGACCACGACGCCCGCGGCGATCGCGCACAGGGCGGTCGGCGGCGCGAGGTAGCGCAGGTTGATGGAGCCCTCGTGGTAGCGGGCGACGACATGACGCCAGCGGCCGTAGTCCTTGTACTGCTTGGCGAGCGCCTTGACGGAGGGCCGCGGGCGGTACTGGACCTTGAGCTCGGGCGAGAACCAGATCAGGCCGCCCGCCTCACGGATGCGGAAGTTCAGCTCCCAGTCCTGGGCGCGTATGAACTCCTCGTTGTAGCCGCCCTGCTGCTCCAGCGCCTTGCGGCGGAAGACACCCAGATACACGGTTTCGGCCGGGCCCGCCTGGCCCCCGGTGTGGAAGGCCGCATTGCCCACGCCGACCTTCGACGTCATCGCGGCGGCGACGGCGTGCTCCCAGTCGTTCTCGCCCTCGGCGTGCATGATGCCGCCGACGTTCTGCGCGCCGGTCTCTTCGAGGAGGCGCACGGCGGTGGCGATGTAGTTCGCCGACAACATGCCGTGGCCGTCGACGCGCACCACGATCGGGTGGCGCGACGCCTTGATGGCGGCGTTCAGGGCGGCCGGGGTGCGGCCGGTCGGGTTCGGCACGGTGTGGACCCTCGGGTCTTCCGCTACGAGCTCGGCGGCGATCTCGTCGGTACGGTCCGTGGAGGGCCCGAGCGCGATCACCACCTCCATCTCGCCGTCGTACTCCTGCTCGAGGATGTGACGGACCGAGTTGCGCAGATGCCGCTCCTCATTGAGGACCGGCATGATCACGGAGACTGGGGGCATGGCGGAGGGCGTGGCGTTCATCGGTCGCCACGTTACCGCGAACGGGGGACACGGACGCGCGGCGGCCGGGGCGGTGCCCGTGGGCGCAGATCGTATCGGCCTACGGTGTGCGGGATTCCCCTGTCGCTCGCGGAGGTGTCCCCCCGTGCCCACGCCGCCCCGCTCCCGCCGTCCCGGGCCGAGTGCCCAGTCCAGGACCACACGGCCGGTCGCACGGCCGCGCTGGGGCATGCGGGTGGCGACGTCGCTCTCGGTCCTGGTGCTGGGGGCGGGCGGCATCGGGCACGCGGTGGTGACCAGCCTGGACTCCGGTATCGACCGGGTGGACCCCTTCAAGGACATGAAGAACCGGCCCGAGCCGGGCCGCGGCATGAATCTCCTGCTCGTCGGCACGGACGGTCGCGACAAGATCACGCGGGACATGAAGCGGAAGTACCGGCTGGGCGGCGCGCCCTGCCGCTGCACCGACACGATGATGCTGGTGCACATCTCGCGGGAGCGGGGGCGGGCCAGCGTGGTGAGCCTGCCGCGGGACAGTTATGCGGAGATCCCCGAGCACGTCGACCGGACGACCGGCAAGCGCCACAAGCCGCACCCGTTGAAACTGAACGCGGTGTACGCGGAGGGCGGGCCGAACCTGACCGTGCGGACCGTTGAGAACATGACCAAGGTGAAGATCGACCACTATCTGGAGATCGACTTCACCAGCTTTATGAACACGGTGGACACGCTCGGCGGGGTGGAGATCTGCACGGCCCGGCCTATGAAGGACACGTACACCGGTCTGGATCTCGCCGCCGGAAGGCACAAGCTGAATGGCGGGCAGGCGCTGCAGTACGTGCGCTCGCGCCATATCGACGGGGCGGCCGACCTGGGCCGGATGCAGCGCCAGCAGCGTTTTGTCGCGGCGCTCATCCAGCGGGCGACCAGCAGCGGGGCGCTGCTGAACCCGGTGAAGTTCCGCCAGGTCAGCTCGATGATGCTGGGCTCCGTACGGGCCGACGAGGGCTTCGGGACGGAGGAGATGCTCGCGCTGGGCAGGGCGATGCGGGGGTTCACGGCGGCCTCGTCGGAGTTCACGTCCGTGCCGGTCCGCGGCGTCGGTCACTACGTCAAGGGCGTCGGCTCCACGCTGAAGTGGGACGAGGCGAAGTCGAAGAAGCTCTTCCAGAGGTTGCGCGAGGACATGCCGCTGGCGCCGCACCGGCCGGCGGGGCCGAAGGCGACGACGGTCGACGTGGCGCCGCAGCAGATCCGGGTGCAGGTCTTCAACGGGACGCGCGCGGACGGCCTGGGGCGCAGGCTCGACGACGCGCTGAGGGCCACCGGCTTCAACACGACCCGCAACCCCCTGAACCGGGCCGGCGCGGAGGTGCGGCGCACCTATGTGAGATACGACCCACGCTGGGACCGCTCGGCGAAGTCGCTCGCGGCGGCGCTGCCGGGCTGCGAACTGCTCAAGGTGAGGGGCCAGGGCCCGACGCTGAAGGTGACGGCAGGGACGGACTACAAGGGCGTGACACCGGTCCGGGCGGAGGACAAGCGCCAGGGCGAGTTCGGCGCGGTGACGGGCGACCAGGTGCTCTGCCCGTAACCGGGCCGGCCCGCACAGGCGGGTTCCCGGCGGAGCCCCGGTCAGTCGTCCAGGCCCTCCGACGCGTGTTTCTCGCGCAGCTCCTTGATCGCGCGGCGCCTCGCCAGCCGGTGCGTGCGCCGGATCTGCGCCTCCTGGTAGCGCCGCTGGTCCTGTTCGGTCTCGGGGATCACGGGCGGTACGCGACGCGGCTTGCCGTCCCCGTCGACCGCGGCGAAGACGAGATACGCGGTGCCGACCCGCGTCGCGGGGGTCGACTCGTTCCAGCGTTCGGCGAGCACCCGCACGCCGACCTCCATGGAAGACCGCCCGGTCCAGTTGACCTGGGCCTTCACATGCACCAGATCTCCGACGCGTACCGGCTCCAGGAAGACCATCTCGTCCATGGAGGCCGTGACCGCGGGCCCGCCCGAGTGGCGGCCCGCGACTGCGCCCGCCGCGTCGTCCACCAGCTTCATGATCACCCCACCGTGCACCGTGCCGAGAAGGTTGGTGTCGGTGCCGGTCATGATGTGACTCAAGGTGGTACGGGACGCCGAAGTGGGCTTACCCGGAATCTCTGATTCCGGGCGCTGGGCCAGGTCTGTCATGCGCTCCACCATATGCCGGGCCGCATTGCATCAGCTTGGCAACAGCCCTGACCCTATTCCCCACCCGCTCTGTGAGGCACAGGCCCCGGCCTGCACACTGGTCCGCATGAATGAATGGCCCGATGGATACGGACGCGGCAGCCAGGCCGAGCCCGAGGGCGCTCGCGCGATGCGCCACGTGCAGCGACGACCGGTCCCGCAGCAACAGTCGCAGGGGTACGACGACGGTTACGACGCCCCCTACGACAGCGGCTACAACACGGGCCAGGTCTACGGAGGCCAGGGCGGCGGAAACGGCGGACCCCCGCAGGGCTACGCACCCCAGGCCGGCCCCGACTGGCGCCGACGGCTCAAGATCGGCTCGCTGACGCTGGTCGTCCTGCTGCTCGCGGTGTCCATAGGCACGTATTTCTGGGCCGATTCCAAGCTCAAGCGCGAGGTCGACCTCTCGAAGGTCATCGAGCGCCCCGGCGCCGGCGAGGGCACGAACTATCTGATCGTGGGCTCCGACAGCCGTGAGGGCATGTCGGAGGAGGAGAAGAAGAAGCTCCACACGGGCTCCGCCGAAGGCAAGCGGACCGACTCGATGATGATCCTGCACGACGGCGACAACGGCCCGACGCTGATCTCGCTGCCGCGCGACTCCGACGTGGAGATCCCCTCCTTCAAGGGCTCCCAGTCCGGCAAGCTCTTCCCCGCGAAGGGCCGCCACACCAAGCTGAACGCGGCGTACGCGGAGGACGGCCCCGAGCTGCTCGTCCGCACGGTCGAGTTCAACACGGGCCTGCACATCGACCACTACGTCGAGATCGGCTTCGCCGGCTTCGCGAACATCGTGGACGCGATAGGCGGCGTGGAGATCGACATCCCCAAGGCCTTCAAGGACAAGAACTCGGGCGCGGACTTCCAGGCGGGCAAGCAGACGCTGGACGGCGAGCAGTCGCTTGCGTTCGTACGGACGCGGTACGCCTTCGCCCAGAGCGACCTGGACCGTACGAAGAACCAGCAGAAGTTCCTCGCGGCGCTGGCCAGCCAGACGGCGACGCCGGGCACGATCCTCAACCCGTTCAAGTTCTACCCGACGATGGGCGCGGGCCTGGACACCCTGATCGTGGACAAGGACATGTCCCTGTGGTCGCTCGGCCAGATGTTCTTCGCGATGAAGGGCGTCACGGGCGGCGACGGCACGTCGATGAACATGCCGATCTCGGGCAGCCGGGGCGGCAACCTGGTCTGGGACAAGAGCAAGGTGAAGCAGCTCGTCGAGCAGCTGAAGAACGACGACAAGGTCACGGTCACTTCGGACCGCTGACGCCCTGCCCCGGACGCTCCACTCCGATCTCGGACCTCACGAGGCAGCCCTGGGCTGCCTCGTGAAGCGACCGGCGTGCGAACGGCCCCCGGTGTGCGGCGTTTCTAGGGGCCGTGGCGTGCGTCGTGCGAGAGGGCCTTACGGCAGGTTCCTTGCCATCACGATCCGCTGGACCTGATTCGTGCCTTCATAAATCTGGGTGATCTTGGCGTCGCGCATCATGCGCTCCACGGGGTAGTCACGCGTGTAGCCGTAGCCGCCGAGCAGTTGGACCGCGTCCGTCGTGACCTCCATGGCGACGTCGGAGGCGAAGCACTTGGCCGCGGCGCCGAAGAAGGTCAGGTCCCCGTCGACACGCTCCGACTTGGCGGCCGCGGAATAGGTGAGCTGGCGGGCGGCCTCAAGCTTCATGGCCATGTCGGCGAGCATGAACTGCACGCCCTGGAAGTCCGCGATCGGCTTGCCGAACTGCTTGCGCTCCTGGACGTACCCCTTGGCGTAGTCCAGCGCGCCCTGGGCGATGCCGAGCGCCTGGGCCGCGATGGTGATGCGGGTGTGGTCCAGGGTCTTCATCGCGGTGGCGAAGCCGGTGCCCTCCTCGCCGATCATGCGGTCCGCGGGGATACGGACGTTGTCGAGGTAGACCTCGCGGGTCGGGGAGCCCTTGATGCCGAGCTTCTTCTCCGGGGCGCCGAAGGAGACGCCCTCGTCGGACTTCTCGACGACGAAGGCCGAGATGCCCTTGGAGCGCTTCTCGGGGTCGGTGACGGCCATCACCGTGTAGTACTCCGAGACACCGGCGTTGGTGATCCAGCGCTTCACGCCGTTGAGCACCCAGAAGTCGCCGTCACGGACGGCCTTCGTCTTCATGCCCGCCGCATCCGAGCCGGCGTCCGGCTCGGAGAGGCAGTACGAGAACATCGCGTCCCCCTGGGCGAGCGGGCCCAGGTACTTCTTCTTCAGGTCCTCGGAGCCGGAGAGGATCACCGGGAGCGAGCCGAGCTTGTTCACCGCGGGGATGAGGGAGGAGGAGGCGCAGACGCGCGCGACCTCTTCGATGACTATCACGGTGGCCAGCGCGTCGGCGCCCGCGCCGCCGAACTCCTCGGGGACGTGGACCGCGTGCAGGTCGGCGGAGACGAGCGCGTCCAGCGCCTCCTGCGGGAAGCGGGCCTCTTCGTCGACCTCGGCCGCGAACGGAGCGATCTTCGCCTCGGCAAGCGAGCGGATGGCGTCACGGAGCATGTCGTGCTCTTCGGACGGGCGGTACAGGTCGAAATCAGCCGATCCGGCCACTGTCTCTCACTCCCCAGGGAAACGCTAACTACCGTTAAGTAACTCAATTTTAAAGGGCCTGCCGCGCCCAGGCATACGTGACCTTGGCGACAGCGGAAAGCGCTCCCCCTCGGCAGGCCCGGGACCCCGGTGCGGGGCGCGGCTATGCTCGGGCAGGCATTCCCAGCCCGCGATTCACTGGAGCACCGCATGGCCCTCAAGATCACCGTGATCGGCACCGGATATCTCGGCGCCACCCACGCCGCGGCCATGGCTGAACTGGGCTTCGAGGTCCTCGGACTCGATGTCGTGCCCGAGAAGATCGAGATGCTGTCCGCGGGCCGGGTCCCCATGTACGAGCCCGGGCTGGAAGACCTGCTGGCCAGGCATGTCGCCGGGATCGAGGGATCGAGCGGGCGGCTGCGCTTCACGACCTCCTGGGAGGAGATCGGGGAGTTCGGCGACGTCCACTTCGTCTGCGTGAACACCCCGCAGAAGCACGGCGAGTACGCCTGTGACATGTCGTACGTCGACCGTGCCTTCGCCTCGCTCGCGCCCCAGCTGAAGCGGCCCGCCCTGGTCGTCGGCAAGTCGACCGTACCGGTCGGCAGCGCGGCCCGGCTGGCGACGCTGCTCACCGATCTTGCCCCGGTGGGCGCGGACGCCGAGCTGGCATGGAACCCCGAATTCCTGCGGGAGGGTTTCGCCGTACAGGACACGCTGCACCCCGACCGGATCGTGGTGGGCGTGGAGAGCGAGCGTGCGGAGAAGCTGCTGCGCGAGGTGTACGCGACGCCGGTGGGCGAGGGTTCGCCGTTCGTGGTGACGGACTTCCCGACCGCCGAGTTGGTGAAGACCTCCGCGAATTCGTTCCTCGCGACGAAGATTTCCTTCATCAACGCGATGGCGGAGGTGTGCGAGGCGGCGGACGGCGATGTTGCGAAGCTCGCCGAAGCCATCGGATACGACGAGCGCATCGGCTCCAAGTTCCTGCGCGCGGGCATCGGCTTCGGCGGCGGCTGCCTGCCCAAGGACATCCGCGCGTTCATGGCCCGCGCCGGTGAGCTGGGCGCCGACCAGGCGCTGACCTTCCTGCGCGAGGTCGACTCGATCAACATGCGGCGCCGCGGTCACATGGTGGAGCTGGCGCGGGAGGCCGTGGGCGGCGGGTCGTTCCTGGGCAAGCGGGTGGCCGTGCTGGGGGCGACGTTCAAGCCCGACTCGGACGACGTACGGGACTCGCCCGCGCTGAATGTCGCCGGGCAGATCCACCTGCAGGGCGGTCAGGTCACGGTGTACGACCCCAAGGGCATGGACAACGCGCGACGGCTGTTCCCGACCCTCGGGTACGCGGACACGGCGCTGGACACGGTCCGGGGGGCGGACGTGGTACTGCACCTGACCGAGTGGCGCGAGTTCCGCGAGCTGGACCCGGCGGCGCTGGGCCAGGTCACGTCGAGCCGGATCGTGCTGGACGGGCGGAATGCGCTGGACGCGGTGAAGTGGCGCGAGGCGGGCTGGACGTACCGGGCGATGGGCCGCCCGCGGGCGTAGCGGCAACCACACCGCCGGACGGAGTCCGGCACAGCCGCGCGAAGCCCGTGAGGCGCCCCGGCGCCGAACGGTGCGAGCACGGCGTCAAGAATCGGTCGTACCGGGCGATGGGCCGCCCGCCGGCGTAGGCTCGGCCTCGGCGCACAAACCGCGGACGGGCTTTCAGCCCTGGGAAGACGCCCTGCCCCGAGCCCGGTACGTGCGCATCTTGGCGCGGGCGCCGCAGACCGACATCGAGCACCAGCGGCGCCGGCCGCCCGGGCTGCGGTCGTAGTACACCCACCGGCAGTCCTCCGCCTCGCACGCCTTCAGGCGGGCCCATGTCCCGTCGGCGGCCGCGGCGGCGAGCGCATCGGCGATGCGGGAGACAAGCGCGTCCGGGTCCGCCGGGCGAAGTGCGGCGGTGCCGTCGTCTGCGACGGTGACGTACAGCGGCGCCTCGGCCAGGAGTTCGTCGAGCGCGGCCGGCGAACGCTCCGGCCGGTGACCTGCGTGCGCGAGGCAGGCGGCGCGCAGGGCCTCACGCAGCTCGCGCACGGCGGGCACGTCAGGTTCGGCGAGACCGAAGGCGGCGCGGCCGTCCGCCGTGTCGAGGGAATCGGCGCCGGTCTCGACGTCGAGCGTGTTCACCAGGGCCGCGACGAGCGCGAGGCCTCCGGGCGCGGTTTCCCTCTCATTCATGGTTGCGACGTTACCTCCGATGCGGCAGCATGAAGTAACCGTTACCGGTTGAGCCGTTTCAACAGTAACTCCCACTCGAGGAGGAGCCATGGCCGTCGCCACCCTTCAGACCGTCGTGCTGGACTGTCCCGACCCCGTCGCACTCGCCCGTTTCTACGCAAGCGTGCTCGGCGGTGAGATCGAGGAGGACGGCGACGGCTGGGTGTCTCTCGGGGGTGCTGCCGGAACGCCGCTGTCGTTCCAGGTCTCGCCCGGTTTTGTACCGCCGAAGTGGCCCGCGCCGGACGCCTCGCAGCAGTTCCATCTCGACCTGACAGTGGACGACCTGGACACGGCGGAGAAGGAAGTACTGGCGCTGGGCGCGAAGACGCTGGACGCGGATGACCGGGCGCGGTCGTGGCGGGTGTACGCCGACCCGGCCGGGCACCCGTTCTGCCTCTGCGCCTGCTGAGAGGGCACGCACACCACAGCACAGCGCGCCTCGCGGCTCACCCGTCGTGCGGTGTCGGCTTCGCCGTCGACGGGGGCCGCCGTGCCTGGATCGCGCGGGAGACGAATTCCGCGTCTCTGAGCACCCTGGACACGTTCGTCCAGGTCAGGGCCTCGATATCGGCCTGCGGCCAGTCGCGGTCCAGGAGTTCGGCGATCAGACGCGGGAAGCAGGACACGTCCGCCAGGCCGGGCGCGTGCGGGGAGCCCGTGTCGTAGGCGCCGGTCAGGGCCACGGACTGCGGGCCCGCCGTCTCGCGGACATGGTCCAGGCGGTTCGCCGTCTCGCGGATCGAGGCGCCCGTACAGGCGACCATGCACACACCGCGGTTGGCGCGCAGCTGGCGCAGCACGTCGTCCGGGATCTGCTCGGGGTGGTGCGAGATGACGACCGGGGCCTTGGCCACCACGAGCGCCCGGCGCATCGTTTCCAGCGTGCAGCCGGAGAGGTCGACGAGGACGCCGAGACGGTTCATCTCACGGACGACCTCCTGGCCGAAGGGGGTCAGTCCGTCGCGCTGTGTCCAGCGGGTGCCCGCGAGCGTGACGCTGCGAACGCCCAGTGCGTGATACGCGCGCAGCGTGGCGAGCGAGTCGCCGAGGGCCGGGCCCGCCACCGGGCCGAGCAGGGCGGCTATACGGCCGCAGTTGCGTGCGTCGGCCATGTCGCCCGCGCTCAGGGCCAGGCGCAGTCCCTCGGGGCACTCGGCCACCAGGGCGCGGACCAGGTCGATTTGTTCCAGCGTCGCCGTCACCGCACGGTCCCCCGTGGGCTCGCCGCGCACATGCAGGGACCAGAACTGCGCGCCCACCCCGCCGTCCCGCAGCCGCGGTATGTCCGTCTCCAGCAGGCGCTCGCCGTCCTCGATGTCGTACGAGGGGATGTCCCGCAGCGCCAGGCCGAGCCCGCTGCAGCCGTCGGCTATCGGGTGCGCGGCGAGGAGTTCCCGTGCGCGCTCCAGGCTTCCGGCGGCCGGGTCGGCGGGCTCGGACGGCGGCTCTCTGCGCGGCGGCGCCACATCGTCGACGCTCCCGACGGCTACGGTCTCGGCCTGGGGGTCGTTCTGCAGATCTGCCATGGGTGCTCCGAGCGTCGACGGCGGTGCCGTTGGATCAACCGTGGCACGGGAGCGGCGAGGCTTCACGGCAGGTGGTGCGTTCGGGGGTACGGGACCGGGTGCGGGCGAAACCAGCACCCGCCCCGCACCCCCGGCCGGCCCGGGTCAGCCGTCGAGCTGCTCGATCGTCGCGTTCGAGGGACCGCGCTCCGCCTGGAGGCCGCGGGCGACATCCTCCGCCGCACGCAGGGTGCGGACCGCGTTCTGCCAGGTCAGCTTTGCGAGGTCCGAGGCGGACCAGCCCCGGCCGAGCAGTTCCGCTATCAGGTTCGGATAGCCGGCGACATCCTCGAGACCGGCCGGGGTGAAGGCCGTCCCGTCGAAGTCGCCGCCGATGCCGATGTGGTCGACGCCGGCCACCTCGCGCATGTGGTCCAGGTGGTCGGCGACCGTCGCCACGGTCGCCACCGGACGCGGGCTGGCCGCCTCGAACGCGGCGTGGACCTTCATCGCCTCCGGCGAGGTGTCCAGTGGGTGCAGGCCGTGCGCCTCCATGTTCTCGTCCGCGGCGCGGGTCCAGTCGACCGCCTCGGGCAGGATGAACTTGGGCACGAACGTGGCCATCGCGACGCCGCCGTTCGCCGGCATCCGCTCCAGCACGTCGTCCGGGATGTTGCGTACGTGGTCGCAGATCGCCCGGGCCGAGGAGTGCGAGAAGACGACCGGCGCGACCGTGGTGGCGAGCGCGTCGCGCATGGTGGAGGGGGCGACGTGCGAGAGGTCGACGAGCATGCCGATGCGGTTCATCTCCCGCACGACTTCGTGGCCGAAGGCCGACAGGCCGCCCACGCCGACCTCGTCGGTCGCCGAGTCCGCCCAGGCGATGTTGTCGTTGTGGGTGAGGGTCATGTAGCGCACGCCCAGTGCGTACAACGCCCGCAGCGTGCCGAGGGAGTTGTTGATCGAGTGGCCGCCCTCGGCGCCCATGAGGGAGGCGATACGGCCCTCGCCGCGCGCCTTCTCGATGTCGTCCGCGCTCAGCGCGGCGGCGAGGTCTGCCGGATGCCGTTCGAGCAGCTGGCGCACCCCGTCGATCTGCTCCAGGGTCGCGGTGACCGCGTCGTCGCCGTCCATGTCGCTGCGTACGTACACGGACCAGAACTGCGCGCCGACGCCGCCTTTGCGCAGCCGGGGGATGTCGGTGTGCAGCTCGCCGGTCCGGTCACCGGCGATGTCCATGCGGTTCAGGTCGTAGCGGACGCGCTCGCGCAGCGCCCAGGGCAGGTCGTTGTGGCCGTCGACGACCGGGTGGGACGCGAGCAGCTCGCAGGCCTGGCTGAGGTGGTCCGTGGGGGATTCCATTCGCTGTTACTTCCCGAAGCCGAAGGAGTCCGCACCTGCGACCTTGGTGCGCAGCCTCTTGCCCTTCTCGGTCGCCTGGTCGTTCAGCTCCTGCTGGAACTCCCGCATACGGGCGAGGAGTTCATCGTCGTGCGTGGCCAGGATCCGGGCCGCGAGCAGGCCCGCGTTGCGGGCGCCGGCGACCGAGACCGTGGCGACGGGCACACCCGCGGGCATCTGCACGATCGACAGCAGCGAGTCCATGCCGTCGAGGTACTTCAGCGGTACGGGGACGCCGATCACCGGGAGCGGGGTGACGGAGGCGAGCATGCCGGGAAGGTGGGCGGCTCCCCCGGCGCCCGCGATGATCGCCTTGAGGCCGCGGTCGGCTGCCCGCTCTCCGTACGCGATCATTTCGCGCGGCATCCTGTGCGCGGAGACGACGTCGACCTCGTATGCGATCTCGAACTCGTCCAGGGCCTGCGCGGCGGCCTCCATGACGGGCCAGTCGGAGTCGGACCCCATGACAATGCCAACGACAGGGCTCATTCGATGATCGTTCCTCTGAGATAGCCGGCTGCGTGACGGGCGCGCTCGAGCGCGTCGTCCAGATCGTCGCCGTAGGTGTTGACGTGCCCCACCTTGCGGCCGGGCTTGACGTCCTTGCCGTACATGTGGATCTTCAGCTGCGGGTCGCGGGCCATGCAGTGCAGATACGCCTGGTACATGTCCGGGTAGTCGCCGCCGAGGACGTTGGCCATCACCGTCCACCTGGCCCGCGGGCGCGGGTCGCCCAGCGGCAGGTCGAGCACCGCCCGGACATGGTTGGCGAACTGCGAGGTGACCGCGCCGTCCTGGGTCCAGTGGCCGGAGTTGTGCGGGCGCATCGCGAGCTCGTTGACCAGGATGCGGCCGTCGGTCGTCTCGAACAGCTCGACCGCGAGATGGCCGACGACGCCGAGCGCGGCGGCGACGCGCAGGGCGAGCTCCTGAGCCCGGCCCGCGAGCTCAGGGTCCAGGCCGGGCGCGGGTGCGATCACCGTGTCGCAGACGCCGTCGACCTGCCGGGACTCGACCACGGGATAGGCGACGGCCTGGCCGTGCGGGGAGCGGACGATGTTCGCCGCAAGCTCGCGGGTGAAGTCGACCTTCTCCTCGGCGAGGACGGGGACACCCGCCTTGAAGGGGGCCTCGGCGTCGGCCTGCGTACGCACGAACCAGACGCCCTTGCCGTCGTAGCCGCCGCGCACGGTCTTGAGGATGACGGGGAAGCCGTCGCCCTCCTCCGCGAACGCCGTCACATCGGCGGGGTCCGTGACGATGCGGTGGCGCGGGCAGGGCGCGCCGAGCTCGTCGAGCTTCGCGCGCATCACGCCCTTGTCCTGCGCGTGCACCAGGGCGCCGGGTCCGGGACGGACGGGGATGCCGTCCGCCTCCAGGGCCCACAGGTGCTCGATCGGGACATGCTCATGATCGAACGTGAGCACGTCGCACCCCCGCGCGAACTCACGCAGCGTGTCCAGGTCGCGATAGTCGCCGATGACGACATCGCCGACCACCTGGGCCGCGGAATCCTGCGGGGTGTCACTGAGGAGCTTGAATCTGATGCCGAGGGGGATGCCCGCCTCGTGGGTCATACGGGCGAGCTGGCCGCCGCCGACCATGCCGACTACCGGGAACGTCACCCTCCTAGGGTATCCGCCGCCCAGACTCTCCCTGCCGCCCGCGGTGCCCGGCCGGGGTCGGCCGTGTCACAGCCTCGCCACATGGTTGTGGACGTCCAGGGGCGGGGGCGAGGGCGGGTGGTTAGCATGGCTGCGTTGACGCTGCCGAAACGATGGGGCTGAACTCTCACTATGAGTGAACGAGGCGGTGCGCTGCGCGGGCAGCTCGATCAGCTGTTCCGCGAAGTCGCCAAGTTCGGAGCGGTGGGCGGTGCGGGGCTGCTCGTCAACCTCGCGGTCTTCAACCTCGTACGTCACACCACCCAGATCCCCGTGGTGCGGGCGTCGATATTGGCCACCGTCATCGCGATCGCCTTCAACTACGTGGGCTTTCGCTACTTCACCTACCGCGACCGCGACAAGAGCGGGCGCACCAAGGAACTCACGCTCTTTCTGCTGTTCAGCGTGGTCGGCCTGGTGATCGAGAACGGCATTCTGTACGCGGCGACCTACGGCTTCGGCTGGGACAGCCCGCTGCAGAGCAACGTGTTCAAGTTCCTCGGCATCGGCATCGCGACGCTGTTCCGCTTCTGGTCCTACCGCACCTGGGTCTTCCGGGCGCTGCCCGCGCGCGAAGCCGTGCACACGGCGGAATCGTTCCTGGGGCCGCGGCGGCCTGAGCCGGACCGCGTCGGGCGCTGACCCCCCTGCGCCGTCCGCTTCAGCGGACCGTGGGCGGGCTGTCGTTGCGGCGGCGCGCCACCCGGCTCAGGAACAGCGCAAAGACCGGCGGATGCTGCTGGAGCAGCTCCAGCCGGCCACCGTCCGCCTCGGCCAGATCACGGGCCACGGCCAGTCCGATGCCGGTGGAATTGCGGCCGCTGATGGTCCGCTCGAAGATCCGCGCGCCGAGGTCGGCAGGGACACCCGGGCCCTCGTCGGTCACCTCGACCACGGCCTGGTTTCCGGTGACACGGGTCCGTAGCGCGACCGTTCCCCCACCGTGCATGAGCGAGTTCTCGATCAGTGCGGCGAGCACCTGGGCGACCGCGCCCGGGGTGCCGACGGCCCGCATGCCCTGCTTTCCCGAGCAGACGATGGCGCGGCCCGCGCTGCGGTAGGCCGGGCGCCACTCCTCCAGCTGCTGTTTGACCACCTCGTCGAGGTCGAAGACGACGGCGGAGCCGGTACGGGGGTCGCGGGAGTTCGTGAGCAGCCGCTCCACCACGTCGGTGAGCCGCTCCACCTGCGCGAGCGCGATGCTCGCCTCCTCCTTCACCGTGTCCGGGTCGTCGGTGAGGGTGATCTCCTCCAGCCGCATGGAGAGCGCGGTCAGCGGCGTACGGAGCTGATGGGAGGCGTCGGCGGCGAGCCGGCGCTCGGCGGTGAGCATGCGCGCGATGCGCTCGGCGCTGGAGTCGAGGACGTCCGCTACGCGGTCGAGCTCGGGGACGCCGTAGCGCTTGTGGCGGGGGCGCGGGTCGCCGGAGCCGAGACGCTCGGCGGTCTCGGCGAGATCGGTGAGCGGGGAGCCGAGACGGTTCGCCTGGCGTACGGCGAGCAGCACGGCGGCGACGACCGCGAGCAGCGCGACCGCGGCGATGATCAACAGGGTCCGCCCGACCTCGCGCGTCACGGAGGAGCGGGACTCCTCGACGGTGACGCTCTCCTTGCGCTCACCGTGTGCGGTCCCCCGGATGACGCTGCCGGTGGGGCGCTCGCCGATCTCGATCGGCTCGCGGCCGGGGATCTCGATGAGCGCGTACCGCTTGGCGCCGCTCTGCTCGGAGAGAATGTCGGGGTTGACGGGCTCACCGCCGATGAGCCGGCTGTCGACGATGCTGACGAGCCGCAGCGCCTCGGAGTCGACGCTTTCCTGGGCGCTGGAGGAGATGGTGCGGGTCTCGACGAGGACGAGGGAGACACCGAAGACGGCGATGACGACGAGGACGACGGCGAGAGTTGAGGTGATGAGTCGTCGTCTCATGGTCGCCTCCGGCTGCGGTTCTGTTGCGGGTCAGCGGTGCGCGGGCTGAGTCGCGCTTGGGCTGCGGGATTCTCCCTTGCCGCCCGGGCTGCGGTGCGCGGGGGTTCGCCCGCGAGACCCACCACCGGAGAGTAACCACCAACGCCCCCGGCCCACAGCGCCCACGAACCCGGCACAAGCCCCGTCGGGCTCGACTCCTCGGCGTCGGCGGCGAACAGGCCATCCGATTGATCACCCGGTGCTGGCCGCCAATCGCCTGCGGGGACGGCCCTGCACGGCCCCTCCCTGCCGGAACGGTACGGGCTCGGCCCCGCCGGGGTGTGGGAGACAGCCCCACACCTGCTTCAGCTCTTCTCGAAGCGGAAACCCACACCCCGCACCGTCGCGATGTACCTCGGGTTCGCCGCGTCGTCGCCGAGTTTCTTGCGCAGCCAGGAGATGTGCATGTCCAGCGTCTTCGTCGAGGACCACCACGTCGTGTCCCAGACCTCGCGCATCAGCTGATCGCGCGTGACCACCCGGCCCGCGTCCCGGACCAGGACGCGCAGCAGGTCGAACTCCTTTGCCGTGAGCTGCAGTTCCTCGTCGCCCATCCAGGCGCGGTGCGACTCGACGTCGATCCGTACGCCGTGCGTCGCCGGGGCGGGCGAGGGTTCCGAGGCGCCGCGGCGCAGAAGGGCCCGGACCCGGGCGAGCAGTTCGGCGAGGCGGAACGGCTTGGTGACGTAGTCGTCCGCGCCGGCGTCCAGGCCGACGACGGTGTCCACCTCGTCCGCGCGGGCCGTCAGCACGAGGATCGGCACCGTATGGCCTTCGGCGCGCAGGCGTCTCGCGACTTCCAGGCCGTCCATGCCGGGCAGCCCCAGGTCGAGCACGACGAGGTCGACACCGCCCGCAAGTCCGGCGTCCAGCGCGGTCGGGCCGTCCTCGCGGACCTCGACCTCGTAACCCTCCCGGCGCAGGGCGCGGGCCAGCGGCTCCGAGATGGAAGCGTCGTCCTCGGCGAGCAGTACACGGGTCATGGGGTGATGGTAGTCCGCGTGGCGTACGCGTCGTTGCGTGATCGGCAAGGCCTGCGGGTCAATGATGTAATCATGAATACGACCTTCGATTCAGGGCACCTGGTTCCGCGGACGCCTGTGATTCATCTCTCAAGTCCTTCCATATCCGGCACTGTCGTGTCGTATGGTGGCGAGACGCCTGTAGCACGACACGGGACCTTTGGCCTGCACAACCGGCCAAGGGTCTCTTTGCTGCGCGAGGTTGGGTTGCCCGCCTCGATGCAGTGAATGACCTGTGGGCCGGGCCCCGAGCGCGACACAGCGCACGGGCGTGGATCCCGGTGCGGACTGTCCCCCGTCTCCGCCTGCGCGGAGTGAGCCCCGAGGCGTGGGGTGGGACACCTCACCTACCGGTGCCGGCCACCCCCCACCGGGCGCGTACCGCCTACGAAGCAGCGCGTCCCGAGCTAGCAAGGATCGACCCATGGCGTCCAGCCTGACGAAGGACTCGGTTGTCCCCGAGAAGACCTTCCTCGGCCACCCCCGCGGCCTGGCCACACTCTTCATGACCGAGATGTGGGAGCGCTTCTCCTACTACGGAATGCGCGCCCTTCTCGTGCTCTACCTGGTCTCCGGGGGTGCCGACGCGGCAACCGGCAGCCAGGGCGGCGGCCTGGCGATGACCGCGGCCACGGCGTCGGCCATCTACGCCGTCTATGTCTCGATGGTCTACCTCATGGCCATGCCCGGCGGCTGGTTCGGTGACCGCGTCTGGGGCGCTCGCAAGACCGTCACCGTCGCCGGTTTCGTGATCATGGCCGGTCACCTCTCGCTGGCCGTCCCGGGCCAGGCGATGTTCTTCGTCGGCCTGATCCTCGTCGCGGTCGGCTCCGGTCTGCTGAAGGCCAACATCTCCACGATGGTCGGTCACCTCTACGACGGACCGGACGACCCGCGCCGTGACGGTGGCTTCACGATCTTCTACATGGGCATCAACCTCGGTGCGTTCGCGGCACCGCTGGTGATCGGCACCGTCGGCGAGAAGCACAACTGGCACCTCGGCTTCGCGCTCGCCGCGGTCGGCATGGCGCTGGGTCTGGCCCAGTTCCTGATCGGCACCCGGCACCTGAGCGAGAAGAGCAGCGTCGTCCCGAACCCGCTCGACGCCGCGGAGCGCAAGGCCATCCTGCTCAAGGTCGCCTCGGCCGCTGTCGTAATCGCCGGCTTCTACGGCGCCGTGGTCGTGGCGGGCATGTACACCCTGAACTGGGCGCTGGTCCCGCTCACTCTGGCCGGTCTGATCATCCCGATCGCCGTGCTGGTCCGCATCAAGCGTGACAGGAGCCTGAGCACCGTCGAGCAGTCGAAGATGAGCGCCTACATCTGGTTCTTCGTGGCCGCCGCCGTCTTCTGGATGATCTACGACCAGGGCGGCTCCACCCTGTCCCTGTTCGCGGACGGCAAGACCGGTGACAGCCTCTTCGGATTCGACTTCCCGGCCACCTGGTTCCAGTCGCTGAACCCGCTGTTCGTCATGGCGCTGGCCCCGGTCTTCGCCTGGATGTGGCTGTGGCTGGCCCGTAAGAACCAGGAGCCGAGCACCATTGTGAAGTTCGCGATGGCCCTGGTCCTCGTCGGCGGCTCGTTCTTCGTCTTCATCGTGCCGATGGGCATGGCCGGTGACAGCACGAAGGTCAGCCCGATGTGGCTGGTCTCGATCTACATGATCCAGACCATCGCGGAGCTGTGCCTGTCTCCGGTCGGCCTGTCGGTCACCACGAAGATGGCGCCGCAGAAGTACGCGAGCCAGATGATGGGCGTCTGGTTCCTCGCCGTCACGGCCGGTGACTGCGCCACGGGTCTGCTCGCGCTGGCGGGTGTCGACCTGAACGGCACCTCGATCATCGCCATGCAGGCGCTGCTGGCCTCGGCGGCCGGTGTCGCGATCTACATGTACCGCAAGAAGGTCGAGACGCTGATGGGCGACGTCCACTGACGTAGCCCGTACACGTAGGGCAAGGGCCGCCGCACCGGCTTCTTCGGTGCGGCGGCCCTTCGCCGTTTCGATGTCCTAGCGAGTACCGCGCAGCCGGCGCCACGGGGTGAACGTGAAGACCGCGCCGCCCAGCAGGATGACCGTGCCCGCGACCAGGGCCAGGGCACGCAGGGCGCCGTCGTTGTCGGAGCCCGTCTGGGCCAGGCCGCCGCTTGTGCTCGTGCCCCCGTTCGATGCCCCGCCGCCGCCGGTGCCTCCCGACGCGCCGCCGGGCTGGGCCGTTGTGTCGAGTACCAGCGAGGCTTCCGCCGTGCCCTTGACCGTGCACGGGATGCTGATCTTCTGGCCGCCCAGGGTGACGTCGATCGTCAGGGTGCCGGGGCTGAGCGTGGACTTGCCGCCGGCGCCCGGCTTGTAGGTGCCGGTCATGTCGGGCAGGTCTACCGGTTTGCCCTGCTCCAGTGGGTCGGGGTTGGCGGGGCCCGTGACCGGGACGGTGCCCTTGTCGGCGCCGCCGAGAAGGACCGCCATGGAGGGCTTGAGGGCGCCCGCGGGCAGCGCGGCCGGGCTGTTCATGACGCCCTTGGCCGTCTTGACCACGAGGTCGTAACTGCCGCCGTTCTTCTTGGCGTTGATCGTCACCTTGGAGTTGATGCTCGCCGGTCCCGGTGACTTGCACGCGAAGGCGACGGTGACTTCCTTGCCGGGGAAGTCGGTCTGGCCGCCGCCCCCGCCGGAGGTGGAGCCGCCGGAACTCGTCGTGCCGCCGGAGGTCGTTCCGCCGGAAGTGGTCCCGCCGGAAGTGGTCCCGCCCGAGGTGGTTCCTCCCGACGTCGACCCGCCGCTCGTCGTGCCGCCCCCGCCGTCCGTGACCTTGATCGTCGCTGCCGGCTTGACCGTCTCCTTGGGCGTGCACTTGGTGTCGGTCGACATCGGCTTGGAGACGTTGATGTTGTACGCGTCCGGCGTCAGCGTGACCTCGCCCGCCGTGGTCAGCTTGATCTTCCCCTTCATGTCGGACAGCTTCATCGGGCTGTTCTTGGGTATCGGCGGGTTCGAACGCGGCCCCTCCATCGAGATGTTCACGGTCTGCGCCCCGGCCGCCTTCAGCGTGCCGGTCGGCTTCACCGTGTCCTTGTCCAGGTCGAGGATGTCGGGGTTCTTCGAGGCCGCCTCGACGAACTTCCACACCACTTCGACCTCGTCGCCGACCTTCGCCTCCGCGGGCGCGGTGATCTGCACCTTCGTGGTGCCCTGCACGGGTGGCAGCCCCGAGATGGGCGGTGGGATGCACTCCGTCTTGTATGCGACCTCGGCTGCCTGGGCGGGGCTTGCGGCCAGCAGGATCCCCGCACCGCCGAGCATCAGCGCGACTCCGGCCGCGCTCATCCTCCGTTGCGTGCTCACGAATGTCCCTTCGTCGTGGACCGGTTCTCTGACGGTGCGGAGTCAGGTGTGAACCACGGCAGAGCCGCCGTGGTGGTCGTGGTGCTCCTCGGCCCGGGGTTTGGTGGCCTGCGCAGCGATACGGTGCGGTGGCGGCCGCCTCCTCGGGGGCGGGCGCCGGGGCGGACGCGGTCGACGACGGCCATGCCGATACGGAAGACGGCGGCGGGCACGACCACGGCGAGCAGGATCCAGAAGACCGTCACGCCCCAGGGACGGCCGACACCCCACGGCTGTTCGGCGAGCACCTTCGAGCCGTACTTGACCGAGATCTCGTAGTCACCGTGCGCCCCGGCGGAGAGCTGTAGGGGCAGCTTGACCAGGACCTTCTCGCCGGGCGCGATGGTGCCGCGCCACTGCTGCTCCTCCCACTGCGGGGCGAAGACGCCGTGCGCGGTGCCGATCTGGAAGACGGGGTCCTTCACCGGCTCGGACCCCAGGTTGCCGACGGTGAATTCGAGCCTGCGGGACGGCGGGGCTCCGAAGAAGACGAGGATGCCGGAGTCGCCTTCGAGCCGGGTGGCGGCGAGTACCGCGAGCTTTCCGCCGACGGTGGGCTCGGGCAGCGGGGCGGTGGGGTGGCCCGCGACGACGAACGGAGCGTCCACGACGGCCTGTTCACCGGTGACGATGGCCACGTGCACCACGCAGGGGCAGGGTTTGGGCGGCTCGGCGACCGGCATCTTCTTGCTGAAGGCACCCTTGGCGTCGGTGGTGACGGCGCGGCCGTCGGCGTTGGCACAGGCGTTGGTGCCGCCGATGACGCCTTTGCCGGGCGCGGCCTGCCCGCAGATGAGCATCATCAGCAGGGTGTTCGGCCGCCATCCGCTGCCGCTGACGGTGATGTCCCCGCCCTTGCCGGCCTGTGTCTGTGAGAGCTTGACGTCGGGTTTCGCGTCCGCCGCGGCGGCGCGGGGGGCCAGTGGGAGCAGCAGGAAAGGGAGCAGGGCGAGCAGCACGGCCCAGGTCCGCGCGGGGCGGGGCCTGGAGTCTCCCCCACCCCGCCCCTTTCCCGAACCGTGGGCATGCCCCCGGACCCCCGCGGCGTCAGCTTTGTGACGCGGCACGTCGGCTTCGTACATCGTCATGCTCCTGACCTCCCCAAGTGCCGTTCGCTGCCGGTCTGTTCAGGGGCCGGGCCAGGATCCGCAGAGCGTCGGCGGCGCAGAAACCACACCGTGCCGCCCGCCGCCGCGAGCAGCCCGGCCGCGGAGCCCGCCACCGTCCCCCAGGGCACGAACGCCGCCGAGGCCGACCCCTTCGCGTGGGCGTCGCCGGGCGCCGTCGCCTCGATGCGGACCGTCACCGAGTCCAGGGACGGATGATCGCGCCATGTCTCGGTGAGGGTGACGCGCTGGGCGGGGAGGAGTTCCACCGGGAGCGTGCGCGGTGCGCGGCGCAGCACCTCGCCGAAGAGGCCGTCCGCGCGGATCGTCAGGCGCGGGGTCAGGGCGGTGTTGCCGCGGTTGACCAGGGTGTAGTGGATCGCGCCGCCGGAGACCTTCACCTGCTCGACCGTGAGTGCCGCCAGCGTCGGACCGCTGACGCGCAGATGGATCCGTACACCCGCCTCCCGCCCGCCGAAGGCCGCCATGACCGCGCCCGGGTGGTCGCCGGGCAGGGCGCCCGGGGGGACCGTGACCGAGAAGGGGATCTCCGCGCGCGTGCGCGGCGGAACGGTCACGCGCTTCGAGGCCAGCGTGATCCAGGTGCCTGCTCCGTGGGACCCGCGGGCGCCGCGCACGGCGAGCGCCCCGGTCTCGGTGTTGTACGCGTCCGCCGCGCGCAGCCGTACGGTGAGCGGCTTCGTGCCCGGGTTGGTCACGGCCAGCGTGTCCTCCAGCACCGTTCCGGGCACGCCCTCCAGATAGACGTACGGCCGGGCGCCGCCCGGCTGCACCGTCCATGCCGCGTCCGCCGCCCGCGCCGCGGGGGCGCACAGCGCACACAGCAGCGCGGCGAGGCCGACGACGAGGCGCGGCAGCACGGGTCAGCTCGCGGTCCGCTGACCGCGCCTGGTCAGCCAGAGCACTCCCGCGGCCCCGGACAGCAGCACGGTGCCGCCGAGTGTGCCGAGGGCGAGCGCCGAGTCGAGCGGGCCGGTCCTGGGCAGTTCGCCGCCGCCGGACGGTGCGGACTGGGAGCCGGTCGCCGCGGTGACATCGAGGTCCAGGGAGGGCTTCGGGTTGTTCTTGGGTGTGCATGTCGTCGTCGTACCGAGGGCCTTGATGGTCAGCACCCCGGCGGTGAAGGTGACCTTGCCGCTCTTCCTGGGCGTGTAGGTGCCCGACAAGTCACTGATTTTGATGGGGGTGTTGGCGGGGATGGCGGCCGCGTTCGGCGGCCCGGACACCGGGATCGTGCCCGCGTCGGCCCCGCCCAGCTCGATGAGCGCGCTCGGCTTCATCGCGCCCTTGCCGAGTTCCACCGGGCTGGAGGAGACACCCTTCTGGAAGGACATGGTCAGCTGGTAGCCGCTGCCGCCCTTGACGGCCTTGATGTCGATCGGTGAGACCGCGCCTTTCGGCCCGATCGGCGTCTGGCACTGGTAGTCGACGTCCTGGACGCCGGCATGGGCGACGGGGGCGGCCATCAGCACCACCGAGCCCGCCACCGCTGCTGCCAGCGAGAGAGCTGTCCGCTTCTGGTACGACACCTCGAGTTCCCCTCATGCCGGAAGTTACTGCCGGGTGTCGCCGAAGTTACTGACGACACATCAGATCGGGCGCTCAAGGTACGCCTGGGACCTTGGGGAGGGAAGACAAAGAGCACGCCGTATTGACGTGCTCTACAAGAGCTTCAAAACCTGTCGTACACCAACGCGAAAGCGCTACGAAGGAGCGGCGAGGTCCGCCCAGACCGTCTTGCCCGAGGCGCCGGCGACGCGGACAACCCCCCAGTCCAGACAGAGCCGTTGGACGATGAACATCCCGTGTCCGCCCGGCCGGCCCGCCCGGTGGGGGGTGCGCGGCGCGGGCTGGCCCGTGCCGCGGTCCGTGACCTCGAGGCGCAGCACCTTGCCGTCGCAGCCGACCCGCAGTTCCTCCGGGCCCTCAGCGTGCAGGCAGGCGTTGGTGACCAGTTCGGAGACGACGAGCAGCACGTCCTCGGCTGCGGCCCGGCGGTCGGCCGTGGCGGCGGGCAGCCAGCCCCAGTCGTACAGCGCCTGGCGCGTGAAGTCGCGCGCGAGCGGCACTATGCCGCTCGCGCTGCCCAGGGCAAGGATGCGCACCGCATGGCCGGGCACCCCGGAGGAGTCGGCGGCGCCGGCGCCGTTCGGCTCGGGACCGAGGTCGCCCGGCGGTTGCTGCCGGGTGGTGCTCATCAGCGCTTCACCTCACCGATTCACCGATTCGCCATTACTTCAGTACTCAGAGTGCTGGGCCATCAACGTTCTGCGGGGTTCTCCTGCCCTGCCGGATCGTGACAACACCCACGACGCCTGCGCTGTGCGCGTGACGCGGACTACAGGGGGTGGCAACTCAGCCGGAGAGGGCATCTTCGAGCGAGTCGTGCACGGTGAAGACCGCCTCCGCCCCGGTGATCTCGAAAACCCTCGCCACCACGGGCAGCATCCCGGCCAAATGGACCCCTCCCCCGGCCGCTTCCGCCTTCAGCCTGGCACCGAGCAGCACATTGAGTCCGGTGGAATCGCAGAATTCGAGCTGTGAGCAGTCGATGACAAGGCGTGCGCGCCCCTGATCGAGTGCTTCGTCCAAGGGCGCGCGGAGCAAATCGGCGGTGTGGTGATCCAACTCACCCGCCGGTTTCACAACCTCGCTGTGGCCCTCGGTCCGAACCTCGACCTGAAGCCGGCCCCGGTTCGCGCTGCCGACCGTCCCGCGGTCCATGCCCGTCCCTCTTCGCCGTGTCGTTCGCTGCGTCATCACTGCGTTCCCGCCGATGGTGCGCCGGTAAGTCCACCCTGCCGCTCTGTCCGCACAGCACCGTCGAATGACGGCGCCGACGTCGGTCGAACATTACGCCTTCCGTACGTCGCGGGGCCAGCCGAACTCCCTATCAAAACGGGCATATGGCACATATGACACTTGCACCGGTCCACCCGGAGCGGGTAGGGCTAGTAGGGACACAAACAACCACGACCGGCTTTGGAGGCGCCGCTCACCGCAGCGCATGTATTGGCATCGGCAGCCATATGCCGAGAACGATGGAGGAGACCATGTCACCCCGGCTCGACGAAACGCGCATCCCCACCGCGCCGTCGGCACGCCCCACCCCCGCTCCGTCCGCGAGCCCGGACGGCCTCGAACTCGTCGAGGCGCTCCCGGAGATCCCGCCCTACGACGGGATGGGAGCGCTGGACGCGCGAGCCCTGTCCAAGACGCTCTTCGGACGGCTCGAGTCCCTCGAAGAGGGCACCCACGAGCACGCGTACGTGCGCAACACGCTCGTCGAACTCAACCTGGCGCTCGTGAAGTTCGCCGCCTCCCGCTTCCGCTCCCGCAGCGAGCCCATGGAGGACATCATCCAGGTCGGCACGATCGGCCTGATCAAGGCGATCGACCGCTTCGAGCTCAGCCGCGGCGTGGAGTTCCCGACCTTCGCGATGCCGACCATCATCGGTGAGATCAAGCGTTTCTTCCGTGACACCTCGTGGTCGGTGCGGGTACCGCGCCGCCTCCAGGAGCTGCGCCTCGACCTGGCCAAGGCGGGCGACGAGCTCTCCCAGCAGCTCGACCGCTCGCCCACCGTGGGCGAGCTGGCCGAACAGCTGGGCATCAGCGACAGCCAGGTCGTCGAGGGCATGGCGGCGAGCAACGCGTACACCGCGAGCTCGCTCGACGCCCAGCCCGAGGAGGACGACAGTGAGGGCGCGCTGGCCGACCGCATCGGCTACGAGGACCACGGTCTCGAAGGCATCGAGTACGTCGAGTCGCTGAAGCCGTTGATTGCAGGCCTTCCGCCACGGGACCGCAAGATTCTCTCCCTGCGCTTCGTCGCGAACATGACACAGTCGGAGATCGGCGAGGAACTGGGCATCTCACAGATGCATGTGTCCCGGCTGCTGTCGCGCACTCTGGTCAAGCTCAGGGACGCCCTGACGCTGGAGGAGTAGCCGCACGCACCGCCAGGACGCATCGCGGGGACGCTTGCCACAGACGCAGGAAGGGTCCGTTCCCTCGCGGAATGGCCCCTTCCCCGTTATTCACGGGGCAGTCCCGATCGGTAACCGGGCCAGCCCCCTGAACCGGGGCGTCAGCCCGCGAAGACCGGGCCCTTGATGCGGGCGCGGGCGCGCCGGTAGATCCGCCACCCCACCGTCGGCAGCGAGTCGGGGAACGGCGCGACGGGCGCGCCCCGCCCGTCCATCCACGCCTCGATGTCCGCCACCGTGTGGCTGCGGCGCAGGATGAGGCGGGCGATGCGGTAGGACTCGTCGGTCTCGGAGCTCAGCGCATGGCGGACGGCGACCGCGGAGGCGTAGCCCGCGCGGAGGGCGGACCTGCGGACGGCCGGGCTGTTGTAGCCGTGCGGATAGGCGAGATGCGCCACCTCGTGGCCGAGGACGTCCTCGAGCACCGCCTTGGGCTCGCGCAGTTCACGGTGCAGCGCCTTCGCCGGAAGTGTGTCCAGCTGCGGGTGCGTGATGGTGTGGGCGCCGACCTCCATGCCGTACTCCTCCAGGAGCGGTGCCTGGGAAAGCTTCATCATCGGCGCGGGCGGCAGCAGACTGCGCCGCCCCGGAGTGACGGCGCCGGTGGTGAGATACGCGGTCGCGGGCAGGGCGCGGGCGGCCAGCGCCTCGGCAGTGGGGCCCGGCAGATCGGCGAAACCGTCGTCGAAGGTCAGGACCACGGGCCGGTCCGGCAGCGGGGAGCGGCCCGCGAGGTGGTTGGCCAGCGCGCTGATGGCTACGGGCGTGCGGCCGCTGGCCACGACGGCGTCCAGCTGCGTGCCGAAGTCCCGTGGTGTGACGGTGAATTCGGCGATCCAGTCGGGCGGGTCGTCCATCACGGCGTGGTAGAGCAGTACGGGAATCGGGGGCGTCGTCATGTGTCCCCCCGGGGCTTGTGCCGCTGGTCCCACGGCAGCGGTACGCCGCGGACCCGCGGCGTTACTTCCACTCCATGAGCGTACGCAGCGCGGCCGGGTCTCGCTCGTCGAAGACGAACCGCACCTCGCGCGTCCTTCCGCCCCCAGCCTGCGCTCCTTGGCCGGGGTGTTCTCGAGGAACGTGGGCGACCGGGCGCGCAGCAGCTGTTCGTACGCGGCGCACCCCGCGCCGACGTCGATGACCGGGGAGGCGAACCCGTCGTGCCGCCTCCGGCTGGACAACGCCGTTCTTGTGGCGGATCCGTGAAGGAACGGGATTGGGGCGGCATCGGCAAAGTGACGGGAGTTGCACAACTGGCGTTCGGGCATGACCTGTTGCTCATAGGATCTGACTGCTCCCGATCTCCCAGGGGAGTTCTGCGTGTCCGGGTGTCCGGGAAGGGCTCAGTCTCCGTGGTGGTGGTCAAGGTCGTGGTCTGCACACGCGTCGTGTCGAGGTCGTCGTGGTGAGCCGGCAGATACTGGCGGGCGGCTGCGTGGCCGCGGCGGTGCTGCTGCTCGCCTGGGCTCTCCTGCTGCTGCGGCAGCTGCGGGCCGAGCGGGCGCTACGGGTCCGCGAGCAGGCGCTCGCCGCCGCCCGGGGCGCCGAAGTGGCCCATCTCGCGTCCGTACGCTTGCCTGCCATCACCGAACGGGTGCGGGCGGGACAGCGACTCGACGGCGTTCCGGGGCCGCTGGTCCCCGAGGACGACACCGGCCCGGAATTCGCCCGGGCGCTGGCCGCGGTGGTCGTGGCCCTCGGCTCCGACGAGGCGGTACGCCGCGAACGGGCACTGCGGGACTCCGTGCAGGCGGCCTTCGAGTCGGTGGCCCGCACCATGCACGCGATGGCCACGGTGCAGCAGCAGGTCCTCGACCACGTCGAGCGGTCCATCGACGACTCCCGGCTCATGGCCGAGGTGATGAAGGCCGACCACGCGGCCTCGCAGATGACCCGCAAGGCCCAGACCCTGCTGGTGATGTGCGGTATCTGGCCCGCCCGCCGGGAGACCCGTCCGGTCTCCCTCTACGACTGTGTACGCGGCGCCCAGTCCCGGATCGTGGAGTTCGGGCGGATCGAGGTGCACGGCGGGCAGACGCTCTATGTGGTGCCGCCCGCGGTGGAGGGCCTGATGCACGCCATCGCCGAACTGCTGGAGAACGCCACGGTGTTCTCCCCCTCCCGCACACAGGTCGTCGTCACCATCCGGGAGGTGGGCGCGGGCGCGGTCGTCGAGATCGACGACGCGGGTCTGGGCATGCCCCCGGACGTACTCCAGCAGGCGACCGGACAGCTGCGTCAGGAACTGGACCTGGCCAAACTGGGCGCGGTGCCGCGGCTCGGACTCGCCTGCGTCGGGCGCTGGAGCCGGGAGCTCGGCTTCAATGTGGAGCTGACGGGCGCATCGGCGTACGGGGGCACGCGGGCGGTGACGTTCGTGCCGTACCGGCTGCTGACCGAGCCGCTGTCGCACTTCACGGCCTCGCCCCAGGCGCCCGCGGCGACAGCACCCGCGGAGGCGGCCGCCGAGTCCGGCGCCGAGCCCTCCCCCGACGTGCTCACGCCCGGTGCCCTGCCCCGGCGCCGCAGCCGTCGCGGCGCCGCCGTGGAGGCCGCGGCCCAGAGCGCCCTTCAGTCGGCGCCATCGGCCCCGGTTCCCGAACCCGCTTCGCCCTGGACGCCGGAGGCCGCGCGCGCGTCCATCGCCAGCGTGGTGTCCGGCTCCCGCCGCGGGCGCGCCGCCCTGGAGAACGACGAGGACGACACCGACGTATCCCACGAGCACGATGGAGGCCGGCCGTGACCGGGACCATAACCAGACTTCCCGACCTGGGCTGGATGCTGCGCCCGCTGACCGAGATCCCGGGCGTCCGCCATGCCGTCGTCGTCACCGAGGACGGGCTGCGCCTCGGGCACGCCTCGGCCGAGAACCTCTCGGGACCGGTCGCGTCGTTGAGCGTCGCCGAGGCCGAATCGCTCTCCGCGGCCTGTGCCGCGATGACCATGACCGGCCGCTCCACCGCCACGCTCCTGTTCGGCGGCGGCGCCGGGGTGCGCCAGCTGATGCTGGAGTCCGAGCACGGCTTCGTGCTGTTCACGCACGCCGGAGTCGGTGCCCATCTGGGCGTGGCCACCGACACTGAGGCCGATGTGGGCCTGGTCGCCCAGCAGATGCAGCTGCTGGTCGCCAAGATCGGCGCGCACCTGAGCAGTCAGCCACGTGATCCGGTGACTCCTTCGTCATGACGGACCGCCCGGAGGTACGGACCACATCGGCGGTCCGCCCGTATGTCATCACCGGCGGACGCTCGGACACCGGCGGCGAGCCCTTGTCCTGGGAGACGCTGGTGATGGCCACGGACGCCGCCTTTCCCGCGTCCCTCCAGCCGGAACACCACACGATCCTGTCGCACTGTCAGGGTCTGCTGTCGGTCGCCGAGGTGGCCGCCCACCTGGGTCAGCCGCCCTCGGTGGTGCAGGTGCTGCTGTCCGACCTCCTCGACTGGGGCCTGATCGTGACCCGCCCGCCCATACCGCCGGCCGAACGCGCCGATGTGACCATGCTCAGAAAGGTCCTCCATGGCCTCGAAAGCCGCCTCTGACGCCCTCGGCCGGGCATCGGGCGCCGAGACGGGACAGTCGGGAAAGTACGTCATGTCCAGCGTCGCGGGCGCGGCGAAGATCCTGGTCGTCGGCCCGCTCGGAGTCGGCAAGACCACGCTCATCGGAACGGTCTCGGAGATCAAGCCGCTCTCCACCGAGGCGGTGATGACGCAGGCGGGCGCCCGCGTCGACACCGGCGGCGAGCGGTCCAAGAAGACGACCACCGTCGCCCTGGACTTCGGCCGGATGACGCTCGACGGCGATCTGGTGCTCTATCTCTTCGGCACCCCCGGCCAGCAGCGGTTCCTGCCCGCCTGGCGGGATCTGGCCAAGGGGGCGCTGGGGGCGCTGGCCCTGATCGACACCCGCGACCTGTCGGCGTCCTTCGACGCCCTGGGCAATCTGGAGGATCTCGATCTGCCCTTCGCGGTTGCCGTGAACGTCTTCCCGGGCAGCCCCCTGCACCGTGAGGAGGAGCTGCGCACCGCACTCGACCTTCTCCCCAGCACCCCGCTGGTCTCCTGCGACGCGCGCGACGCCCGCTCCTCGGTACGGGCGCTCATCGCCCTCGTCAGCCATCTCATCCACGCAGCCACGGAGTCCTCATGAGCACGGCGCCTGCCGTTCCCCCGCGCCCGCCCGCCGCTCCCCCACACTCGCCCGCGGGCCGATGCCCGGTCGCGACCCCGCTCTACGGACCCGATCTCGACGGCGACGCCATGCCCGCGCTGTACGAGGAACTGCGCCGCGAACACGGCCCGGTGGCCCCCGTGACCATCGCGCCCGGCATCGAGGCATGGCTCGTACTCGGCCACCGCGAACTGCTCCGGCTGACCCGCGAGGAGCAGGACTTCTCGCACGACCCGCGGCGCTGGACCCTGCTGCGCGAGGGCCGGGTCCCCGCCGACTCGCCGATCCTGCCGATGGTCGGCTGGCGGCCCGCGCTGCTGTTCACCGACGGTCAGCAGCACCGCCGTATGCGGGCCGCCGTGTCCGACGCGCTCGCCAGGATCAACGGGCACGAGCTGCGCCGCAGCGTACGAGCCACGGCCGAGCGGCTGATCGCGTCCTTCGCCGGACGGCACGAGGCCGATCTGGTGCCGCACTACGCACGCAAGCTTCCGATGATGGTCATCACCGGGCTGCTCGGTCTGGACGAGCGGACCGGCCAGCAGCTGGTGCAGGCGATCGCGGGCATGGTCGCCGCCAACGCCGACTCGGTCAACGCGGCCCGGCGCATGGGCGTGATCCTCGGGGCGCTGATCGAGGAGAAGCGCCGGACACCGGGCAATGACGTCACATCGGCGCTGCTGCACCATCCGGCAGCGCTCACCGACGAGGAAGTGCTGCACAACCTGGTGGTGATGTTCGTGGCGGGGAACCAGACCACCGTGAACTGGATCGCCACCACCCTGCGGATCCTGCTCTGCGACCCGGCGTTCCGGTCCTCGCTGACCGGCGGGCACCTCAGCGTGGACGACGCGCTCGATCTCGTACTGTGGCGCTTCCCGCCCACGCAGAACTTCCCGGCGCGCTACGCCACCCGCGATCTGACCTTCGCCGGACAGGAGATCCGCGCCGGGGACATGCTGCTCCTGGGCCTGGCGGGGGCCAACCAGGACCCCGGGATCCTGCCCCCGGACGGGGTTCCGGTGACCGGCAACCGCTCGCATCTGGCCTTCGGCGCGGGCCCGCACACCTGCCCGGCGCAGGACCCGGCCCGGCTGATCACCCGTACCGCCGTGGACACCATCCGGCACCGGCTGCCCGATCTGGAACTCGCGGTGCCGGAGAGCGAGCTCGCCTGGGTCAAGTCGCCCTGGAGCAAGGGACTCGCGGCGCTTCCGGTGCGTTTCACGGATCCGCAGCTGCGGCCCGTACCGCCGGGCCCATCGTCCATCTCGCAGTCAGGAGAGCCCAGTTGACCACCTCGAACGAGACCCCGCACCGGATGGACCCGGCCGGCGGCTGCCCGCACGCGGACAATGCCCGCCTCCTCGCCCGGGGCGCGGTCGCGTCCGTCGTGCTCCCCGGTGATGTACCGGGCATGGCGGTGCTCGGCCACGACGCGCTCAAGGAGTTCCTCGCCCACCCCGATGTCGCCAAGGGGGCGGGGCACTTCACCGCGCTGTGCGAGGGCGAGATACCCGACGGCTGGCCGCTGAAGACCTTCGCGACCGTGCAGGGCATGACGACCGCCGACGACGCGGACCACCGGCGGCTGCGTTCGCTGGTGAGCAAGGCGTTCACGGCGCGCCGGGTCGAGGAACTGCGCCCCCGGATCGAGACGGTGACGGCGCAACTTCTCGACGGCCTGGACGAGGCGGCACGGGCGGGTGACGGCGTCGCCGACCTGCGCAGGCACTTCGCGATGCCGCTGCCGATGGGCGTGATCTGCGAACTCCTGGGGGTCGACGCCGAGCACCAGGACCGGCTGCACCATCTGTCGAACCAGGTGGTGAGCACTTCCATCGGGCCCGAGGAGGCGGTGGCCGCGAACCGCGAGCTGGTGGCCGTGCTCGGGACGGTCGCCGCGACCCGTATGCAGAGCCCCGGCGACGATCTGACCAGCGCGCTGATCGCGGCCCGCGACGAGGACGGAGACCGGCTCAGCCAGCACGAGCTCATCGGCACCCTGCTGCTGATGATCATCGCCGGGCACGAGACGACGCTGAACCTCATCACCAACGCGGTGCGCGCCCTGTGCGCGCACCGGGACCAGTTGGAGCTCGTGCAGTCCGGCAAGGCAACCTGGTCGGACGTGGTCGAGGAGACACTGCGCTGGGACAGCCCGGTCAGCTTCTTCCCGTTCCGCTACCCGACACGGGACCTCACGCTGGACGGCACGGTGATCCCCAAGGGCACGCCGGTGCTTGCCGGTTACTCCGCCGCCGGCCGCGACACCTCGGCGCACGGCCCGGACGCGGACCGCTTCGACATCACCAGAAGCGGCGGCGCCCGGCATCTGTCGCTGGGCCACGGGCCGCACTACTGCCTGGGCTCACCGCTGGCGCGGATGGAGGCGACGATCGCGCTGGAGCGGCTGTTCACGCGCTTCCCCGGGCTGGGCCTGGCGGTCCCGGAGCCGGAACTGCCGCGGCACGCGAGCTTTGTGGGCAACAGCGTGCAGGAACTGCCGGTACGCCCGCGGGTTTGACCCGGCTGTTCTGCGACTGTTCTGGGCGGGCAGCGTCAGCGCCCGCCCAGGGCGGCGTCCACCGCCGCCTCGACATGCAGGCGGGTCGTCGGGAAGACCGGCACGGGGCTGTCCTTCTGCCCGATCAGCAACTCGATCTCGGTGCACCCGAGCACGACGCCTTCCGCCCCGGCCGCGACGAGCTGTGCGATGACGTCCTGGTAGGCGGCGCGGGACTCCTCCCGTACGACACCGAGACACAGCTCGTCGTAAATCACCCGGTGCACCAGCGCACGCCCCTCGGCGTCCGGCGTGAGCACATCGAGCCCGTGTGAGGCGAGCCGGTCGCGGTAGAAGTCCTGCTCCATGGTGAACGCGGTCCCGAGCAGCCCCACGCGCCCGATCCCCTGCGCCCGTACGGCATCCGCGGTGGCGTCCGCGAGATGCAGCAGCGGTACGGAGACGGCGGCCTCCACCTGGCCCGCCACCTTGTGCATGGTGTTCGTGCAGATCAGCAGCAGATCCGCGCCGGCGGCCCGGAGCCCGCGGGCGGCTTCCGCGAGGATTTCACCGGCGCGGTCCCAGTCACCCGCGACCTGGAGCTCCTCGATCTCGGCGAAGTCGACGGAATGGAGGACACATTTGGCCGAGTGCAGCCCGCCGAGACGCTCGCGTACGAGCTCATTGAGCAGCCGGTAGTACTCCGCGCTGGATTCCCAGCTCATGCCGCCGATCAGCCCGATGGTCTTCATCGGTCCACTGTGCCACGCCGTGCCGACTCGGCCATGAGTGAGAAAATGAGGCAAATAACCCTTCTCGGGCTCCCCTGGGAGGCAACATGATGGCGTCGTCGCAGATCGCAGAACCCGTCCAGCCCGCCCAGCACAGAGACCTGTGGCCCGGGATCGCCGGTCTGGGGGCGGGAGCCCTGCTGATCGCCGGGTATGTGCTGTGGTCGATGACCCCCGACGTCACGGGGACGGGCGCACTCAGGAGAGTTGTGCTCTGGTATCTGAACGAGGACAACCAGGACCAGTCGGAAGCCCTGGCACTGATCCTGCTCGCGGCAGGCCTGCTGTTCCTGTTCTTCCTGGTCGCGCTGTCGAGGCTGGCCGGGAACCGCTCGCATCTGGTGATGGTGGGCGGCACGGTCTTCACGGCGTTCCTGCTGGTCGGCGCCCTCGCCGGAAATATTTTCGCGATCACGGTGCGCAACACCGACGTGTTCCCCGTGCTGCCGGAGACCTCGCTCATCGCGATCCTGCTCCTGAATACGGCCTACGGCGCGATCATCGCGTCGATGGTGGGTGCGGCGGTGATGCTGTTCGCGGTCTGGCGCGCTGCCCAGGAGACCCACGCGATCCCGGCATGGCTCGGCTGGGCCGGCCTCGTGGTGGCGGTGCTGTCGCTGGCGGGCCCGTGGAGCGCGTGGCTGACACCGATTCTGCTGGCGGCGTGGGTGCTGGCGGCGAGCGTGGTCCTGATCCTCAACGCCCGGGCGGCGAGGGAGGAAGGCGCGGCGCTGAACCCGCAGCCACTGCCGCCGCAGCCCGAGCGTTAGCCTCGGTCCCGGGGACGGATCCCGGGTAACAACCGCGGGCGCGGCGGTATCCACGACTCGGGCCTGCCCGGCCGGGCAGTACGAGAGGACGCTCGCATGCCTCCAGTCATCGCGGTCACCGGCGCCAGCGGCCACCTCGGCAGCCGGGTCGCCCACCGGCTCGCCGAGCAGGGAGCGGCGCCCCGGCTGCTCGTACGGGATCCGGCGCGGGTGCCGCCGATCGTCGGGACCACCGTCGCACCGCACGCCGCGTACGGGGACAGTGAGGCGATGCGGCAGGCCTGCGACGGCTCCCAGACGCTGTTCCTCGTCTCTGCGCGCGAGAGCGCCGACCGCGTGCGGGAGCACACCACCGCCGTCGACGCGGCCGTGGCAGCGGGTGTCGAGCGGATCGTGTACGTGTCCTTCACCGGGGCCGCCGCGGACGCGACGTTCACCTTCGCCCGCGACCACTGGCACACGGAGGAGCACATCCGCGCGACCGGACTCGCGTACACCTTCCTGCGCGACAGCCTCTACTGCGCCGCCCTGCCCGCGCTGGCCGGAGCCGACGGGGTGATCCGCGGACCGGCGGGCAACGGGCAGGTCTCGGCCGTCGCACACGACGACGTCGCGGACGCGGCCGCCGCCGTGCTGCTTGGCCACGGCCACGACGGGGCGACGTACGACATCACCGGGCCCCACGCACTCTCGCTCGACGAGGTCGCCGCCGAGCTGAGCAGATTCAGCGGACGCACGGTCACCTATGTGCCCGAGACGCGCGAGGAGGCCTACGCGTCACGGGCCGGGTACGGCGCCGAGCCGTGGGAAGTGGCGGGCTGGGTCTCCTCCTACGAGGCGATCGCGACGGGCGAGATGTCCGCGGTCTCCAACGCGGTACGGAGGCTGACCGGCCACCCGGCGCGCTCCTTCGCCGACTTCCTCCAGGAGCACCCGGGCACCTACAGGCACCTCTTGCCCTGACGCCACACGTCCGAGACGAGCGGCACGCCCGGCCGGTAGGCCAGATGCACATGGCTCGGCGCGTTCAGGAACACGAGGTCCGCGCGGGCCCCGGGCGTGATGCGGCCGACGTCCGTACGCCGCAGGGCAGCCGCGCCGCCCGCCGTCGCCGACCAGACCGCCTCGTCCGGGGTCATCCCCATGTCCCGTACGGCCAGGGCGATACAGAACGGGACGGAGGAGGTGAAGGACGAGCCCGGGTTGCAGTCCGTCGACAGCGCCACCGTCACACCCGCGTCCAGAAGACGGCGGGCGTCGGGCCACTCGGCGCGCGTCGAGAACTCCGCGCCGGGCAGGAGCGTGGCGACGGTCGCGCTGTTGGCGAGAGCGTCGACGTCCGCGTCCGTGAGGTGGGTGCAGTGGTCGGCGCTGGCGGCGTCCAACTCGACAGCGAGCTGGACACCGGGGCCGTAACCCAGCTGGTTGGCGTGGACGCGCGGGTGCAGGCCCTTCGCCCTGCCCGCCGTGAGGATCGCGCGGGCCTGGTCGCCGTCGAAGGCGCCCTTCTCGCAGAAGACATCGACCCAACGGGCGTACGGGGCACAGGCGTCGAGCATCTCGCCGGTGACCAGGGCGACGTAGGCCGCCGGGTCGTCGGCGTAGTCGGGCGGGACGATATGCGCGCCGAGATAGGTGACCTCGTCGGTGTGCTGCGCGGCGATCCGCAGGGAGCGGGCCTCGTCCTCGACGGTGAGCCCGTAACCGGACTTGGTCTCGAACGTGGTCGTGCCCTGCCGGAGGGCCTCCGCCAGGTACTTCGCGACGTTGGCGCTCAGCTCCTCGTCACTGGCGGCGCGCGTCGCGGCGACGGTGGTACGGATGCCGCCGGCGGAGTAGGCACGGCCGGACATCCGGGCGTTGAACTCCTGGGTCCGGTCACCCGCGAAAACGAGATGCGAGTGCGAGTCGACGAACCCGGGAATCACGGCGCGTCCGTGGGCGTCGACGGCCTGATCGGCGGCGGGCGCGTCCGCGGCGGGCCCCACCCAGGCGATGCGGGTGCCGTCGATGACGAGGGCGGCGTCGGGGAGGAGGCCGAGGGGGGTGTGGTCGCCGATCGCGGGGTCGTTGGTGACGAGGGAGGCGATGTTGGTGACGAGGGTGGTGGTCATGGGGTCACTCCGAGGGGGGCGGGGGCGGTGGGTGCGGGGCGCCTGCGGCGGGCTTCCCCCTACCCGCCCCTTCCCGTAACTGGGGGCAAGCCCCCAGACCCCGTACGGCCTTCGGCCGTGTCCTCAATCGCCGGACGGGCTTGATTTTCCGCCGGTCGGCCTGAACCCTCAGGCCGACCGGCGGAAAATCAGCCCCGCCTGCGTTTGAGGCGCGGGGTCTGGGGCGGAGCCCCAGTTACGGGAAGGGGCGGGGTGGGGGCTCAGCCGCGCAGCGCCGCTATCGACGAAGCCAGGGCCCCCGGGACGTCCGGGACAAGGGCATGCGCGCCGTCCCGGACCACATGACGGCCACCCACAACCGTATGCCTCACATCCGCCGCCGTCCCCGCGAACACCACCGCCTCCGCCGCGAGCCGCGGAACCGGACCCGTCGTGCGGACCGTGTCCAGCGCCACCGTCGTGAAGTCCGCGAGCGCGCCGGGCTCGATGCGGCCCGCGTCCGGGCGGCCGAGCGCGGTGTGGCCGTCCGAGGTGGCCGCGCGGAGCAGGGCCGCCGCCGTCCAGTGGCCGCGGGTCCGCGTGCGCAGGCGTTCGTCGAGTTCCATCGCGCGGGCCTCTTCGAGGAGGTCGATGACCGCGTGGCTGTCGCTGCCCAGCGAGAGCGGCGAACCCGCCCGCTGAAGCGCGGCCGCGGGGCCGATGCCGTCCGCGAGGTCGCGTTCCGTCGTCGGGCACATGCACGTGCCCGTCGTCGTACCGCCGAGGAGCGCGATGTCCTCGTCCGTCAGGTGCGTGTTGTGGACGCCGGTCGTACGCGGGCCCAGTACGCCGTGGTCCGCGAGCAGGCGCGTGGGCGTGCGGCCGTGGGCCGCCCGGCACGCGTCGTTCTCGGCCGTCTGCTCGGAGAGGTGGACGTGAAGGGGCGCGTTCCTGGACGACGCCCATTGCGCGACGGTCGACAGCTGGTCCGCGGGGACGGCCCGTACGGAGTGGATCGCCGCCCCGATCAGCGCGTGTTCGCTGTCCTTGAGGGCTGAGGCACGCTCGGCCCACGCATCCGCCGTGCCGTCACTGAAGCGCAGCTGGTGCTGGTTGGGTGCCTCGCCGAAGCCGGCTGACAGATACGCCGTGTCCAGCAGCGTGATCCGGATGCCCGCGTCCGCCGCCGCCGCGATCAGCGCCTCGCCCATCGCGTTGGGGTCGGCGTACGCGGCTCCCCCGGGCGCGTGGTGCAGGTAGTGGAACTCCCCCACCGCCGTGATCCCCGCCAGCGCCATCTCCGCGTACACGGCTCTGGCGAGCGAGAAGTACGACTCGGGTGTCAGCCGGGACGCCACCTGGTACATGACCTCGCGCCAGGTCCAGAAGGTCCCGGAGCCCACCTGCACGGTCCCCCGCAGGGCCCGGTGGAAGGCGTGCGAGTGCGCGTTCGCCAGGCCGGGGATCGTCAGTCCCCGCAGCACCGTCGCGCCCTGCGGGGGCGCGTCGACGCCCGTACGTACGGCCGCGATCCGGCCGTCCGACCCCGCGGCGGAGCCGCTCACGGACACAGTCAGCGCGACTCCCGGCTCGACACCCGTCTCCAGCCGGGCGTGTTCCGCCCAGTACGTCACCTGCACGCCAGGCCCTCCAGTACGTCGGCGAGTGCGAGCACACCGGCCACGCAGTCGTCCTCGGCGGCGAACTCCGCCGGGGAGTGCGAGACGCCGGTGGGGTTGCGTACGAACAGCATGGCCGTCGGGATCGATCCGGACAAAATACCCGCATCATGGCCCGCGCCGGTGCCGAGCACGGGGATCGCACCGCCGAGGATCTTGTTCATCTCGTCGCGCAGGGCGTGCTCGAACTCGATCACGGGGGTGAAGGACTCCCGTACGACCGTCAGGTCGACGCCGTCCCGCTCGGCCCGTTCCCTTGCGGCCTGTTCGATCACGGCGACGACCGTGTCCAGCGTGGACTGGTCGGCGGCGCGCGAGTCCAGCCAGCCGCGGACGAGGGAGGGGATCGCGTTGACGCCGTTCGGCTCGACCGAGATCTTGCCGAAGGTGGCGACCGCGCCCGCGAGTTCGGCCTCGCGGCGGGCGGCGAGCACGGTCTCCGCGTACGTCAGCATCGGGTCGCGGCGGTCGACGAGGCGCGTCGTCCCGGCATGGTTGGCCTCGCCGTGGAAGTCGAACCGCCAGCGGCCGTGCGGCCAGATCGCGGACGCGATGCCGACCCGGTCGCCGGACAGGTCGAGCGCCCGGCCCTGCTCGACGTGGAGCTCGACGAACGCGCCGATGCGGGAGAGGCGTTCGGGGTCGGGACCGATGGCGGAGGGGTCATAGCCGGCCGCCTCCATGGCCTGCGGCAGGGTGATGCCCTCGCCGTCCCGCAGTCGGTGGGCGGCCTCGGGTGTCAGCTGCCCGGAGGCGAGCCGGGAGCCGACGCAGGCGAGCCCGAAGCGGGCGCCCTCTTCGTCACCGAAGTTCGTGATGGCGAGGGGGCGCGTGAACTCCGCGCCCCTGCCACGCAGTTCGTCGAGCGCGGCGAAGGAGGAGACAACGCCGAGGGGACCGTCGAAGGCGCCGCCGTCGGGAACGGAGTCGAGGTGCGACCCGGTGACGACGGCGTCGCCGGCGGTGGGATCGCCCAGCCAGGCCCACTGGTTGCCGTTGCGGTCGACTTCGTGGGCGAGACCGCGGGATTCGGCCTGCGCCCGGAACCAGGCACGGCAGTCGGTGTCGGCGGCGGTCCAGGCGTAGCGGCGGTAGCCGCGGGTGGTGGCGTCGCGCCCGATGCCCGCGAGGTCGCGCCACATCTCGTGGAACGAGCTTTCCCCCGGCGAAAGGTCCGCCCCCGCCGGGGCGTCGCCGCCCGGCGCGGACGGGCTGTTCGGACCGGGCTTCGGGGCGGAGCCACGGTCACGGGACGTCTCCTCGGTCACGCCGGCCCGCCCTCCCGCATCGGCACGCGGACCCCACGCTCGTCGGCGACGTTCTCCGCGATGTCGTACCCCGCGTCGACATGCCGGATGACACCCATCCCCGGGTCGTTCGTCAGAACCCGGCGGATCTTCTCGCCCGCCAGCTTCGTGCCGTCCGCCACCGAGACCTGGCCCGCGTGGATCGAGCGGCCCATACCGACGCCGCCGCCGTGGTGGATGGAGACCCACGACGCACCGGACGCCACGTTCACCATGGCGTTCAGCAGCGGCCAGTCCGCGATCGCGTCGGATCCGTCCAGCATCGCCTCGGTCTCGCGGTACGGGGACGCCACCGAGCCGCAGTCCAGGTGGTCGCGGCCGATCGCCAGCGGGGCCGCCAGTTCGCCGGACGCCACCATGTCGTTGAAGCGCTCACCGGCGCGGTCCCGCTCGCCGTAGCCGAGCCAGCAGATTCGCGCCGGAAGGCCCTGGAAGTGGACCCTTTCGCCGGCCATCTTGATCCAGCGGTGCAGGGACTCGTTCTCGGGGAACAGCTCCAGCATGGCCTTGTCGGTCTTGTGGATGTCCGAGGCCTCACCCGAGAGCGCCGCCCAGCGGAACGGGCCCTTGCCCTCGCAGAACAGCGGCCGGATGTAGGCGGGCACAAAGCCGGGGAAGGCGAACGCCCGGTCATAACCGGCCAGTTGTGCCTCGCCACGGATCGAGTTCCCGTAGTCGAAGACCTCCGCGCCCGCGTCCATGAAGCCGACCATCGCCTCCACGTGGCGCGCCATCGACTCTCGTGCGCGCTGCGTGAAGTCCGCGGGCTTCTCCGCCGCATAGGAGGCCATGTCGTCGAAGTCGACGCCGACCGGCAGGTACGAGAGCGGGTCGTGGGCCGAGGTCTGGTCGGTCACGATGTCGATCGGCGCGCCTTCGGCGAGCATCCGCGGCAGCAGCTCCGCCGCATTGCCGAGGAGGCCGATGGAGAGCGGCTTGCGGGCGTCACGCGCCTCGACGGCCAGCTGGAGCGCGTGCTCCAGGGAGCCCGCGCGCACGTCCAGGTAGCGGTGCTCGATACGGCGCTCGATCGCGCGCGGGTCGACGTCGATGCAGATCGCGACGCCGTCGTTCATGGTCACGGCGAGCGGCTGCGCGCCGCCCATGCCGCCGAGGCCGGCGGTCAGCGTGATCGTCCCGGCGAGGGTGCCGCCGAACTTCTTCGCGGCGACGGCGGCGAAGGTCTCGTAGGTGCCCTGGAGGATGCCCTGCGTGCCGATGTAGATCCAGGACCCGGCTGTCATCTGGCCGTACATGGTGAGGCCGAGGGCCTCCAGGCGCCGGAACTCCTCCCAGTTCGCCCAGTCGCCGACCAGGTTGGAGTTGGCGATGAGCACGCGCGGCGCCCACTCGTGGGTCTGCATCACGCCGACGGGACGGCCGGACTGGACGAGCATCGTCTCGTCCTGCTTCAGCGTCCGCAGCGTGCGCACCATCGCGTCGAAGGAGCGCCAGTCACGGGCGGCCTTGCCCGTGCCGCCGTAGACGACGAGCTTGTCGGGGTGCTCGGCGACCTCGGGGTCGAGGTTGTTCTGGAGCATGCGGAGGGCGGCTTCCTGCTGCCATCCCAGGGCGCTCAGTTCCGTACCGCGCGGTGCCCGTACGGGGCGGGGTCCTGACATGGCAATGCCTCCTCGCGAGTGCGACCATCACTGTTGGCTATTCTATTCACATCCTGCTGGTCTGAATAGTCTTAGTCAACAGCTGCGGCGCCGCCTCCCGGATGATTGGCTTGCAAACATGGCTTTCGACCGGCGGGATCAGGCCGTACGAGCAGCGGTGGAGCAGGGTCTTCTGTGCGAGGAGCAGCCCGTCGCGGCCCTTCTCGACGTGACCGGCATCCGAGCGTCCGCCACCGCACTGCGGGACGCCTTCGCCGCGGTCACCGATGCGCCCGTGCTGCACGCCTTCGCCGTGAAGGCCGCGCCTCTCGTCCCCGTCCTGGCCCTGCTGCGCGACGAGGGCATCGGCGCGGAGGTCGCGAGCCCGGGCGAGCTGGCGCTGGCCGGGGCGGCAGGCGTACGCCCCGACCGCACCGTCCTCGACTCCCCCGCCAAGACCCCCGCCGAACTGCGCGAGGCGCTGGAGCTGGGCATCGCCGTCAACGCCGACAATCCGCAGGAGCTGGCGCGGATCGACGCCCTCGTCGGGGCATCGCCGACCCGCTCCCCGCTCGGACTGCGGGTGAATCCTCAGATCGGCGGCGGTGCGATCGAGGCCCTGTCCACGGCCACGGCGACCTCGAAATTCGGTGTCGCGCTGCGCGACGAGGGCGCCCGTGACTGGGTCGTGCGTGCGTATCTCGACCGCCCCTGGCTGACCCGGCTGCACACCCACTCCGGCTCGCAGGGCATGCCCACGGCCCTCATGACCCGGGCCATCGGCACGGTGTACGAGCTCGCCGAGGAGATCAACACCGCGGCCGGGCGGCAGCAGATCGACACCGTCGACATCGGCGGCGGCCTGCCCGTCAACTTCGCGTCCGACGAGCAGACGCCGACCTTCGCCGCGTACGCCCGGCTGCTGAAGGAGCAGGTGCCGGGCCTGCTGGACGGCCGCTACGGCCTGGTCACCGAGTTCGGCCGCTCCCTGCTCGCCAAGCACGGCACACTCCTCGCCCGCGTCGAGTACGCCAAGACGGCGGGCGGGCGCCCCATCGCGGTGACCCACGCGGGCGTCCAGGTCGCCACCCGTACCGTCTACGACCCGGCCTCCTGGCCGCTGCGCATCGCCGCGTACGACGCCAAGGGCCGGCCCAAGACCGGTGCCGCCGTCGTGCAGAACATCGCGGGGCCCGCCTGCTTCGCGGGAGACCTGCTCGCCGAGGCCCGTCCGGTGCCGCTGCTGGAGCCGGGCGATGTGATCGCGACGCTGGACACGGGCGCGTACTACTTCTCGAACCACTACGGCTACAACAGCCTCCCGAGGCCCGGGATCTACGGCTTCACCAGCGGCGCGGAGGGCGAGGGGCCGACGCGGTTCGCGACCGTTCGGGCGCCGCAGAGCCCGGCCGAGATCGTCACCGAGTCGGGCGGCGGGCAGCCGGACGCACTGCTCAGCTCCTGAGCCGCAGGCAAGCACGCACCTGAGCACCGGACCCTACCGGGACAGGGGCATGTTCCAACGGATAATGCCCCAACTCCCCTCTGCCGTGGCCACGTTGCGTAGTCTCCCCGTCACCGCCGCACAACAGTGCGCGGAACGCCGTGGCGGGAAAGGGAGTCGGCGTGCCCGGAATCGACGAGTGTCTGCTGGCGGCCATGACAGTGCCGGGCGCGCGCGGAGCGTCCCTCGTGGACTGGATCAGCGGCCTCGCGCTCGGCGCTGTCGGCGAGGCCGCCGGCGACGACCACGAGGCCACCGCCGCGGAGACCGCCGAACTGGCGAGGATGGCCACCGAATACGCCACGGAGCGGGGCCCCTCGGTCGAGGACCTCATCCTCACCACTCAGAGCGCCTACCACCTGGTGCATTTCGTTGAGACCGGCTTCGACGCCACGGTGTTCCTGCATCTGTGGCTCGACCGGGACCAGGGCAATCTCGCCCTGGCCCGCATACGGCTGCGGAATCTGGCCGAGGGGCTGGTGCTCGTATGAGAGCGGCCGTGTCCCCCATGCTCCTCAGACTCGCCGACGAACGCGCCACGGGCGTGCTGGTCCGCGACCACGGCGCCCTCTATCTCTCCGACGGCCAGGTCGTGCACGCCGAGAGTCCCCGGGCGCCCGGACTCGACGTCCTGCTCACCGCGAGCGGCCTGCTGGAGCCCGACAGCTGGGCGGAAGCGGTCGCGCAGGCGGGCGCACGCTGCGAGGTCGCCCGCTTCCTCGTCGACAGCGGCCAGGTGGCCGGGGGCAAGCTGGAGATCTGCCATCTGGGCGCGCTGTTCGACGCGGCCTTCTTCGCGCTCGCGCCGACCGGCGGGCCGACCCGCTTCCGCTACGGGGTCGTCCACTGGATCGGCAGGGTGCGGCCGGTGCCCACCGAGGTCGTGGAACGCGAGGCCAGGCGGCGAAGCCGGCTGCTGGACTCCGTCTGGCCCCACCCCACGGTCGACACCGCTCCGGTGGAGCGCCGCGCGCACCCCACGGCGCGGGCGGTCAGCCCGCTCAGGCAGGCCCTGCTCGAACTCGCCGACGGCGTACGCACCCCGGCCGCCATCGCCAGAGCACTGGGGCGTCCCGCCTTCAACACCCTCATCGAGGTACGGAGGCTGGCCGCCGACGGGCTCATCGAGACGCCCGACAAGTCGGCGCTGCCCAGTCGGCCCGCTGCCACCGCCGCCATCGCCGCCGAGGCCACCGAGTCCCCGTCGGTCCTGGACTCCGCCCTGCTCCGACGGCTGCGCGACGCACTGGAGGCAACCCTGTGAGGCACCGCTCCGTCCACCTGGTCCTTTTCCCACCGTCATGAGGCGCGCGATGAGGCTGCGCGCCGAGAGGAGAGCACTCATGAGGGCCGAGGCCGACCTGCTCGCCGAACTGAAACGCCTGCGTATACGCGTACCGCAGCTCACCGGCGCACTCGCCTCCAGCTCGGAAGGGCTCGTGCTGGCGGCCGACACCGAGGAGGCGGAGAGCGTCGCCTCGCTGACCGCCGCAGCGCTGCGCGCAGCGCTGCGGCTCACCGAGGCGACCGGACAAGGGGCCTTCCGCGAGCTGCTGGTCCAGGGCGAGCGGGGATACGTCGCGACCTATGCGGCGGGTTCCTCGGCCCTCCTCACCCTCCTGGCCGAGCCGCGTATCAACGTCGGCCGGCTCCACCTCGAGGCCCGACGCTCCGGCGCCCGTATCGGCGAGCTGGTGGACGGCGCCCTCGACCGACCGGAGAACACCTGACCCATGACCGACACACCATCGCGATCAACCAGCAGACGGAAAGGAAGTGCGCATCCCATGGCCAACACCGAACGCGCCCTCAAGGAAGCCACCACTGTCATCGAGGGTGCCCTGGGCGCCGCGCTCGTCGACTACACCAGCGGAATGGCCCTCGGCACCATCGGCGGCGGAAAGGATCTGGACCTGTCCGTGGCGGCGGCGGGCAACACCGATGTGGTGCGCGCCAAGGTGCGCACCATGGAACAGCTCGGGCTCAAGGACGGCATCGAGGACATCCTGATCACGCTCGGCACGCAGTACCACCTGATCCGGCTGATGAAGGGCCGGAACGCCAGCGGCCTGTTCCTCTACCTGGCACTCGACAAGGACCGGGCGAATCTCGCCATGGCCCGGCACCAGCTGAAGAAGATCGAGGCCGAACTGGAGGTCTGACCGCTCGCCGGACGGAGGAGCCTCCCCTGAAGCTCCTCCGTCCGGTCCCGCTACTCCACGAACAGGCCTCTCGCCGCCGCCTTCGCGTCGAACTCCTCCAGCCGCGCCTGCGCGTCCGACAGGTCGTCGCACATCGCCTCCAGCAGCACCCTCCCCAGCAGCATCGGCGCGCAGGCCGTGTCGAAGGCCAGGCCCGTGCCGACCGCCGCCGGGATCAGCAGGTCGCTGTGGGCGGCGACCGGCGCGAAGGCCGAGTCGGCGACGGTCACCACCTTCAGGCCCGCCGAGCGCGCGTGCGCCAGCGCATCCACGACCTCCCTCGGGTGGCGTGGCAGCGCGAAGCACAGCAGGGCGCTCGCACCCGCCAGGCGGGCCGCGTCGATGCGGTCCGTGAGCATCGTGCCGCCCTCGTCGAGGAGGCGCACGTCGGGGTGCACCTTGGCCGCGAAGTACGCGAAGCCGCGGGCCTGCGAGGACGCGGCGCGCAGGCCGAGCACCGGCAGCGGACGGGAGGCGGCGAGGAGACGGCCGGCACGTTCGACCGGGGAGAGGTCGGCGAGCAGGTGGGCGAGATGGCGCAGGTTCTCGATCTCTGCCTGCACCGCCTGCTGGTACTCGTTGATCCCGTTCGCGCCCGCCTCGCTCTCCGCCGGCGCGACTTCCCGCAGGTGCTTGCGCAGCGCCGGGTAGCCGTCGAAGCCGAGCGCGACGGCGAAGCGGGTGACGGACGGCTGGCTGACCCCGGCGACCTCGGCGAGTTCCACGCTGGACAGGAAGGGGACGTCGGCGGCCCGGCGCACCATGCTGTGGGCGATCCTGCGCTGGGTGGGGGTGAGCCGGTGGCCTTCGAAGAGCTCCTGCAGCCGTGCGGCAGGGCTGTCGCTCATGCCATCCCCTTCGTCAGGTCGTACATCACGTCCTATTCAGACACCGACAACTCTGCATGACGATATGCAGACCCGGCAAGGTATCGCAGGGATCGCTGGAGGTAGCCCAGGGGAAAACAGTGGGGCTGGCCCCACTGACTCGGCAGTCGGCCGGCCGTAGCGTGAAGGGTTATGGAATCCCGCGACCCTGAACTCAAAAAAGAGCTCGACGCCACCCTGCACGCCCGCCGTGAGCTGGGCGAAGAGTACGACGCCGCGCTCGTGGAATCGTTTCTCGAGAAGGTCGAGAAGCGGCTCGACGGCACGGTGGACAAGCGTGTGCGCCGCCAGCTCGCCGAGCAGCAGATGGTGGTCGCCCGCGGCACCCGCTCGCCGCAGTCCGCGGAGTCGAACTTCGGGGAACGCTTCGGCTTCGCGATCGTCGCGCTGATCCTGGCGATCCCGCTGTCGGCGATCGCCGTGGTCAACGCGGGCCTGGAGGGCCTGATCGTGGCCTGGTTCGGAATCGTCGGCGTGAACGCGGTGCACGCGGCGCGGGGTTGGCCGTGGACGAGGGGGGCGCGCGAGCGCGACAAGTCCGACTGGCAGGACTGAAAAATACAGGTCTGAGAAATGAGCGCGGGGACCGCCGCACCCCCGGCGAACCGGGGGGCGGGACGACGGCGGTCCCCGCGTGGGACGCGGTGCCGGGTCAGGGCCGGTCTCCGCGTCCAGGGCGTCCTGGGAGGTCCGGGAGCCGCTCCGGAAGTCCTTGACGCCGCTGTGGGTGCCGGCCGGGACACCTGCCCGGTCTCCCTTGCCGACATCCACCACTGTGCAGGACGCGCGTTAAGCGGGTGCTGCGCCTACATGTCGCGCGCGTACCGATTGTGCGAAACCGCGTTCGTAGAGTGCTACTTGCCGCTCTTGGCGAGGAATGACAGCAGGTCCTGACGGCTCACCACACCCGTCGGCTTGCCCTCCACCAGCACAATCGCCGCGTCCGCAACACCGAGCACCGACATCAGGTCCCCGACCGGCTCGCCCGACCCGACCTGCGGGAGCGGAGCGCTCATGTGCTTCTCCAGGGGGTCCCCGAGCGAGGCGCGCTGGGTGAACAGCGCGTCCAGGAGCTCGCGTTCGACGACGGAGCCGATGACCTCGGCGGCCATCACGTCCGGGTGACCCGCGCCCGGCTTCACGATCGGCATCTGGGAGACGCCGTACTCGCGAAGCACCTCGATCGCCTCGCCGACCGTCTCCTCCGGGTGCATGTGCACCAGGCTGGGGATCTTGCCGCCCTCCTTGTCGCGCAGCACATCGGCGACGCTCGCGGACGGACCGGAGTCCTCCAGGAAGCCGTAGTCCGCCATCCACTCGTCGTTGAAGATCTTGGAGAGGTAGCCGCGGCCGCTGTCCGGGAGCAGTACGACGACCACGTCGTCGGGGCCGAGCCCCTCGGCCACCCGCAGCGCCGCCACCACGGCCATGCCGCAGGAGCCGCCGACGAGCAGGCCCTCCTCCTTGGCGAGACGGCGCGTCATCTGGAAGGAGTCCTTGTCGGACACGGCGACGATGTCGTCGGTCACGTTGGGGTCGTACGCCGTCGGCCAGAAGTCCTCGCCGACGCCCTCGACGAGGTAGGGACGGCCGGAACCGCCGGAGTACACGGAGCCCTCCGGGTCAGCGCCGATGATCTTGACCTTGCCGCCGCTGACCTCCTTGAGGTACTTGCCGGTCCCAGAGATCGTGCCGCCGGTGCCGACACCCGCGACGAAATGGGTGATCTTCCCGTCCGTCTGCTCCCACAGCTCGGGACCGGTGGTCTCGTAGTGCGAGCGCGGGTTGTTCGGGTTGGAGTACTGGTCGGGCTTCCAGGCGCCGGGCGTCTCGCGCACCAGACGGTCGGAGACGTTGTAGTACGAGTCGGGGTGCTCGGGGTCGACGGCCGTGGGGCACACGACGACCTCGGCACCGTACGCACGGAGCACATTGATCTTGTCCGTGGACACCTTGTCCGGGCAGACGAAGATGCACTTGTAGCCCTTCTGCTGGGCCACGATCGCAAGGCCGACACCGGTGTTGCCGCTGGTCGGTTCCACGATCGTGCCGCCGGGCTGGAGCGCCCCGCTCTCCTCTGCCGCCTCGATCATGCGCAGCGCGATCCGGTCCTTCACCGACCCGCCGGGGTTGAAGTACTCGACCTTGGCCAGGACGGTCGCCTGAATGCCTGCGGTCACGCTGTTCAGCTTCAGCAGCGGGGTATTGCCGACAAGACTGATCATCGAGTGGTGGATACGCACAATATTCTCCGGGATCTCCGTAGTGATGCGGCCAGCGTAAGCGGATCGGCGTGTGATTGGGCGCCGGTGGCCACGGGGCAGTTAGCTGATGACTGAAGCTGAGCTACGAGGAGGTGGCTGGGACTGTGTCGACGGCGAGGGTGGCACGGCGCATCGCGGCGGGCGCGGCCTACGGGGGCGGCAGCATCGGCCTGCTCGGAGCGGCTGCAGTGGGACTTGTGCTGGCGGAGGTCCAGCTGGCGAAGCGCTCCGTGGGCGGGGGCACGGCCCCTCTTCCACCACGCGGCGACGGGCTGTACGGGCTGGCCTTCGGCCGCAGCAATCCGCTGGTCCTCGGCGTACTGGGGGACTCGACTGCGGCGGGGCAGGGCGTACGGCGGGCGGGCCAGACACCGGGGGCCCTGCTGGCCTCCGGGCTCGCGGCGGTGGCCGAGCGCGCGGTGGAGGTCCGCAACGTGGCACTGCCGGGGGCGCAGTCGGACGACCTGGAGCGACAGGTGACGCTGCTGCTCGCGGACCGGAAGCGGACACCGGACGTCTGCGTGATCATGATCGGCGCGAACGACGTCACCCACCGGATGCCGCCCACGCAGTCCGTCCGCCATCTCGCGGCCGCGGTGCGCAGGCTGCGTACGGCGGGCGCGGAGGTGGTGGTCGGCACGTGCCCTGATCTCGGCACGATCGAGCCGGTGTACCAGCCACTGCGGTTTCTGGCGCGAAGGGTCTCACGGCAGCTGGCGGCGGCGCAGACGATCGTGGTCGTCGAACAGGGCGGCCGCACGGTGTCGCTCGGCGACCTGCTGGGCCCGGAGTTCGCGGCGAACCCCCGGGAGATGTTCGGCGCGGACAACTACCACCCGTCGGCGGAGGGCTACGCGACGGCGGCGATGGCGATGCTGCCGACGCTGTGCGCGGTGCTCGGCGTCTGGCCGGAGTCGGACCGCCTGGAGCCGGAGCGCCACGAGGACATGCTCCCGGTGGCGAAGGCGGCGGCGACGGCGGCGAAGGAGGCGGGTACGGAGGTCACGGCGGCGAGGGCGCCCTGGGCCCTGCTGAAGCACCGCCGACGCCGCCGCCTCCCGACCCCGGCGCCGACCCCGGAACCGTCGCCCGCGTCGGAGGCGGGGCGGTCGTAGGCGCCCGGGCAGGGGCGGCGCGGGCGTTCATGGCGCGGTCCGGGGTGCGCCGGTGCCGTGTGACGCAGGCGTTCATGGCGCGGCCCGGGGTCCGCCGGTGCCGCGCGGGGTCCGCCGGTGCCGCGCGGCGCGGGCTCCGGGCCCCTACGGGCTCGACTCCTCGGCGTCGGCGGCGATGAGGGGTTCGTAAGGGCACCCGGTGTTGGCCGCCAATCGCCTGCGGGGACGACCCTTCACGCCCCTCCCCACCCGACCGGCTTGCGGTTCGCCCGCGAAGCCACCCACCGGGCAGCAACCACCAACGGCCCCGACCCACGTTGACCACGGACCCTGGAAACGCGGTGCGCGGAGGTTCGCCCGCGAAGCCATCCACCGGGCAGCAACCCCAACGCCCCCGGCCCACGTTGACCACACGCCCTGGAAACGCGGGGACGACGCTTCAACGGCCCCTGCCCACCACCACGGCGTGGATGGGGACCCAGTCCGGCCGTGCCCACCCGCACGGTTCCAGCTGCCGTGGTGAACCGGCCGCGCCTCCTGGTCCGCCGCGAAACCGCAGGAGCCCCGGGGCCCCGCACCCCGGGGGCGGGGGGAACCCGCCACGTTCTCCTGCTCCACGGCGAAGCCGCAGGAACATGGGGTGTGGGGCGTCGGCCCCACCGCTCGGGGCGGCGCGAAGCTGCCGCAGGCGGGCCTGGGGGCGCCAGCCCCACGGCGCGGGCGGCGCAGAGGGGTGCCGGGAACCGGCCTCGCTCTCTTGCTCCGCGGCGAAGCCGCAGGAACATGGGGGTGTGGGACGCCGGCCCCCGCTCGGGGCGGCGCGAGGCTGCCGCAGCGGGGCCGCCGGGGCCCCTACGATCCGGCCGGGGCCTGGGGGACGCAGGGGATGGGGGCCAGGCCGTAGGGGGAGGGCGGGGGAAACCCCCCGCCACCAACTGAGCGCTCGCTTAGAAAAGAGGCCCGCATCACACGCCCCGCCCCGTGACCACAGCCATACGTACCGGTAACTTCCCAGACAGCGCCCCCTAACCGCCCCGCACACCATGGAGCCGTGATGCCCGAAGCCGTGATCGTCTCTGCCGCCCGCTCCCCCATCGGCCGGGCCTTCAAGGGCTCCCTGAAGGACCTGCGCGCCGACGATCTGACCGCCACCATCATTCAGACCGCCCTCGCCAAGGTCCCCGAGCTCGACCCCCGGGACATCGACGACCTGATGCTCGGCTGCGGCCTGCCCGGTGGCGAGCAGGGGCACAATCTCGGTCGTATCGTCGCCGTGCAGATGGGGATGGACCACCTCCCCGGCTGTACGGTCACGCGCTACTGCTCCTCCTCGCTGCAGACCAGCCGCATGGCGCTGCACGCCATCAAGGCCGGCGAGGGCGACGTCTTCATCTCCGCCGGTGTCGAGATGGTTTCCCGGTTCGTGAAGGGCAACTCCGACAGCCTTCCGGACACGCACAACCCCCTCTTCGCCGAGGCCGAAGCCCGCACCGCCTCCGTCGCCGAGAACGGCGCCGCCGACTGGCACGACCCCCGCGAGGACGGCCTGGTCCCCGACGCGTACATCGCCATGGGCCAGACCGCCGAGAACCTGGCCCGCCTCAAGGGCGTGACCCGCCAGGACATGGACGAGTTCGGCGTACGGTCGCAGAACCTGGCGGAGGAGGCCCTCAAGAACGGCTTCTGGGAGCGCGAGATCACCCCCGTGACGACCCCGGACGGCACGGTCGTCTCCAGGGACGACGGCCCCCGCGCGGGCGTCACCCTGGACGCCGTGCAGGGCCTGAAGCCGGTCTTCCGCCCCGACGGCTTCGTCACCGCCGGCAACTGCTGCCCGCTCAACGACGGCGCCGCCGCCCTGGTGATCATGTCCGACACCAAGGCGCGCGAGCTGGGCCTGACCCCACTCGCCCGGATCGTGTCCACCGGCGTCTCCGGCCTGTCCCCCGAGATCATGGGGTACGGCCCGGTCGAGGCCTCCAAGCAGGCTCTGAAGCGAGCGGGCCTGACGGCCGGCGACATCGACCTGGCCGAGATCAACGAGGCCTTCGCCGCCCAGGTCATCCCCTCGTACCGGGACCTCGGCCTGGACCTGGAGAAGGTCAACGTCAACGGTGGCGCCATCGCCGTCGGCCACCCCTTCGGCATGACGGGCGCGCGGATCACCGGCACGCTGATCAACAGCCTGCAGTTCCACGACAAGCAGTTCGGTCTGGAGACCATGTGCGTCGGTGGCGGCCAGGGCATGGCGATGGTCATCGAGCGGCTGAGCTGAGCGGCCGGGCCGTTTCGGCCCCGCGTGGAACTCAGTTCGTGACTGAATCTCCCCCAGGATGTGACCTATCTCCTGGGGGAGAGTCATTCCCCCAGGTCAGGACGGCTTCGGGCTTAAACGCCGGGCACAAAGTCCTGTCCAATTCGTGACGTAATGCACTGACAGGGGGCGCGGGCTCCCCGCAAGCTGAGGTAGGAAGTCGGGGGATCGATTGAAACCAGGAGTACGTCAGTGAGCGCCATGTCTATTGCCCTGCTGCTGACCACGGCCGCCGCCACCGCCGTGGGCGCCGCTGCCCTGCACGCCGCACATGGGCTCCGCAAGCAGGTCACGGCCCTGCGCACCGAGCTGGCCACAGCGCACGGCACCGGCCGTCTCGCGACCGTGCCGCAGGCCCGCCCCACCCCCGCCGCCGAGATACGCGCCGCGGTCGCCGAGGCGCTGGCCGAGGAGCGCGAGCGCGAGCTGGCCGAGGCGCGCGCCTTCTGGGCCGCGCAGGAGTCGCGCGACGCTGCTGACGCGCCGTCCCTGCTGGGAGGGTCGGCCACGCCGGGCGACGAGCTGCCCCCGTTCTACGTTCCGCGCCAGACCGATTTCGTTGGCCTTGAGGCGATGGACTTCGAGGCGGTCGAGGCTCTGGACGACCTGGCGGATCTGCCCGAGGTGACAGAGTTCGCCGAGGACTCCCCCGAACTCGCCGCGGCCCGCCGCCGCCACCCCTCGCACCCCGACTTCGTCCCGCTCCAGACGCCGGTCGTCACCGACCACGAGCGCACCGTGGCCCGCCTCGAGGAGCTCGCCGAGTCGCGCACGGAACTCACGGACGTACGCCCTGGGCCACTGGGCACGCTGGACGTGTATGTCTTCGCGGACGGCACGACGCTGTGCATGACCCCCGGCCACCGCGAAACCGCCGAGAAGCTCGCCGAGGCACTGCGCGAGGGCGACACCCCGGTGCTGCTGGGCGGCTCCGGCGTCTCGGGCGCGTACGCCCTCACGTTCGCGTGCGGCGAGGAGAGCGTCTACATCCTCGCGGACCGCGTCATCGCCTCGCTGTAACGCCGTCCCTGCCCGCGGCGGCCCATCCCCGCGGGCCGGGCCTCCACCGCCCCTCACAGAGCCCCCCACGGGCCCGTCGGCCCTAGAGCCCCGCCCGGCCCGCCGCCTCGCGCACCAGACTCACGGCCTCGTCAACCTCCGTCATGGAACCGGACGGGGCCATTCTCAGTGCCTCGGCCAAATCTCGCCCGGCCACCATCAGCTGATCCGCAACCGCAAACAGGCCCGCATCCGGCATGATCCTCGGCTCGCTTCCGGGGGCCTCGATGCGCTGTGCACGCACTGCCAACTCCCTGGCCAGCGCCAGCCCTTGGGCCGCCGCACCACGCCGCAGCCGGCTCTGCGGAGCGGCCCTCAAACGGTCGGCGAAGCGGTCGACCGCGGCCGTCAGCTCACTCGTATCAAGCACCCCGCGACCCTATGCGCCGAGACCGCACTGTTGCCAATACGCGAACGCTCAGGCACGGTGGCGTGAAGGAGCACACGCGCAACGCGTCCGGAGGCGCCGATGTCCCAAGTCTTCTCCGAAGAGACCCATCGAAATCTGCTCTCCCGAATCCCTCACTGCACCGGTCGTGAAATCTCCGACTGGCTTCGCACCGTCGAGGAGGGCCCCTCCCTCTTCCGCTTCGAGGAGAAGGTCAGCTGGCTCCGGAGCGAGCACAATCTCGCTTACGGACATGCCAAAGCGATCATCCATGAGTACGACCTGAGGCGCGCCGCGCGCAAACTGCTCTAGGTCTCGAGACGCCGAAGGGCCCGCCCGGCTCACGCCGTACGGGCCCTTCGTCACGCCTGTGACGACTAGTCGTCGCCGCTGAAGATCGCGACCAGCCGCAGCATCTCCAGGTAGATCCAGACGAGCGACATCGTCAGACCGAAGGCCGCCAGCCAGGACTCCTCGCGGGGAGCGCCGTACGCGATGCCGTCCTCGATCTGCTTGAAGTCCAGCGTCAGGAAGAAGCAGCCGATCAGGATCGCGAGGATGCCCACGATCGCGCCGAGCGGGCCGAAGCTGCGCAGACCGCCGTCCCCGGCGACGCCGAAGACCACCAGCAGGAGGTTCACCAGCATCACTGCGACGAAGGCGATCGCGATGGTCATGCCGATACGGGCATAACGGGCGGTGACCCGGATCCAGCGCTGCTTGTACATGAAGAGCGTGGCGCCACTGACCGCCAAGGTGCCCAGCACGGCCTGGAAGGGCGCACCCGACCAGACGCTGTTGTACATCTCGCTGATCACGCCCAGGAAAATGCCCTCGAACGCGGCATAGCCGATGATCAGCGCGGGCGACGGTGTCCGCTTGAAGGACTGGATGATCGCGAGAACGAACGCCACCAGCGCGGCGCCGATGGCAAGCCCGTAGCTGGTGGACGAGACGGGCAGCACGACCCAGGCGAGGATCGCGCCGACGGTGACGGTGCCCAGGGTCATGGCGGTGCGCGAGACGACGTCGTCCATCGTCATGGCGTTGGTGCGCGCGGGCGCCGGGGCGCCGTATCGCGTGTCCGCCGGAGCGTAGGGGTTGGTGGCGTACGGGTTGCCCGCGCCCTGTACGTAGGGGTTGGTTCCTACGGCGGGGCCCCCGGCCTGCGGCTGCTGCGCGTTGAACCCCGCGTAGCCGTTGTCGCGGCTGAACCCCCGTCGCGAGAAGACCGGGTTACTGCTCCTCATCTCACTCCTCCATGGCCACCCTGCGCGGCCTTGGAGTCAGAGTAATGGGGAAGCAAAAGGAACGCCCTAGTGCTCGGGGAGGATCTTTCCGCGATCGAGACCGAACCAAGATCGCTACCAGCGCCGCCCGGGCGGTTCGACCGGGCGGCGAAGTGCCCGGAGCCGGACTTGAACCGGCACGCCCCCGAGGGGCAGCGAGGTTTAAGCTCGCCGTGTCTGCATTCCACCATCCGGGCATGGCGAGCGGTCCGCGTTGGCACCCGAGCCTATCCGGGTAGATCGCCCGGCCAGCGGGCCCGTGGCCCGATGTTGTCTTATTCTATTGGCTTCTGAGGGTGCGTCAGTGCAGGTGACCGGGCGTTCGGACCCGCCCTGCACGGCCTACGACCGCCGTCTCACGTACGCCGGAATGACGGAAAGTCGCCGCCCTTCCCCTCATCGCGTCTCAGGGACGCCGTCATACCAAAGGAGGACGACCGGGCTTCACGGTCCGACCCAAGTGGGCCCCGGGAACGGGCACCGGGACTGACGATCCGGCGCGCGGCAGCGGACACGATGGGGTGGTCCCCATGACGCACCTCGACAGGAGCACTCCTCGTGACCACCACTCCCATCGCTCACCGCGCCACCGCAGTGGCCGCCCGCGCCACGGATCTGTCCAAGGTGTACGGACAGGGCGAGACCCAGGTGGTCGCGCTGGACCGGGTGACCGTCGACTTCCGGCAGGCGGAGTTCACCGCGATCATGGGGCCCTCGGGCTCCGGCAAGTCCACGCTGATGCACTGCGTGGCCGGCCTCGACAGCTTCAGCTCCGGATCGGTACGGATCGGTGAGACCGAGCTCGGCTCGCTCAAGGACAAGCAGCTGACCCAGCTGCGCAGGGACAAAATCGGCTTCATCTTCCAGGCGTTCAACCTGCTGCCGACGCTCAGCGCCCTGGAGAACATCACGCTCCCGATGGACATCGCGGGCCGCAAGCCCAACAAGCAGTGGCTGGAGCAGGTCATCGAGATGGTGGGCCTGCGGGACCGGCTCAGCCACCGCCCCACCGAGCTCTCCGGCGGCCAGCAGCAGCGCGTCGCCGTCGCCCGCGCGCTGGCCTCGCAGCCGGACATCATCTTCGGCGACGAGCCGACCGGAAACCTGGACTCGCGCTCGGGCGCCGAGGTGCTGGGCTTCCTGCGCAACTCGGTACGGGAGCTGGGCCAGACCGTCGTCATGGTCACCCACGACCCGGTGGCCGCCTCCTACGCCGACCGGGTGATCTTCCTGGCGGACGGCCGGATCGTCGACGAGATGCTCAGCCCCACCGCCGACGGCGTTCTCGACCGGATGAAGGAGTTCGACGCCAAGGGCCGGACCAGCTGAACGGCCAGTGCTGCTCCGCTTCGTAGAACTCCGGCTCTCACCTCAGGACTGACACAGACATGTTCCGTACCGCCCTGCGCAATGTGCTCGCGCACAAAGCCAGGCTGCTGATGACCGTCCTCGCCGTGATGCTCGGCGTGGCCTTCGTCTCCGGCACCCTGGTCTTCACCGACACCCTCGGCAACGCCTACCGCAAGCAGTCGGCCAAGAGCTACGACAACGTCGCCGTCGCCGTCACCACGCACGCCGACCAGAGCGACATGGAGAAGAACCCCGGGATCGACACCAGGACGCTGGAGAAGATCCGCGGCCTGGACGGGGTCGCCGGTGCCACCGGGCGGGTCTCCGGCTTCGCCGGGGTCGCCGACCAGGACGGCAAGCTGATCGGCAACGGCTGGTCCAACACCGGCGCGAACTTCGCCCCCGGCAAGGACGGCAAGGATTCCGCGTACACCTTCACCGACGGTTCGGGGCCGGTGCAGAACTCGCAGATCGCCCTCGACGAGGACTCCGCCGACAAGGGCAAGTACCGGGTCGGGGACACCGTGCGGGTGGCGACCAACGGCCCGGCGAAGGACTACACCCTCTCCGGTGTCTTCACCACCGAGGACGGCGCCGTCAACGCGGGCGGCAGCCTCGTCCTGTTCGACACCGCCGTCGCGCAGAAGCTCTATCTGAAGCCCGGCCACTTCAAGGACGTCACGATCGCCGCGGCGGCCGGCGCCTCCGACACGAAGATCCTGGACGCGGTCAAGCCGCTGCTGCCCAAGGACGCCGAGGCGCAGACCGGCGAGAAGCTCGCCGCCGATCAGGCCAGGCAGATCGAGCAGGGCCTGTCCAACCTCAACACGATGCTGCTCGCCTTCGCGGCCATCGCCCTCTTCGTCGGCATCTTCCTGATCGCCAACACCTTCACCATGCTGGTCGCCCAGCGCACCAGGGAGCTGGCGCTGATGCGCGCCGTCGGTGCGTCGCGCCGGCAGGTCAAGCGTTCCGTGATGCTTGAGGCGGTCGTCGTCGGGGCCCTCGCCTCCGCGATCGGCTTCGTCCTCGGGATCGGGCTCGCCACCGGGCTGCGCTCGGCGATGACCTCCTTCGGCGCGAAGGTGCCGGCCGGCCCGCTGGTCATCTCCCCCACCGCGGTCATAGCCGCGCTCACGGTCGGCGTCTTCGTCACCGTGCTCGCCGCGTGGCTGCCGGCCCGCCGGGCCGCGAAGATCCCGCCGGTGGCGGCGATGGGCAGCGCCCACCTGCCCGCGACCACCAAGTCCCTGGTCGTGCGCAACAGCATCGGCAGCGTCATCATGCTCGCCGGCACCGCGGCGATCTTCGCCGGTGCGGCGACGGGCAAGGACGACGGCCGGATGATGATCGGCGGCGGCGCGTTCCTGGCGCTGATCGGCATCATCGTGGTGATCCCGCTGCTGTCCCGTCCGGTCATCGCGCTGGTGCGCCCGCTGCTGCACCGGGTCTTCGGGGTCTCGGGCAAGCTGGCCGGGCAGAACGCGGTCCGCAACCCCCGCCGTACCGGAGCCACCGCATCGGCGCTGTCGATCGGCCTCACCCTGGTCACCGGTCTCACGGTCATCGGCGTCACACTGGGCCAGGCGATCGACAGGACGACCACGGACAACATCCGCGCGGACTACCTGGTCACCATGGCGGGCGGCGGCCGCGGACTCGACAAGTCGGCGCTGACCGCGCTGGAGAAGGCGAACGGCGTCAGCGCGATCTCACCGACCCAGAACACCTCGCTGGAGATCAAGGGCGAATACCAGAGCGCCTCCGCGGTCACGCCCGGGGACGTGGAGAAGGTCTTCAACATGAAGACGGTCTCGGGCTCCATGGCAACCCTCGGCAAGGGCGAGATCGCGGTCGACGAGAAAACCGCCACGTCGAAGGGCTGGAAGGCCGGCGACAAACTACCGGTGAAGTTCGCCATCGACGGCGGCAAGACGGAGACCAAGACCCTGACGGTCGGCGCGCTCTACGAGGACAACGATTTCCTCGAGCCCGTCATGGTGTCGACGTCCCTGGTCGCTGCCTACGAGCCGAAGCCGTACATCCCCGAGGTCTGGGTGAAGATGGACGGCGGCGCGAGCGAGGCGAACGAGAAGGCGCTGGTGGACGCGCTGGGCGACAACCCGGCGATGAGCATCATGGACCGCCAGGACATCCGGAACATGTTCGGCGGCATGATCAACACGATGCTGAACATCATGTACGGACTGCTGGCGATGGCCCTGATCATCGCGGTGCTCGGCGTCATCAACACGCTCGCGATGTCCGTCTTCGAGCGTCAGCAGGAGATCGGCATGCTGCGGGCGATCGGCCTCGAACGCCGCAAGGTCAAGCGCATGATCCGCCTGGAGGCGGTGGTGATCTCGCTGTTCGGCGCGGTGATCGGCATCGGGCTCGGGTCCTTCCTGGCCTGGGCGCTGGGCGAGACGCTCAAGTCGGACATACCCGACTACGCGCTGGTCGTGCCGTGGGACCGGATCGGGATCTTCCTGCTGCTGGCCGGGGTGGTCGGCGTGCTGGCAGCGCTGTGGCCGGCGCGCAGCGCCGCGAAGCTGAACATGCTGACGGCGATCAAGACGGAGTAGCAGTACTGATGTCGAGGCCCCGCGACCGTGCCGGTCGCGGGGCCTCTTGCCTTTCCTCAGTTCCAGGTGCGGGTGCGCAGCGGCAGACCGGAGGCACCGCTCGGGGGCGTCTTCACGGCGAGGATCTGGTTGACGCCGATCTTGTTGCGCTCGAAGGAGATCGCGCAGGCGGCCATGTAGAGCCGCCAGACGCGGGCGCGTCCGGGGGAGCTGTGGCGAACGGCCCGGTGCCAGCCGGCTTCGAGGTTGGCGACCCAGCGGCGCAGGGTGAGGGCGTAGTGCTCGCGGATCGACTCGACGTCGCGCACCTCGAAGCCTGCCGCCTCAATGCTGGTGACGGTACGGCCGAGGGGCGCGAGCTCGCCGTCGGGAAAGACGTAGCGGTCGATGAACTCGTCCACGTGGTAGGCGGATTCGTTCTCCTCCGGGGGGCGGGCGATCTGGTGGTTGAGGAGCCGGCCGCCGGGCTCCAGCAGGGAGAAGAGCTGTTCGGCGTACTGGTGGTAGCGGACCTGGCCGACGTGTTCGGCCATCCCGATCGAGGAAATGGCGTCGTACGGACCGTCCTTGACGTCCCGGTAGTCCTGGACGCGGATCTCGATCCGGTCGGTCAGTCCTTCCTCGGCGATGCGCTTACGGGCGTAGGCGGCCTGCTCGCGGGAGAGGGTGATGCCGGTGACCTGGACGCCGTACTCGCGGGCGGCGTGCACGGCCATGGAGCCCCAGCCGCAGCCGACGTCGAGCAGCCGGTCGCCCTTGGTGAGTGCGAGCTTGCGGCAGACGAGGTCGAGCTTGTCGCGCTGGGCGTCCTCGAGAGTGCCTCCGTCCTGCCAGTACGCGCAGGAGTAGACCATGGACGGCCCGAGGACGAGTTCGTAGAAAGCGTTGCCGACGTCGTAGTGGTGGCTGATGGCCCTCCTGTCGCGACGCTTGGTGTGCAACGGCCCGGCGCGGCGGTGGACCTCCTCGGCGGGCGGGGGCGGGGGCGGCAGTACTCCTCCGATCTTCAGCAGGCCGCGGGCGGCGGCGCGCAGACGGGGGTCGAGCAGGAAGTGGCCGGATGCGGGTCTGTCGTCGCCGCGCTCCCAGATGATCCCGGACAGCAGATCAAGCGCGGCGTACAGATCGCCTTCGACGTCGATCTCCCCGGCCACCCAGGCCCGCGCGAGCCCGAGTTCACCGGGCCGCCACAGCAGCCGGCGCAGGGCACGGCGGTGCCGGACGACGAGTACGGGAGCGCGGGGAGGCCCGGCCTCGCTGCCGTCCCAGGCCCGGACACGAACCGGGAGCGGGGCCCCCAGCAATTCCTCGGCAAGAGTGGTCAGCCGCATCGCGGCGTCGCCCATGGCGCACACCTCCGTGACGATGGATCCCAGAAATGCTCGGCACCGCGCGCCGCGGACCTGGCGACGCTGTGCACTCCTGAGAACAAGTCGACCACCCTGCGTGCTTCCCGGGCACGCGCAATGCCCAAGCAATTTATCTGCACCCCACACCTACCCCCGCTGTCGCGCGCCAGGCGCGTTGCCGGGGGCATGGGGGTGGTCCCGCGCACGGGAGCGAGCCGGGGCCACCCAGCGCAGGCGCCGGGGTACGCGGTACCAAGTCGGGCGCGGGCGGGAAAATACCCGCGGCGCGGGAGCCGCACGCGCGGGGGGCGGGTGCCCCGCATCCCTGCAACTCCAGGGCGGGCGGGACAGCGCCAGCCGCGGGCCAGGCTCCCGCGCGGGCGGGTGCCCGCATCCCGCAACTCCAGGGCGGGCGGGACAGCAAGAGCGAACGACAGCTGCCCCGCAGCCCGTGCCGTGCCCCGGGGGTGCCCAGGGTGCCCCCCACATCCCCCGCGAGCGAACCGAGCGAACCACCGCCGCCCCGCGGCACGAGGCCGCCGCCCTCGCCGGGGCGCAGGGGTACGCAACACCCGCATCCACCGCGCCCGCCGCGCTGCCAGGCACCGCGCCCGCGCGAAGCACCGAAACGCCCACCACCACGGCACGCCACAGCCACCGCGGCGCGAAGCCGCCGCCCCCGCCGGGGCGCGGTGGGACCACGTACCCCCCCCGCCAATCAAGGGCGGGCGGGTGGGGCAAGGTCCCCGGGCACAGCGAAGGGGCCGCCCGCACCACGGATGGCGGGCGGCCCCTCGCTGAAGAAGCGCCGGAGGTTAGGAGGCCTTCGCCTTCTCCGGGGCCGGCACGGACGCCGTCGGCGCCGGCTTGGCCGCCTCGTAGAACTCCTCGCGCGGCGTCTCCATCGCGCCGAGCGAGACCACCTCGCGCTTGAGGAACATCGCCAGCGTCCAGTCCGCGAAGACCCGGATCTTACGGTTCCACGTCGGCATCGCCAGACCGTGGTAGCTGCGGTGCATGTACCACGCGAGACGGCCCTTGAGCTTGATCTTCATCTTGCCCATGACGATCATCGCGACGCCCTTGTGCAGGCCGAGCCCGGCCACCGCACCCTTGTTGGCGTGGCTGTACTCCTTCTGCGGGAAGCCCCGCATGCCGGAGATGACGTTGTCGCCGAGGAGCTTCGCCTGCCGCAGCGCGTGCTGCGCGTTCGGCGGGCACCAGGCGTTCTCGACGCCGGCCTTGCGCGCCGCGACGTCCGGGACCTGCGCGTTGTCGCCCGCGGCCCAGATGTAGTCGGTGCCCTGGACCTGCAGCGTGGTCTGCGTGTCGACGTGGCCGCGCGGGCCGAGCGGCAGGCCGTAGCGGGCCAGCGCCGGGTTCGGCTTGACGCCGGCCGTCCAGACGATGGTGTTGGAGTCGGCCTCCAGGCCGTTCTTCAGCACCACGTGACCGTCCACGCAGGAGTCCATCGAGGTCGACAGGTAGATCTCGATGCCGCGGCCCTCGAGGTGCTCCTTGCCGTACTGGCCCAGCTTCGGGCCCACCTCGGGAAGGATCTTGTCGGCCGCGTCGACCAGGATGAAGCGCATGTCCTCGCGCTTGACGCTGGTGTAGTACTTGGCCGCGTCGCGCGCCAGGTCCTCCACCTCGCCGATGGTCTCCGCACCGGCGAAGCCGCCACCCACGAAGACGAAGGTCAGCGCCTTGCGGCGGACGTCCTCGTCCGTCGTCGAGTCAGCCTTGTCGAGCTGCTCGAGTACGTGGTTGCGCAGCCCGATGGCCTCCTCGATGCCCTTCATGCCGATGCCCTGCTCGGCGAGGCCGGGGATCGGGAAGGTGCGGGAGACCGCGCCGAGCGCGACGACCAGATAGTCGAAGGGCAGCTCGTACGCCTCGCCGACCAGCGGCGAGATCGTCGCGACCTTGCGGTCCTGATCGATGGTGGTGACTCGGCCGGTGAGCACCTCAGCCTTGGGCAGCACGCGTCGCAGCGGGACGACGACATGCCGAGGCGAGATGCTGCCGGCGGCAGCTTCGGGGAGGAACGGCTGGTACGTCATGTACGAGCGCGGGTCGACGACCGTGACGGTCGCCTCGCCGTAGCGCATCTTCTTCAGAATGCGTCGAGCTGCGTACAGGCCTACGTACCCACCGCCTACAACGAGGATCCTGGGACGCTCCGTGGTGCTCATGCCATCGAGTATCCACCCCCCTTGGAGGGGTGGCTCGTGAGCCCCTTCACAAGGTGTGGACCCACCTCTGCTACACTGCGCGGCCCACGTGATCGACGTCATGTCACGGCGGTGGAACCACGCTGCAGGGGCGAACGTCGTTCACCCCTCGTGAGCTGGCCCTGGGCGGCCATTTCCGGGTGGACCACGACCCCCGGCTCACATCCCGGCAATGCGCCCTGCCGCACCGGGAATCCACGGCCCCGCGCCCGTCGGACGGAGCGGAGGGGCCTTTCGACCCCCCCACAGCGCTCATCAGGGGACTTTTCCTTGTGAAGAACTTCACGAAGTTCCTTGGCCGACGAGCGACCAGGCGATCCCGTCCAGGATGTCGTGCTCGCTGACGACCACTTCCCGCGCCCCGATCCGCTCCATGATCGTGAGCAGGACGAGCGCTCCGGCACCGATGACGTCCACCCGCCCGGGGTGCATCACGGGGATCGCCATGCGCTCGTCGTGGGTGGACTCCAGCAGCGACGAAGTGATGTCGCGGACCCGCTCGTAGGAGATCACCGAGTGGTGGATCGCCTCCGACTCGTACGCCTCCAGGCCCAGCGCGATCCCCGCCACCGTGGTGACGGAACCGGCGAGACCGACCAGCGAACGGGCCTCGCGCAGCGGGACGGTCTCTTCCGCCAGGTCGAGCGCCGCCTCGATGTCGGCGCGGACGGCGGCGATCTCTTCCGGCGTTGCCGGGTCGCTCAGCGCGTGCCGCTCGGTCAGCCGTACGCAGCCGATGTCGACCGAGCGCGCCGCGCGCACATGGCGGGCGCCGACGACGAACTCCGTCGAGCCGCCGCCGATGTCCACGACCAGCCGCTCCTCATGGCCGGGAAGGCCGCCGGTGGCGCCGGTGAAGGAGAACTCCGCCTCCTGGTCGCCGGTGATCACCTCGGGCTCCACACCCAGGATGTCGAGCACCCCACGTACGAAGTCGTCACGGTTCTCGGCGTCCCGCGATGCGGACGTGGCCACGAAGCGGATCTTCTCGGCGCCGTACTCCTTGATCAGCGTGGCGTACTCGCGGCACGCGGCGAAGGTGCGCTGCAGCGCATCCGGCGCGAGCCGGCCGGTCCTGTCGACTCCCTGCCCGAGCCGGACGATGATCATCCGCCGGTCCAGGTCGACGAGTTCGCCGGTCCCGGGGTCGAGGTCGGCGACGAGCAGGCGGATGGAGTTGGTACCGCAGTCGATGGCCGCGACCCGGGTCACTGCTTGTCCCCCTCTTGCTTGTCCCCCTCTTCACAAGGGGTGACGCAAGGACCCTTGCGCCACCACTCGGGCAGCATCGCGATCGCCTCGTCGCCGAGCGGATTGACGCCCGGCCCGGCCGCGAGCGAGTGGCCGACCAGCACGTGCAGGCACTTCACCCGGTCCGGCATCCCGCCGGCGCTCGGGAAGCCCTTCAGCTCCTCGATCGCGTCACGGCGCGCGATGTAGTCCTCGTGCGCCGCCCGGTACGCGGCCGCCAGCTCCGGATCGGTCGCCAGGCGCTCGGTCATCTCCTTCATCACGCCGTTGGCCTCCAGCGTGCCGATCGCCGAAGCGGCTCGCGGGCAGGTGAGGTAGTACAGCGTCGGGAAGGGGGTGCCGTCGGGGAGCCGGGGCGCGGTCTCGACGACGTCCGGCTGTCCGCAGGGGCAGCGGTGCGCGATCGCGCGCAGCCCGCGCGGCGGCCGGCCGAGCTGCTCCTTGAACGCGGCGATGTCTGCGTCGGTCGGCTCGGTGGGTGCGGTGGTGGGAGGAGGGGTTTCCATGCCTGCCTTGGCTCTAACAGTTCTACGGTTCTACTTGCGGCGGTTCTACTTGCGGCGGTCGGCGCTGTCGACGCCGTCCCAGACATTGGAGTACCAGGGGCGGTCGGCCGCCCCCTCCTCCGTACGGCGCTGCTCCGCCGCCTCGGGGTCGATCATGGTGTAGCCGGTCTCGCCGGGAAGCACGAGATGCAGGTGCTCGCGGGCCAGGCGCTTGACGTACTGGTCGTCCTGGAGGCGTGCCTTCTCGTCCCGCAGCCGTTCCACCTGCTCGCGGGCGTCCGCCAGCCGGCGCTGCTCCTCGGAGATGTCCGCGCGCTGCGACACGTACTGCCGCATCGGATAGGCGAGCGCGACGACCAGCGAGCAGACCACCAGCGCCAGAAAGGCCGCGCGTCCGGTCAGCCGGGAGCGGCGGGCCTGCCGGCGGCTCTGGGAGCGGTAGACGCGTGCGGCGGTCTGCTCGCCGAGCAGCCGAATCCTGGTCGCGGTGGAGAACCGATCGCGGTCCTTCCCGGCCATGTCCCGCCTCCCCATTACGTACGTACGTCCCCGGACACGGTACGGGACCGCGGCCGGGGACGTACGGACGACGGGCTGGTCAGCCCTTGAAGCGCGGGAACGCCGAGCGGCCCGCGTACACCGCCGCGTCGTCGAGGATCTCCTCGATGCGCAGCAGCTGGTTGTACTTGGCGACGCGCTCGGAACGGGCCGGGGCGCCGGTCTTGATCTGGCCGCAGTTGGTGGCGACGGCCAGGTCGGCGATGGTGACGTCCTCGGTCTCGCCGGAGCGGTGGGACATCATGCACTTGAAGCCGCTGCGCTGGGCGAGCTCCACGGCGTCCAGGGTCTCGGTCAGCGAACCGATCTGGTTGACCTTGACCAGCAGGGCGTTGGCCGCGCCGTCCTCGATGCCGCGGGCCAGGCGCTCCGGGTTGGTGACGAAGAGGTCGTCGCCGACGATCTGGACCTTGGTGCCCAGCTTGTCGGTGAGGACCTTCCAGCCGGCCCAGTCGTCCTCGAACAGCGGGTCCTCGATGGAGACCAGCGGGTAGGAGGCGACGAGCTCCGCGTAGTACTCGGTCATCTCGGCGGCCGAGCGGGACTTGCCCTCGAACTGGTACGTGCCGTCCTTGTAGAACTCGGAGGCGGCGACGTCGAGCGCGAGCGCGATGTCCTTGCCGGGGACGTAACCGGCTTCCTTGATGGCCTCGAGGATCAGGTCCAGCGCGGCGCGGTTCGACTCCAGGTTCGGCGCGAAGCCGCCCTCGTCGCCGAGGCCGGTGGACAGGCCCTTGGTCTTCAGGACCTTCTTCAGCGTGTGGTAGACCTCGGCGCCCCAGCGCAGGGCCTCGGAGAAGGACTCCGCGCCGATCGGGGCGATCATGAACTCCTGGATGTCCACGTTGGAGTCGGCGTGCGAGCCGCCGTTCAGGATGTTCATCATCGGAACGGGCAGCAGGTGCGCGTTCGGGCCGCCGAGGTAACGGAAGAGCGGCAGGTCGGAGGCCTCGGAAGCGGCGTGAGCCACGGCGAGCGAGACACCGAGGATGGCGTTGGCGCCGAGCGACGACTTGTCCGGGGTGGCGTCCAGGTCGAACATCGCCTGGTCGATCAGGCGCTGCTCGGTGGCGTCGTAGCCGACGAGCTCCGGGCCGATCTGCTCGATGACGGCGAGGACGGCCTTCTCGACGCCCTTGCCCTGGTAGCGGTTCTGGTCACCGTCGCGGAGCTCAAGAGCCTCGAACGCACCGGTGGAGGCGCCGGACGGAACAGCAGCACGGCCCGTGCTGCCGTCGTCGAGGCCAACCTCGACCTCGACCGTGGGGTTGCCTCGGGAGTCCAGGATTTCCCGGGCTACGACGACGTCGATGGACGGCACGAGCATCTCCTTCTGGGATGTGACGCTGAAAGTGCAGGGTCTCTTTGGCCTTGCGGCAAGAGCCTAACCGGCGCGGCGGCATCGGTCGGCCGCTGCCCGCCCGCTGGGACGAAAAACGGCATGAAGAGACTCGACGCAGGACAAACAGCGCGTGAACTACCCGGAAGTAACAGCGGTAGCGGCGTGCGGGGCACAGAAAGAACCCCGCTCCGGCGCGCAGGGGGGAATGCGCGCCGGACCGGGGTGGCTGTGGGGGACGGGGCTCCGCAGGTTTCGGTGGTCCGCCGGGCCCACCGAATCCTGGGGCTCCGCCCTGCCCGGGTCAGCTCAGGTGGAGCAGCTGGCCCGGGAAGATGACATCGGCGTCGCTGATGATGTTCTTGTTCAGGTCGAACAGCTTCTTCCAGCCGCCCTTGACCTTCTCGGCCTTCGCGATCTTGCCGAGGGTGTCACCGGCCTTGACCTTGTACTCGCCGTCGCCCTTCTTCACAGCCTTCTTCGGGGCTGCGGGACGCGCGGAGCGGGTGGTGGGGGCCTCGGCGCGCTTCTGGGCCGGCTTCGCGGCGGGCTTCGCCGGCTGCACGGCGGCGGAGCCGCCGTCGTACGGGGCGTTGGACAGGTTCACGCCACAGTTCGGCCAGGCACCCTTGCCCTGGCCCGCGAGGACCTTCTCGGCCACGGTTATCTGCTGGGCCTTGGAGGCCAGGTCGGCGCGGGAGGCGTAGGCGGTGCCGCCGTAGGCGGCCCAGGTGGAGTTGGTGAACTGCAGGCCACCGTAGAAACCGTTGCCCGTGTTGATGGACCAGTTGCCGCCGGACTCGCACTGGGCGACGGCGTCCCACTCGGACGCGGTCGCGGCGGAGGACGAGGTGGCACCCATCAGCGGGAGGGCGACAGCGGCACCGGCGACGCCGGCGAACGTGGCGATACGGGTAGCGCGGTTGAAAGCGGTCGGGCGGCGGTGCTTGGTTTTGCCGGAAAGCAGCATGGAGCTTCTCCTCACCGACGCCTACGAGGTGAGCTGTCGGGTTCGGGCCAAGTGAGTTGCCCGGTCGCACGTCCTTGCATGCGACTTCACCCCAAGCCGGTCTCAGCCGTCGATCTCTCAACAGCCGGGCCCGGCACTTACCTTGGGTCCCCCGCTCCTGCCTTCGGCGCTCTGCGCGACGACTACTCCCCCCGACCGACGGCAGGATTCGGCGTGACGGTCAGTGGTGCCCGCGGTGGCGAGCGGTTCCGACCGTAAACACACGACTCCCCGATGTTCAAAGACGAACATCGGGGAGAAATCGCCCATTCTGCCAAGTGGGACATTTACGTTTCCGCAGGTGACGGGCGGAATGGGTGATTCCGCCGGGTCAGATGCGTCAGTTGGGACAAAGAGACCCTTGTCTCACTTGCGCAGACTCGGACATAGAGGTGCGAACTACCCCTGCCCCAGGTCCAGATCGAGGCTCTGGCCAGGACGGATGAGGTCGGGGTTGTCGCCGACGGTCTCGCGGTTCTTCTCGTAGAGCGCGGTCCAGCCGCCGGAGAGCTTCTCCTTGTCGACGATCGCGGAGAGGCTGTCACCCGGGACGACGGTGTACTCACCCGGAGCCGCGTCCGCACTGTCGGCCTTGTCCGACTCGTCTGCCCCTTCTGTCCCCTCATGCGCCGAACCGTCACCTCGCGAGGCATGACGCCCCGTTTCGCGCTCACTGTCCGCACTGCCCGGCTCGGTCTCCTCGGGGGCCGCCTCGCCGCGGTGCCTGCCATCGCCCTGTGGCGCTTCGGGAGCCGGCGTCGCCGACTTGGTCACATCAGAGGTCGGCTTGGCCGACGGCTCGGCGGAAGGCTCGGCGGACGGGCCGGTCGACTCCTCGGGCGCAGTCGGCGCCGGGGCCTTGATCGCCGGCGAGGGTGCGGTGCCGGGGTCGACGCCGGTCGCCGTGCCGTCGTCCTGCAGCCCCGCGATCGCCGCACAGCTGGACCACGCGGCGGGGCCCTGTGCGTCGAGCACCTTCTCGGCGACCGCGATCTGCTGCGAGCGGCTGGCGAGGTCGGCCGTGGGCGCGTACGCCGCGCCACCGAAGGCCTGCCAGGTCTCCTCGGACATCTGGAGTCCGCCGTAGTACCCGTTGTCGAGATCGGCGCTCCACATGCCCCCGCTCTCGCACTCGGCGACGCGGTCCCACGTGGAGGAATCGGCGGCGGAGGCGGAACCGGCTCCGAGCAGGGGGATCGCGATGGCCGAACCCGTCACCCCTGCCGCGAGAACGATGGCCGGAGCCTGGCGGGGTCGGCGGTGTCGGCCATGGCCGGAGAGCATGCGGTTGCCTTTCGCGTGACTGCTGAGACGGCAGTGAAAGTAACCGCAATCGAGCGCACATCACAAGTCGATGCAGCGGAGATCACGTGAAAGTCACAGTCTTGACGGGCTGTCAGATCTGCCGAGGGGTGAACTCAACGGGCAGAGTGCGCAATCCACGCATAATCAGCCCTCCGCGCCATCGCAAATCGGCTGGATCGCCCGCAAGGCGCAAGTCCGGCATTCTCCTGAGCAGCGTCGCGAGCGCGGTCTGCCCCTCCAGCCGGGCGAGCGGAGCGCCCAGGCAGTAGTGGATGCCGTGCCCGTACCCGAGATGCTGGTTGTCACGCCGGGAGAGATCGAGGGTGTCCGGAGCGTCGAAGCGCTCCGGGTCCCGGTCGGCGGCCGCGAGTACGACGAGTACGGGATCGCCCGCCGCGATCCGCTGCCCGCCGATGGTCAGCGACTCGGTGGCGAACCGCCAGGTCGCGAGCTCCACGGGGCCGTCGTAGCGCAGCAGTTCTTCCACTCCGGTCTCCAGGAGCGCGGTTTCCCCCGCAGCCAGCGAGTGCTGCAGACGCCGGCGCTGTTCCGGGTTGCGCAGCAGCGCGTACACGCCGTTGCCGATGAGATTGACCGTCGTCTCGAAGCCCGCGAAGAGCAGGATGAAGGCCATCGCCGCGGCCTCGTTCTCGGTGAGGTGCTCGCCGTGGTCGCTGGCGCGGATCAGCCCGGAGATCAGGTCCTCGCCGGGTTCTTCCCTTTTACGGTGGATGAGTTCGGCGAGATAGCTCCGCATCTTCTTCACCGAGCGGGCGACTCCGCCGCGTGGCCCGCCGCCGTGACGGATCATCATGCCCGCCCAGTCGCGGAAGTCGTCCTGGTCCTCGCGCGGGACGCCGAGCATGTCGCAGATGGCATAAATGGGCAGCGGGAACGCGAACTCGTGGATCAGGTCCGCCTCCCCCTTCTCCACGAAGCCGTCGATGAGCCGGTCGGTCAACTCCTGTACCCGCGGGGCGAATTCGGCGACGACCCGCGGAGTGAAGGCCTTCGACACCAGCCGCCGCAGCCGGGTGTGGTCCGGCGGGTCGATGTTCAACAGATGCGTCATCAGCTCTGCCTTGCGTTCGCCCGGAATGCCCGTCTTGCCCTTGGCGTGCGCGGGCTCGTCGTGATGCGCGGGATTCTTCGACAACCGCTGGTCGGCCAGGGCCTGACGTGCATCGGCGTACCGCGTCACCAGCCATGCCTCGACGCCACTGGGGAGCCGGGTGCGGTGCACGGGCGCGTGCTCGCGCAGCCAGGCGTAGGCGGGATACGGATCGGTGGCGAACTCCCAGGTGAAGAGTTCGGGCCGGGTGCTCACACCTGGCCCTCGACAGCACGGATCGCGTCCCGGTAGGCGCGGGCGGCGGCGCGAAGCGCGGCCTCCGGGTCGGCGCCCTCGGCCTCCGCGCGGATGGCGAGGGCGAGCAGTTCGTACCCGATGCCGTCGCCCGCGGGCAGCCGCACGTCCAGTCCGGCGGTGCGGACCCGGCTCGCGAGCTTCGCCGCCAGCGCGAGCCCGGGCTGACCCAGCGGAACGCCGTCCGTGACGGAGTCGCGCTGCTTCTCTATCGCCTTCGTGCGCAGCCAGTGCGCCTTGACCTCCTCCGGAGTCTCGGCACTCTCGTCGCCGAAGACATGCGGGTGGCGGTGGATCAGCTTCTCGACGATCGTCGCGGCGACATCGTCGATGGAGAACGGCTCGGCGCCGTCCTCCTCACGGCCTTCCTGCGCGATACGCGCGTGGAAAACCACCTGGAGCAGTACGTCACCGAGCTCCTCGCGCAGCTCGTCGCGGTCGCCGTCCTCGATCGCCTCGACGAGTTCGTACGCCTCCTCGATGCCGTACTTGGCCAGGCCCTTGTGGGTCTGCCGCGAGGACCACGGGCATTCGAGCCGGATCCGGTCCATGACCTGGACGAGATCGAGCAGGCGGGCGCCGGGCAGATCGTACGAGCCGGGGAGCAGCTCCAGATCCGGCATCTGCACCCGGCCCGAACCGGCGAGCCGGGCAAGGCCGTCGGTCAGGGCCTGGTCGCCCTCGCCGGAGGGCAGCACCACGACCGTGCGGGCCCCGGCGCAGGCCTCCACCAGCTCCTGCGCGCTGGGCGCGGCGATCTCGACCCCGATGCCCGCCTCGCGCAGATACGGCAGCTGCGGATGTCCATCATCAGAGCACAGCACCTGGTCAGCGGCGTGCAGCGTCTGCCACGCGGGCCAGGACAGCAGCCCGGGCGCGACGCGGTGGCTCGCTGTGAGAAGGACGATACGGCCGGGAGCGACGGGTGCTTCTGTGGTCACCCGTCGAACCTACCTCTCCGGCTAGGCGCCGGTCGCCACGGTCTCCGGCTCCTTGGTGACCTGGGTGATCCAGGGGGCCTTGTAGGTGCCGAGCTCCAGCTTCTGGTTGTCCCAGGCGCCGAAGCGGGGGTTCACATCGATGTGCAGCGACTTGGCGGCGGCCGTGAATGCCTGGTTCAGCTTCTGCTGGCCCTCGGGGGTGTTGGTCGCGCCGAGGGCGGTGGCCAGCTTGCTGACCAGGATGTCGCGGCGTACGACATCGTCGAGCTGGTCGGGAGCGACACCGCGCTGCTGGAGATACATGGCGGCGAGCTGCTCCTCGCCCCCGGACTGCATCACCAGCTGGGCCCGCCCGTCCTGGATCTCCTTGCGGCTGACCTTGACCCCGGCGTCGTCTGCGGCGCGCTGGACGACCTGGTCGACGATGAGGTCGTAGAGCTTGGCCCGGCTGAGCTGACCGCTGTCCTTGATGAGCTGCGCGGACTGGGGCGAGCGCTGCTGGGCGGCGCGGACGTCCTTCACCTTCTCCTGAACGGTCGCCACCTCGATCCGCTCCCCACCGACGACGGCGGCGGCCCCCGGGTGAGCGTCATTGCCGCAGGCGGCGAGGAGGGGCGCGGCGATCAGAAGCGCGGCGGAGACGGTGAGCGCGGTGCGACGGCGGCGGTGCAAAGGAGCCTCCCGGCGTGATTGTGCTTCGGTGCACAAGACCCTGCGGTGATCGATGGTAGGCAGTCCCAGGGGTCTGGGCCACTGATTCGCCGAACGATTCCCCCGCAGTTGCGGATGCGCGGGCGAAGTAGCCGCACTCATACCTGAGCGACCGGCTCCGGCTCCTTGTGAGCCGGAGCCGGATCCGGAGCCGGATCCGGCCGCAGCATGATCATCCGGGAGACCACGAACGTGATGGGGATCGCCGACGCCTGCGCGATCAGCGGCGAGTAGCGACTGCTGAGGTTCAGCACGTCCACCAGCAGATAGACGCCGCAGGTCGTGACCACGAAGTTCGCGGCGTTGGTGAGCGGGAAGAGGAGGAACTTACGCCAGGTCGGCCGGGTCTTGTACGTGAAGTACGAGGTCAGGAAGAAGGATCCGACCATGCTGAGCAGAAAGGCGACGACATGCGCCGCGACATACGGCAGCCAGGTCAGCAGGGCCAGATAAAGACCGAAGTACGTCCCGGTGTTCACCGCTCCCACCAGGGCGAATCTGACCATCTGGACCTGGACTGTCATCGTCTTACGAGCTCCCCCGTGCGTGTACGCCGCTCTCCTTCCCGCCGCTGCGGAAGGCCGGCGTTGGTGGCCTTCACCAGGAAGTGCGGTCGCCGCTTCACCTCGTAGTAGATACGGCCGACGTACTCGCCGACCACCCCCAGCATCAGCATCTGCACGCCGGCGAGTGCGGTGACCGCCACCAGAAGGGTGACATACCCGGGGGTGTCCACGCCGTTCACCAGGGCGACACCGACAATCCAGGCCGCATACGCCATGGCAATCGTGACCAGGAGAAGGCCCAGATAGACGGCGGCCCGCAGCGGCTTGTTGTTGAAGGAGAGCAGTCCGTCGAGTCCGTAGTTGAGCAGTTTCCCGAAACTCCACTTGGAGCGGCCCTGCTCGCGTACCGCATTCTCGTACTCGAAGGTCGTGGTGCGGAATCCGACCCAGGCGAAGAGGCCTTTGGAGAAGCGGTTGTACTCGGTGAGTTCGAGGATCGCGTCCACGGTACGGCGCGAGAGCAGCCGGAAATCGCCCACACCGTCGACGAGTTCCACGTCGACGAGGCGGTTGATCAGCCAGTAGTAGGCGCGGGCCGTCATCCCTCGGCTGCCTGGACCGGACGAAGCTCACCGCCGCCGTCGAGAAGCTGAAGACGACCGGCGCGGTGTCGATCGAGGTCACGGACAGCGGTGTACGGGCCGAACTGCCGCCCGGCACCAAGGGGACGGCGGTTCTCGCCGCGCCCCGGATCGCGGGCTGGAGCTGCAACGGCAAACCGGCGGGCTCCTACCTCGGGCTCGTCGCCGTGGAGCTGGACGGCACATCGACGACCGTGGACTGTTCCTTCCGCCCGCCCGGCCTGAAGACCGGGGCGGCGATCGGGGGCGCCGGGCTGCTGACGCTGGTCGTGATGGCCCTGCTGCCCCGGATCCGGCGGCGCCCCCGGCGACCTGATGAGCCGGCACCGACGACTGCGGACGCCGACAGCATCGGCATCATGAGCAACTCCCGACCACAGCAAACGCGCCGGTGACCTGCAAAGCACCGGCCCGACGTACACGCTCGGACGGGCGGGCGGATCCGGCCCGTCCGGCGCCTCAAGGGGTACGCGGCATTCCGTCGCGACTCCTTCATGGTTCAGCCGTCGCGCGGACATCAGGACTTCATCTGCAAAGCATCCGGCCTTGGCCCGCGCGGTCGGGTTGCGGCGTAGCGTCCCCGCATGCCCCCTCTCCTTGACAACCGGCTGGCGAAGCGCGTCCTGAGCCCGGCGCTCACCTTGATCGACCGGCGCATCGAGCAGCAGGTGAAACGTGCCACGCACGCTCTGCAGACCGATGTGAACGCGCTCACCGCACAAGTGGCCGCCCTGAAGAGTCCGCAGTACGGACTCGGTCTGCTCGTCGACGGAACGGGGCGAAGCGGCCACCGGATGCCCACCGCCGCCCAGATCTACACCCTCACGCGTCAGATCCAGGGCGTGGCGGACGGCAGCCGGCACGCTCTCCGCAATGTGACCGTCGCCTATCGCACGGTGATCGCCCTGGAGTCACTCGGTGTGGGCAGGCTGGCCGGGTCCACCTCCAACGTGTGCGGAAAGCTCGCCACGGTGCCGCTGCTCTCCCCGCCCAACGGCAATGTCCTCGAAATCGGCACCCTGTACGGCATGTTCGCCGCGGGCCTGATGCGGATGCTGCACCGGTCCGGGGCCGAGCCGCATCTGACGATCGTCGATCCGCTCGCGGGCGCGCAGCTCCAGCCCGGCGCCGCCCCGCAGGGCGCGGATCCGACCGGCACGCCGGTGCGCGAGGACGTCGTCCGGGCCAACCTGGCGCTCGGCGGCGTCGGTTCGGTGATCGACGCGCGGATCCAGCAGGGCTTCTCGGGCGACCCGGATGTGCGGGCCGCCGTCTCCGACCGGGAGTACGGGGTGATCGTGGTGGACGGCGATCACTCGATGGACGGGGTGCGGGCCGATCTGGAATGGGTCGAGCAGATCGTGGCCCCGGGCGGGATCGTGGTGCTCGACGACTACGGCGACAAGGCCTGGCCCGGGGTCCAGGACGCGCTGGACAAGCATCTGGCGAGCGGGACGTCGCGTTTGAAGCTGCTGGGGCGGGTGTCCACCTCGGCGTATCTGCGCGCGAGCTGACCGCCCGGCGGCCCTCCCGGCGACCGTCGCGGGATCACCCCCGGTGGAACTGCCCCTGCCGGTCGAGCGCACGACGCAGTTCCACCGGCAGGGCGTGGTACGGGCCGTACGCACGCTCCGTGTCGTAGAGCAGTGCCTGCAACTGCACCCGCGCCGCCGTGTGGTCGCCCACCGCGAGCAGGAGATTCCCGATGCGGTGGCGCACGTCGTAGGCGCGGGCCGCGTTGGCGCCTCCCGACTGGTGGTTCTCGTAATACGGCAGCACGGCGCGGTACTCCGTGAGGGCGGCTGCCGCATCGCCCAGCTGCTCCAGGCACTGCGCCGCCTCGTGGCGGAACTGCAGCGTCTGCGGATCGGCCGGGCCCGCCTCGGCGGCCCGGTCGTCCGCGAGTCGGCGCAGCTCCGGCAGCGCACGGCGGTACTGGCCGTCGTCCATCAGCGTGCTGGCGTACTGCTTGCGCAGGATCCGGACGACCGGGGAGTGCTCGCCGTGCTCGGCGGCGGCTGCCGGGAGTATCCCGCCGAGGATGTCGACGGCCCGGGTGATGCTGCCCTCGCCGAGCAGCCGCTTGGCCTCGTCGACGGCGGCGGCGACATCCGGCCGGGGCCCCGGCGGCACCGGTGGTGCGGCCGGCGGCGGGGACGCGACGCGGTCGGGCCAGGGGGCGTGCGGGCGCAGAAAGGGGCGGGTCGGATCGAGCGGGCCCTGGGGCGTGCCCCGGCCGGGCAGCAGCGGCATCAGCGCCTCGTACACGTCGTGCGCGCCGGCCGGCCTGTGCTGCGGGTCCTTGGCGAGCAGCCGCAGCACCAGCGCTTCGAGCGGCTCGGGTATCTCGGGGCGGAGCCGGCGGACCGGGAGCGGCGGCTCGTAGAGGTGGCGGTGCAGTACGCCCAGGGCGGTGGAGCCCGCGAACGGGACGTTCCCGCTGAGGAGTTCGTGGAGCAGCACACCGAGGGCATACAGATCGGTGTACGGGCCGACCGCGCCGCCCATCGCCTGCTCGGGCGCCATATAGGCGGGGCTGCCGATGGGCGAACCGGTGTGGGTCAGGCGCGTGGTGTCCATGTCGATGACGGAAGCGACGCCGAGGTCGAGCACGGTGACGGTGCCGTCGGGCTTCACCATCACATTGCGCGGCTTGAGGTCGCGGTGGACGATCGGCACGGCGTGTACGGCGGCGAGCACGGCGCACAGCTGCACGGCGACCGAGACGGCCCAGGGCCAGGGGTAGGGCTCGTGCTCGGCGAGATGGTCGGCGAGGTCCGCGCCCTCGACGTACTGCATGACGAGAAAGAGGTCGTCCTCGTCGCTGCCCGCGTCATGGACTGTCACCAGGCCCGGGTGCGAGACCTGGGCGGTGACACGGCACTCTCGTACGAAGCGCCGGCGCATCTCGTCGGCGGCGGTGGCGGCGGCCATCCTGTCGGGGCGCAGCAGCTTGACGGCGACGCGGCGGTCCAGACGTTGGTCGTACGCCGTCCAGACCTGGCCCATGCCGCCCTGGCCGATGACGATCAAGAGCTCGTAACGGCTCGCGATGACACGTCCGTTCACCGACCGGGCTCCTTGCGGTCCTTACGGAGGTAGTCGCTGAGCTCGTCCAGTTCGGCACGGACCTGGTCGATGCGGTGCGGCTTCGGCTTCGGCTTCGGTACAGGGGTGGGTGCCGGCTGCGGGGCCGCTGGGGGCTGGTAGCCGTAGGCCGGATGCGGCGGGGGGGTCTGCTGCGGGACGGTCTGCTGCGCCGACGGCGGAACCGGCGGCACGTACGGGCCGGGTGTCGACGGGTCCGGCCACCGCCGCTGGTGGTGGCGCAGGTCGAAGACCAGGAAGTACACGGAACTGGCGATGCCGAGGCAGAGCAGGATGAGCAGGGCGACATCGCCCCTGGGGTCCGACGTCGGCAGCGCACCGACCACGGCGAACGCGGTGACAGCCAGCGGGATGCTCAGGGCGCCCAGTGTCCAGTCGAACCGCCGGCGGCTCAGAAAGGCGATCCGGAACAGCGGCAGAAAGGACAGCAGCCCGCACGACACGAATCCGCAGACGGCGAACAGGACGCGCAGGGCGATGACCGTGCCCTCACCGCGGGAGGGCGGCGCGGCGCCGTGGCCGTACATGGCTGCTCCTGAAGACCTGGGGACGAGGCGGGTAGGGGACGAGCGTATACACCGACACGGACATCGGGTCCTGGGTTGTTCGGACCGTTGTGAGGACTCGTTGTCCGATGTGTCACTCCGGTCCCACTGTTCCGTCCGTCAACCCGTCGTACAGCCCCTGGACGAGCTGCTCTCCGAGGCGGCCGGCCGTGCGCAGCGCGTCCTCGAACGCGGCCAGTGCGCGGAAGCGTGCCCCGTAGCGCTGCTGGTCGGCGAGGCGCAGCCGGGGCAGCTGGAGACGGCGGACGTCGAGCCGGGTCGCGGTGGAGGCGAAGCTGCTGGCCTGTCGGTTGTTGGCGGTGCCCCGCAGGAAGCCGGCGAGGAACCACGGGTCGAGCGCGGCCGGATCGGGGTGCAGCAGCTGGAGGTTGCGGCCGAGGGCCGCGCCCGCCGTGGCCCGGTCGACGACGCGCACGACGGTCCCGCCGCCGAGCACGGGCACGACGACATCGCCCTCCTCGACGCGTACGGGCTCCTCGTCGGGACCCTCCGGGAGGGTGCCGGACGGCGCGGTCCCGGCGAGGACGTCGTGTTCGGTGAGCACGGGCACGGGGGCATGGCCCGCCGGAGCGGTGCCGGAGCCCCCCGCGCTCAGGACGAGCGCACCCGCGCGGGCCAGTTCGCCGACGGTGGTGACGGGCCAGGGCGCGGGCTCCGTGGCCGCGGCGGGCGCCGGGGTGAGCTCGCCCGTCAGCCGGAGGGTGTCGGTGAGCCGGTCCCGTACACGCAGCAGCTCTTCCGCGCCGCCGCCCGCGGCCGGGGGCGGCAGATGCCGGGCAGGGGCCAGATCCACGTCGTCGTCGAGGAGTTCGATGACCGGCATCGAGCGGCTGACGCCGGGCTGCTCCTCGGCCGTGCCGCGCCGGTCGAACGGCCCCCAAACCCGAAGCACCGCGCTCTGGAGGGCCTGCCAGTCGAGCTTGTCGCGGCCGCCGCCCGCCCCGGCCGGCTCGGCGGTGTCGACGAACAGCAGCTCCTGCGCGGGGGCCTGGCCCGCGACGGGCTTGCGCAGCACCCACAGGTGGAGCGGGATGCCGTACGGGGGCGCGGCACCCGCGGGCAGCGCGACGACGGCACGCAGGGCGCCGCGGCGCAGCAGCCCGGCGCGGATCCGGCGGCCCGAGCGGCGGGACGCGGCCGCGGGCGGCATCAGCAGGACGGCCGTGCCGCCGGGGCGCAGCCGGGCCAGCGCATGCTGGACCCAGGCCAGTTCGGACTCCGTGCGGGCCGGGAAGCCGTACTCCCAGCGCGGGTCGTAGGCGAGTTCCTCGTGGCCCCAGTTGCGCTCGTTGAAAGGGGGATGGCACAGCACCGCTTCGGCGGTGAGCTCGGGGTACGCGTCGGCGCGCAGGGCGTCGCCGGCCGCGGCCCGCACATCGGCGTCGGTGTGCAGGGCCAGCCGGAGCGCGGTCAGCGCGGCCAGGCCGGGGTCTGCCTCCTGCGCGTACAGCGCGGCCGGGCGGTCGACGGCACGCAGCAGACTGCCGGTGCCGGATGCGGGGTCGAGCACGGTTTCGGCCGGTCCGGCGAGGGCCGCCATCAGTGCGGCGGGCCCGGGCGGCGTGAGGGTGTACTGGCGCGGGTTGGCGTCGAGGTGACGGCCCAGCAGAAACTCGAACGCCTGACGGGCCCCGAGTTCACCGGCGAGCTCGCCGGTGGAGCGGAGGAGGCGCAGGTCGGCCCCGCCGCCGTGTGAGTCGCGGAGCCCCGGCGGGGCTTGGGGCGAGGCCTGCGGCAGGGTGGGGAACAGGCTCACCCGGGCGTCCCCGAAGCGCGCCGCCAGCACCTGCTCCAGCGCCGTCGGCAGCAGCTCGGCCATCCGCTCGTCCGCGGCGGCGGTCAGCTCCTGCCACGTCGTCGGCCGCTCCTGTACGAGCAGCAGCGCGCACCCCACGTGGACCAGCGCGCCCACCGCGCCCGCCGGATGGTCGGCGACCTGCTGCCATACCCTTTCACGCAGCGGGACTTCGGCCAGTTTGCCCTGGTCGCGGAGCCAGCGTTCGACGTCGGCGAGGGCGAAGGACGGACTGGTCTCACTGCCGCCGACGGGCTTGGGGAAGTCGGCGTGCCTGCGCCGCCAGTTGCTGACGGCGGCTCGGCCGACCCCGGCCAGCCGTGCGATTCCGGCGGCGGTCAGCTCGCTTGCGTTCTCCGACACCCGGCCGTCTCCCCTCGTCCTCACCGCTCCTGCGGCGCCGATTCTACCGGGCGAACGGAAGAACCCACTTCACACCGGGCCATCGACCTGTTCACAGAATGCTGGTTGACTCGGTTCACAGGCTCTGATCTGATGTGACCTGTCGCCACACGGAGCTCTCGACGAGCCCGTCACGCACTCTCGGGGGGTGCGGGCGCCCCTCACCCCCTCCCTCCTGTCCCCAACGTCTCTTCCTCCCCGGAGAACCCACATGTCTGTCATCGCTCCCCGCCGCCTCGGGCGCATCGCTCTGTCCACCCTGTGCGCCACCCTCGCGCTCGCCGCCGCGGCCTGTAGTCCCTCGGACGGCGCCGGCCGGGACACCAAGGGCGCGCCGGCCACCAGCACGAAGGCCAAGGAAGGCGCGTTCCCCGGGCTGTCCGGCCCGCAGATCGCCAACAAGGCTTTCAAGGCGACCAAGACGGCCACCTCGCTGACGGTCGACTTCGCCGCCCGGACGACGGACGGCAACATGAAGGCGTACATGTCCATCGATTCCAAGGGCGACTGCAAGGGGACGCTCTCCCCGGGCGGCACCGGCACGGCCGAGCTCATCAGGGTCGGCGACAACGCCTACATGCGCTTCGACGAGGCATTCCTGCGCAGCCAGGACGAGGGCGGCTCGGCCGAGGAGACCGCAGCGGTTCTGAAGATACTCAAGGGGCGCTGGGTGAAGTCGGACGCGTCGTCGCCGGACGACAAGGAGCAGCTGGAGTTCTGTGAACTGAAGACGTTCCTGGGGCAGTTCAAGGAAGGCTTCAACCTGATGCGCCGGGGCGAGGAGACAACGGTGAACGGCCGGAAGGTGCTGACCCTGACGGAGAAGGACGGCGACACGAGCTACAAGGTGTACGTCGCGACAGAGGGCGAGCCCTATGTACTGAAGGTGGAGCAGAAGGGCGGCGAGGAGCCGGGCACGATCACCTTCTCGGCGTTCAACAAGCCGGTGGGCGCGGCGAAGCCCGCGGCCAAGGACATCGTGGACCTCGACGAGGAGGGCGCGGCCCAGTGAGCCGCCCGCGCCGCCCCCCGCCGCCGTTCGGGAAGCCGCTGCGCGCCCCGCGTGATCCTCATCCGCGCTTGCGTAGGTACGCCTCCAGCTCTGCGGCTCCGGTCAGCATCGCCCGCCCGCGGGCGGACAGCCGCCCGTGCCAGTCGCACAGTGCGGCCTCCAGCGGCTCAAGCCCGCCGGCCGCCCGCACCTGGGCGATCAGCGGGGCGATCTGCTCCAGCAAGTAGCCGCCCCGCCTGAGCTGGTGGGCCAGCCGGGCGTCCCGTACGTCGGCCTCGTCATAGACGCGGTAACCGGTCCGCGGGTCGCGACGCGGGCGCACCAGCCCGGCGCGCTCCCATGTGCGAAGCGTCGCGGACCGGATGCCGAGCTTCCCTGCCAATGGCCCGATGAACGTGCCGCCGGGCCCGGACACCACGGATGGCTCGGAGGGCGCGGTGGGCTCCAGGTCACGCAGTGCGCTCTCCACGGCCTGGAGGGTCCGGCGGTCGTCGAGGAGCTGGGCGTGGCTCTCGTCGACAAGGCGGAGTGCCTCCTCGACCGCGTCCTCGTTCACCGCCCGCATGATCGACAATGCCGTCCGGTGACCGTGGCCGGGCACCAGGGCGAGGAACGCGCGCAGGGCCGCCGCGTGCAGCGAGGTGTAGGTGCGGTAGCCGTGGGGTGTGCGACCGGCGGCCGGAAGGATGCCGGCCTCCTCGTAGTTCCTGATCGCCTGCGTGGAAAGACCGTGCCCGCGCGCCAGATCAATCGGCCTGAGCCGTTCGCCGGTTTGAAGGTTTCGCCCCATGAGGCGGACGATATCGCGGCAATGTTTCAACCGAAGGTTCAACGATAGCGTTGAAGGCATGGCTACTGACATCAAGGACGCCGCACATGCCGTCGAGGCTGCCGCCGTCATGAGGCTGCTCCCGGCCCGTCCCCGGCTGCTCGCCCTGGGCGAGCCCACCCACGGCGAGGACACTCTGCTCGACCTGCGCAACGAGCTCTTCGAGCAGCTCGTCGAACAGGAGGGCTACCGGACGATCGCGATCGAGAGCGACTGCCTGATGAGCATGGTCGTGGACGACTACGTCACCTCCGGCACGGGCACGCTCGACGAGGTCATGGAGCGCGGACTCAGCCACGGCTGGGGCGCCTTCGCGGGCAACCGCGAGCTCGTGGCCTGGATGCACGCCTACAACGCCGACCGGCCCGCGTCCGATCGGCTCCGCTTCGCCGGTTTCGACGGCCCGTTGGAGATCACCCACGCCGCGAGTCCCCGGCAAGCCCTCACCGCACTCCACGGCTACCTCTCGGCCCGGGTCGACGCGGACCTGCTCCCCTGCACCGCGGACACACTCGACCGCCTGCTCGGCACCGACGACGGGTGGACCAATCCCGCCGCGATGATGGACCCGGCCCAGTCAGTGGGGCAGTCGGCCGAGGCCAGGGAGCTACGGCTGCTCGCCGACGATCTGGTGGCACTGCTCGACGCGCAGACGCCGCACCTGATCACGGCGAGCTCGCAGGACGACCGGGAACGGGCGCGCCTGTACGGGCGTACCGTAACCGGCCTGCTGCGCTACCACTACTGGATGGCCGACACCTCGCCGGCTCGCATGACCCGGCTGTGCGCGCTGCGGGACTTGATGATGGCCCACAACCTCATCGCCCTCGCCGAACGGGGCCCGGCACTCGTCCACGCCCACAACTCCCATCTTCAGCGGGCAAAGAGCACGATGCGGATGTGGGAGGGGCAGGTGGAGTGGTGGAGCGCCGGGGCACTGGTGAGCGCCAGGTTCGGTGAGGAGTACGCCTTCGTTGCCACGGCCCTCGGCACGATCCGACACCAGGGAGTGGACACCCCGCCCCCGGACACCGTCGAAGGACTCCTGTACGCGCTTCCGCAGGACCGCTACGTCTTCGGCGCCCCGCAACTGGCCACCGCCCTCGGCGGCACGCGGCCCGCGGCCCGTACATCACCCTGGTTCGGGTACTCACCGCTTGACCCGGCCCAGCTGGCGGACAGCGACGGCATCGTGTTCGTCAAGGACGTCCCGCAGCGCTAGGTCCTGTCAGCCGCGGCACTGCTCCAGCATCATCTCCTTGTCCGCCGCCGTCACTGGAAGGTCGTACTTCAGCGACACCTGCGCGAAGCGCACCACGTAGGAGCAGCGGATCTGCTTGTTCGGGGGCAGCCAGGCCGCGGGCCCGGAGTCGCTCTTGGCGCCGTTGGTGGGACCGTCCACGGGAATCAGGTTGAGCGGGTCGTTGGCGATGTCCTCCCGCTTGCCCTTCGTCCAGCGGGACGCACCCATCTGCCAGTCGTACGACAGCGGCATGACGTGGTCTATCTGCACCGTCGTGGCACGGGACTTGGTCCACTCGATGGTCTTGCCGGTGTAGGGGTCCTGCAAGGTCATGGAGGTGACGACGCAGTCGGAGCCGGCCCGGAAGCGGACTTTCTCACCGTCGCGCTTCAAGAGATCGTTTCGCGAGTCACAGCCATTGTGAGCAAAGGGGATGCCGCCTGGAGCCGAGTCCATCCAGGCGTAGCCGAAGCGGTCGCGGGCGTACCCGGTCTTGGGGCCGCGGCCCTTGGTGGCCACCTTCCCGATCAGGGCGCGGGCGGCGGCCCGGTCCTGTTCTGAGGTGAGCGGGGCGAGGCCCGGCTTGGTGCCGTCGGGGTTGGCGAGAGGGCTGGTACCGGCGCCGGTGGCCGGGGCGGCCGTGGAGCCGGTGGCTTTGGCGTCGCCGGGCAGCCCGGTCCCGTCGCAGGAGGAGAGCAGCGCGGTGGCGGCGGCGGCCGCCAGGCCGCCGGTGAGTGCGCGCGATATTCGGACCCCGAGTCTGTTCACGTCCGTAGGTTACTGACACCGGCCCCAAGTCACGTACGGAATAGTCGCTTTCGTTCCGCTATCGTCCGCGCCAGGGCGTCGCCTGGCGCTATGCGGAGTGGGCGCGTAGCGTCGAAAGCACCCTGGTCCTCTGAGGAAGGACGTACATATGGGGACGCCTGCACAGCGATAGATCAAAGACACATACAACACGCACCGCCCGCGGAGCCGAGCCGGCCCCCGTGGGCGGTGTGGCGTGTCCGGGCCCGCCCCACCTGCCCGACCTCTACCACCGCGACGACCCGGAACTGCTGACCGCGAAGGCCCGCACGGCAGCCGACTGCACGCGGGCGTCGAGTCCCGCAGCCCGTCCGAGGAGGCGGACCTGATGGGCGTCGCCGCCTGGTCGATCGCCCATGGCTTCGCGAAACGCTGCTGCTGAGCCACAACCTGGAACGCACGGTGGGCGACGGCGACCCGGAGGAGGCCTTCCGCGCACTGACGGGCCTGACATTCAGAGCGCCCTGACGGCTGGGACGGCGACGGGTTACGAACCGAGGATCGTTGTCAGGAACTCCCCCGTCCACCCCAGCAGTTCCCGCCCCACCACCGGCTTCCCTCCGATCTTGCCCGCCGTCGGGCGGGGCACCAGGATCTGGCGGGTCGGGGCCTTGATGACCGTGCGCGGGTAAAGCCGCTTGAGGCGGAGTTCCTGCGACTCCCTCAACTCCACCGGGGCGAAGCGGATGTTCGCTCCCTGGAGCACGATCTCGCCGACCCCGCAGGCCCGTGCCAGCATGCGCAGGCCCGCCACCAGGAGGAGGTTCTCGACCGGCTCGGGGAGTTTGCCGTAGCGGTCGGTGAGTTCTTCGCGGACGGCCTTGATGTCCTCCTCGGTGTTCGCCGAGGCGATCGCCCGGTAGGCCTGGAGCCGCAGCCGCTCGCCCGGCGCGTAGTCGTGCGGGACATGCGCGTCGACCGGGAGCTCGATCTTGACCTCCAGCGGGGGCTCCTCCTCGACGCCGCCCTCCAGCGAGGCGCGGTAGTCCGCCACCGCCTCGCCCACCATGCGTACGTACAGGTCGAAGCCGACGCCGGCGATATGGCCGGACTGTTCCCCGCCGAGGAGATTGCCCGCGCCGCGGATCTCCAGGTCCTTCATCGCCACGTACATGCCCGCGCCCATTTCGGTGTGCTGGGCGATGGTGGCGAGACGCTCGTGCGCCGTCTCCGTCAAGGGCTTCTCCGGCGGGTACAGGAAGTACGCGTAGCCCCGCTCGCGGCCGCGGCCCACCCGGCCCCGCAGCTGATGCAGCTGCGACAGACCGAAGTTGTCGCCGCGCTCCACGATGAGCGTGTTCGCGTTGGAGATGTCGATGCCGGACTCGACGATCGTCGTGGAGACCAGCACGTCGAACTTCTTCTCCCAGAAGTCGACCACGACCTGCTCCAGCACCGACTCCGGCATCTGGCCGTGGGCCGTGGCGATGCGCGCCTCGGGGACGATGTCCCGCAGGCGGGCCGCCGCGCGGTCGATGGACTCGACGCGGTTGTGGATGTAGAAGACCTGGCCCTCGCGCAGCAGTTCACGGCGGATCGCCGCGCCGATCTGCTTTTCCTCGAACGGGCCGACGAAGGTCAGCACCGGGTGCCGCTCCTCCGGCGGGGTGGTGATCGTCGACATCTCACGGATGCCGGTGACCGCCATTTCGAGCGTACGGGGGATGGGGGTGGCCGACATCGTCAGGACGTCGACGTTGGCGCGGAGCTTCTTCAGCTGCTCCTTGTGCTCGACGCCGAAGCGCTGCTCCTCGTCGACGACGACCAGTCCCAGGTCCTTGAACTTCGTCTCCGACGAGAACAGCCGATGCGTGCCGATCACGAGGTCCACCGCGCCGTCCCGCAGACCCTCCAGCGTCGCCTTGGCCTCCGTGTCTGACTGGAAGCGGCTCAACGCCCGTACGTTCACGGGGAATTGGGAGTAGCGCTCGGAGAAGGTGCCGAAGTGCTGCTGTACGAGCAGGGTCGTCGGGACCAGGACCGCGACCTGCTTGCCGTCCTGGACGGCCTTGAAAGCGGCCCGTACCGCGATCTCCGTCTTGCCGTAGCCGACGTCGCCGCAGATCAGCCGGTCCATCGGGACCGTCTTCTCCATGTCCTCCTTGACCTCGGCGATGGTGCTCAGCTGGTCGGGGGTCTCCACATAGGGGAAAGCGTCCTCCAGCTCGCGCTGCCAGGGGGTGTCCGCGCCGAAGGCGTGGCCGGGGGCCGCCATGCGGGCGGAGTAGAGCTTGATGAGGTCGGCCGCGATCTCCTTCACGGCCTTCTTGGCGCGCGCCTTCGTCTTCGTCCAGTCCGCACCGCCGAGCCGGTGCAGGGTCGGAGCCTCGCCACCGACGTACTTGGTGACCTGCTCCAGCTGATCGGTGGGGATGTACAGCCGGTCGCCGGGCTGGCCGCGCTTGGCGGGGGCGTACTCGACGAGCAGATACTCGCGGGTCGCGTTCTGCACCGTACGCTGCACCATCTCGACGTACCGGCCCACGCCGTGCTGCTCGTGGACGATGTAGTCGCCCGCCTCCAGGGTGAGCGGGTCGATCGTCTTGCGGCGCTTGGCGGGCATCCGCTGGCCGTCCTTGCCCGCCGCCTTCTGGCCGGAGAGGTCGGTCTCGGTGAGGACGGCGAGCCTGAGGGCCGGGTCGACGAAGCCGTAGTCGATCGAGCCGCACGCCACATGCACCAGGGACGGGGAGATCTCGGCGAGGTCGGCGTCGAGGCGGGCTGCGATGCCCTCCCCGCCCAGCACCTCGACAGTGCGGGCCGCGGGGCCGTGGGCCTCGGTCACGAACACCGTGCGCCAGCCGTCCGCCAGCCAGCCCTTGGTGTCGGCGAGCGCGCGGGCCGTGTCGCCCCGGTAGCTCTCCGGGGCGTGCATGCCCAGCTTGAAAGTGTCTTCCGACAACTCTTCGTCGGCGGCGAAGGGGGATACGGACCACCACATCAGCCCGAGTTCGCGTGCCCTCTCCCGTACGTCCGCGATCCCCCACAGAGAGGCCGCGTCGACGTCGATCGGCGCCTCGCCCCCGCCCGCGGTCGCCGCCCAGGACGCCTGCAGGAACTCCTGGCTGGTCGCCACCAGGTCCGCGGCCCGGGTGCGCACCCGCTCGGGATCGCAGACCACGGCCATCGAGCCCTGCGGCAGCACGTCGAGCAGCAGTTCCATGTCGTCGACCAGAACCGGGGCCAGGGACTCCATGCCCTCGACCGCAATGCCCTCGGCGATCTTGCCGAGCAGTTCCCCCAGCTCGGGATGTTCCTCGGCGAGGGCCGCCGCCCGCTGCCGTACGTCGTCCGTCAGCAGCAGTTCACGGCAGGGCGGCGCCCAGAGCCCGTGCTCCGCCACCTCCAGCGAGCGCTGGTCGGCGATCTTGAAGTAACGGATCTCCTCGACGTCGTCGCCCCAGAACTCCACCCGCAGGGGGTGCTCCTCGGTCGGCGGGAAAACATCGAGGATTCCGCCGCGCACGGCGAACTCGCCGCGCTTCTCGACCAGTTCGACCCGGGAGTACGCGGCTGCCGCGAGGCCGTCCACGATCTCGTTCAGGTCGGCCTGCTGCCCGGTGCGCAGAGCCACAGGCTCCAGGTCGCCGAGCCCCTTGACCTGCGGCTGCAGTACGGAACGGATCGGCGCGACCACGACGGAGACCGGCCCGGCGCTCGGGTCGTCCTTCGAGGGATGGGCCAGCCTGCGCAGCACCGCGAGCCTGCGCCCCACGGTGTCCGAGCGGGGCGAGAGCCGCTCGTGCGGGAGGGTCTCCCAGGACGGGTACTCGGCGATGCCCGCCTCGGGCAGCAGCGAACGCAGCGCCGCGGCAAGATCCTCGGCCTCCCGCCCGGTCGCGGTGACGGCCAGCACCGTCCGCCCGGTCTCCCGGGCGAGCGCGGCCACGGCAAAGGGGCGGACGGCGGGCGGTCCCACCAGGTCGACATGCATACGGTGACCGTCGCCGGCAGCCTTCACCGCTTCGGCGAGCGCCGGGTCACGTACGACGGCATCGAGCAGACCGTGCAGGCTCATGAAGGGCTTCCATCCGGGGCGGGGGTGGGCAACGCGAACCGCCCGACACGTGGAACGGGCCGGGGGTCTTAAGCCTACGACGACCGCGCGCCCCCCGCCGTCCGGTTCCGTTACGGGGCAAAGGGCCCACGGCAGAGCAAAGGCCCGGCCCGGGGTGTTTGGAGGAACACCCCGGGGCCGGGCCCCCTTACCGTAGCGCCCCCGTCGCTACTCCCCCGTTGTCCCCCGCTTCCCCCGTTGCCCCCGCTACTCCGTGGCGATGGCGTTCAGCACATTCATCCGGCCCGCCCGGAAGGCCGGGACCAGGGCCGCGAACAGGCCGACGAACGCTGATGCCACGAAGACTGTGATGATCGTCGGCCACGGAATCTCCAGGACTCCCAGGCCCTCCAGAGCCAGCAGCTTCTGGGCCGCCGTGCCCCAGCCCATGCCCAGGCCGAGGCCCAGCAGGGCACCGAAGAGGGCGATGACCACCGATTCCAGGCGGATCATGCGGCGCAGCTGGCGGCGGGAGAGACCGATGGCGCGCATCAGGCCGATCTCCCGGGTCCGCTCGACCACCGACAGGGCCAGCGTGTTCACCACACCCAGCACCGCGACGATGATCGCGAGCGCCAGCAGGCCGTAGACGATGTTCAGCAGCTGACCGATCTGGTCCTTCAGGTCCTGCTTGAAGTCGGTCTGGTTCTGCACCTTGTACTGCGGGTACTTGGCCATCGACGCCTTCAGGGCCGCGTAGGCCTCCTTCTCCTTGCCGTCCTGGGCCGTCGCGAACATGATCACGTTCTGCGGCATCTTGGCGGCAGGGACGTACTGAGCCGCTGTCGTGATGTTGGTGTACATCACGCCCTTGTCGATGTTCGAGTCGTCGGAGGTGATCGCCGCGATCTTCAGCCCGGCGGTCCGCCCGTTCTTGAAAGCGACCTTGATCGTGTCGCCGACCTTGATGCCGTGGCGCTTGGCATAGCGGTCGCCCACCGACATCGCGTCCTTGCCGTACGCCGCTGAGAGCTCGCCCGCGACGGTCTCGCGGCGCAGATCCTGTGCGTACGTCGGATCGGCGGCGACGAGCTCCTCGTCCTCCGTCCTGCCGTCGGGGGCGGTCAGCTTCGCCTCCACACCCTTGTAGTCGGTGACGTGATCGATGTGCGGGGCCTTCTTCAGGGCCTGCTCGACCTGCGGAATGATCAGCTGGCCCTTGCCTGACTGGATGATGAAGTCCGCGCCGACCGACTTGTCGAGCTCGCTCGTGGCCGAGGCGACCATCGAGGACCCGACCACCGAGAGGCACGCCACCAGCGCGAGGCCGATCATCAGGGCGGCGCCCGTCGCTCCGGTGCGGCGCGGGTTGCGCAGCGCGTTGCGCTCCGCGAGGCGGCCGACCGGACCGAACATCCGCAGGACGAGCGCGCTGATCACGCGCACCACGACTCCCGCGAGCAGCGGGCCGATGACCACGAAGCCGATGAGCGAGAGAACCACGCCCAGGCCGAGGAACATCGAGCCCTCGCTCGCCTTGTCGGCGCGGGTGGCGACCAGGAGCGCGGCCGCGCCGCCGCCGGTGAGCAGCAGGCCGATCGCGGCCCGGATGCGGCCCGCCTTGCCGTCGGCCGGCGTACCGGCGTCGCGCAGGGCGGCCATCGGGGAGACCTTGCCCGCCCGCCGCGCCGGAACATAGGCGGCGACGACGGTCACAACGATGCCGAGGACGAGCCCGACGACCGGGGTCGTCCACTTCACCGTCAGGTCGCGGGTGGACAGCTCCATACCCATGGAGCCCATCAGTTTCATCAGCCCGACGGCCAGGCCGACACCGGCGGCGACGCCCGCGACGGAGCCAACGACTCCGAGCAGCAGTGCCTCGACCAGCACGGAGCGGTTGACCTGCTTGCGGCTGGAGCCGATGGCCCGCATCAGGCCGATCTCACGGGTGCGCTGGGCGACCAGCATCGAGAAGGTGTTGACGATCAGGAAGATGCCGACGAGGAGAGCGATCCCGGCGAAGCCGAGCATCGCGTACTTCATCACGTCGAGGAACGAGCCGACGTCCGCGCGGCCGGCATCCGCGGCTTCCTTGGCGGTCTGCAGCTTGAAGGGGGCGTGCAGCGTCTTCGCGACGTTCTGCTTGAGCTGTTCGTCGCTGACGCCGTCGGCGCCGGTGACGGAGATCCGGGTGAACCGGCCTTCCGCGCCGAGCAGTTCACGCTGGGCGGTGGGGGTGTCGAAGTAGACGACGGCCGCACCGGGGTTGGTGACCTTGAAGGAGGCGATGCCGGAGATCTTGGCCGTGAAGTCGCCGGTGACGGCTATGGTGCGCAGTTCGTCGCCGATCCCCAGGTGGTGCTTGTCGGCGGTGTCGGCGTCGACCATCACCTCGGTGGGGCCGCGCGGCGCGTGGCCGGAGGTGATCTCCATCGCCTTGAGGTCGTTCGAGGTCCAGTTGGCGGCGATCGTGGGAGCGCCGTTGCTGGAACCCATGTCCTTGTTCTCGGAGTTGACGACGGTCACGTTCATGGAGGAGACGCCGCCTTCGGCGGACTTCACTCCGTCCGCCTTCGCCACCGTCCCGACGAGCGAGGCGGGCAACGACTCGGGCTTGCCGGTCTTCGGGTTCTCGTCGTCGCCGGAGCCCTTGGGGGTGACGGTGACATCGGACGCGGTCGCGGCGAAGAGCTTGTCGAAGGTGGTGTTCATCGTGTCGGTGAACACGAGCGTGCCCGAGACGAAGGCCACCGACAGCAGCACGGCCACCGCCGAGAGCGCCATTCGCCCCTTGTGCGCGAAGAAGTTGCGCAGGGAGGTCTTGAGTACGGTCACGACGTCCGCCCCCGAGCGTCGAAATCCTTCATGCGGTCGAGTACGGCGTCGGCGGTGGGCCGGAACATCTCGTCCACGATCCGGCCGTCGGCGAGGTACAGGACACGGTCCGCGTATGAGGCGGCAACCGGGTCGTGCGTGACCATCACGATGGTCTGGCCGAGTTCGTCCACGGACCTCCGCAGGAAGCCCAGCACCTCTGCTCCCGCACGGGAGTCGAGGTTTCCGGTCGGCTCGTCGCCGAAGATGATCTCGGGTCGGGCGGCGAGCGCGCGGGCCACGGCGACGCGCTGCTGCTGACCGCCGGAGAGCTGGGTCGGCCGGTGCTTCAGCCGGTCGGACAGGCCCACCGTCTCGACGACCCGGTTCAGCCAGCCCGCGTCCGGCTTACGGCCGGCGATATCCATGGGGAGCGTGATGTTCTCCAGGGCGTTGAGCGTGGGCAGCAGGTTGAATGCCTGGAAGATGAAGCCGATGCGGTCCCGGCGCAGCTGCGTGAGCTTCTTGTCCTTGAGCTTGGTGATCTCGGTGGCGTCGAGGTAGATCTCGCCCGAGGTGACGGTGTCGAGACCGGCCAGGCAGTGCATGAGCGTCGACTTGCCGGACCCCGAGGGGCCCATGATCGCGGTGAACTGCCCGCGGGCTATGTCGACGTCGACATGGTCGAGCGCGACGACGCGGGTCTCCCCGGAGCCGTAGGCCTTGACGACCTGCCGCCCTCGCGCGGCGACGGCCGTTCGCCCTCCGGTGTCCCCGTGCAGGGAAGTGGTCACAGCCGTTGTCACTGTATTTCTCCTATGTCGGTGATCAGTTGGTGTCGCCGCGTACGGATACGAGTCTGTCGGCGGAAGCGGTCCGGCGCGCTGGTGCGCAGCGCAGTCTTGGGCCGGGGGTTTTCCCCACCCCCCGGTGGCGCGGGCCCCAGCTGCGGCCGTAAGACCAAGTTAAGGAGTCGAACGCCGCCTCCTCGTCGTCCCCCGGGACGAACGTCTCCCTGGCATCAGTAAGGAGGAGCCCTTAGGGGGACTCCACCTCCGGGTGGACCCGCACGGACCGAGCCTGCACCCTCCCGCTGCGTGAGGCTCAAGTGAGAAGGTGTTCCGGGAAATAGATGCAGGGGGAAAGGATTCTGGGATGAGCGCGGAAAGTTGTGACGATCCGGAGGGGATACGGGCGGCGGGGGCCATGGGGTCCGCGGGGCGGGCCGCCGGGTCCGTAGGGCGGGCCGCCACCCCCGGAACGGCCATTCGGGTCAACGGGACCGGGACCGGGGCCGGGGCGGCCGAGGCACGCGGGCGCGGGCCGGTCGTGGCCGCGCTCATGCTCGGGATGGCGCTCGCCGCGCTCGACGGCACCATCGTCTCCACCGCCGTGCCCCAGATCGTCGGCGACCTCGGCGGCTTCTCCGTCTTCTCCTGGCTCTTCTCCGGCTATCTGCTCGCCGTCACCGTCACCCTCCCCGTGTACGGGAAGCTCTCCGACACCTTCGGACGCAAGCCGGTCCTGCTCGCCGGCATCGTCCTCTTCCTCATCGGCTCACTGCTGTGCGCGGGCGCCTGGAACATGGCCGCGCTGATCGCGTTCCGCGTGGTGCAGGGCCTGGGCGGCGGAGCGCTCCAGGGCACCGTGCAGACCATCGCCGCCGACCTCTACCCGCTGGGGGAACGCCCCAGGATCCAGGCCCGGTTGTCGACGGTGTGGGCGGTCTCGGCGGTGGCCGGGCCCGCGATCGGCGGGCTGCTCGCCTCGTACGCACACTGGCGCTGGATCTTCCTGATCAACCTGCCGGTCGGCGCGGTCGCCCTCTGGCTGATCGCCCGCCATCTGCGCGAACCGTCGCGTACGCGACCGGCCGCCCGGCCCCGGATCGACTGGCCCGGCGCCCTGGCCGTCTTCGCCGCGGGCACGCTCCTGCTCACCGCGCTCGTCCAGGGAGGCATCGCCTGGCCCTGGCTCTCCGTGCCCTCGCTCGCCCTGCTCGGCGGAAGCGCGGTCCTTGTCGCCGTGGTGGTGGTCGTCGAACGGCGGGCCGCCGAGCCGATCATCCCCGGCTGGGTCTGGCGCCGCCGCACCATCGCCGCGGTCAATCTGGCACTCGGCGCGCTGGGCCTGCTGATGGTCGCCCCGACCGTCTTCCTCCCCACCTACGCCCAGTCGGTCCTCGGCCTCGGCCCGATCGCCGCGGGCTTCGTGCTCTCCGTCATGACCCTGAGCTGGCCGGTCAGCGCCGCCCTGTCGAACCGGGTCTACACCCGGATCGGCTTCCGGCAGACCGCGATCATCGGCATCACGCTCGCGGGTCTGATCCTGCTCGCCTTCCCCCTCCTCCCGTACCCCGGCGAACCCTGGCAGCCGGCCCTGATCATGCTGCTGCTCGGCGGGGCGCTCGGCCTCTTCCAACTCCCGTTGATCGTCGGCGTCCAGTCGACGGTCGGCTGGTCGGAGCGGGGCACGACGACGGCGTCCGTACTCTTCTGCCGCCAGGTGGGCCAGAGCATCGGCGCGGCCCTGTTCGGCGCGATTGCGAACGGCGTCCTGTCAGCACGCCTCGGCGGCGGCGACCTCGATTCGGTGGCCCGTGCCGTGACGAGGGACGAATCGTCGGACGAACTGCGCCGAGCGGTCGCGGCGGCGGTCGACTACGTGTACGTGGGCGCGGCAACGGCTGCGGCGTTGTCCCTGCTCGTCCTCCTCTTCGTCGCCCCGCGCCGCTTTCCCGTACTCGACGAACCGAACGCGGACGCCCCTGCGCAGTAGGAGGTTGTGCGATCTCCGTGAAGCTTTCCCGCTGAGGCTTACCCTCTCGGCGATCGCACATCACGCCGGTGAAGTAGCGCCTCACGACGGCTGAAGGGCCACCTCGCCCCTCCGCCGCGGGAGCACCGCTCATGCCGCTGCCGGGGCCGCCGCGCGGCAGTCGCGACAGCGGTCCTCCGGCTCCTGGGACCGGAAAGCCCGCTCGCAGCCGTCACAGGTACGGAGCGGGACGACAGGTTCGGGCGGAGCGAGGACCGGGAGCGGCGGCGGCAGGAGCGCAGTCAGGCGGTGTTCCAGGAAGCGCGCCGGGTGGTGGATGGGGACGGCCGGGAGGTTCGCGGTGAGGGTGCGGGTGATCTGAGCGGGGGTGGCGTTACGCGTGAGCCAGTCGTCCACGGCGGGCGCGAGGCGGTGTACGTCGCGTACGGAGAGCAGCAGGCGCGGGTCGATGCCGCGCAGCCCGGCAAGCAGCTCGAAGGCGAGGCCGGACGCCTCCTCAACGGGTGGAGCGGGGGCGGGGGCGTGGGAGCCCGGTCCTCCGTTACGGGGATTGCCGGGGCTACGGGCACACAGCCCGGCTTCTCGTACGAGATGGTCCGCGTGGCGATGCGCCCGCCACCGAGGGGGACGAGGCGGCGCTCCAAGTACCCGGCTTCCTCAAGCTCGTTGAGCGCCCTGCGGATGGTCGTCTCGCCCTCCGGGAAGCGCAGGGTCAGCGCCTTGGCGGTGACGGACGCCCCGTCGGGCAGTGACTGGATGTGCACGGCGAGCCCGATCGCGGTCGCGGAGAGCGACTTGTGCTGGGCGAGGTGGTTGCCGACGACCGTGAACCGGTCGGTGTGGCGGTGGCGTACGTGGAGGACTCCGGCGCGCGGGGCGTCCTCGGGGAGCGCGGGCAGGGCCGCGTTAGACTGCGGGTCAGCCATGGGGAAGGTCTTCAGCTTCCTTGATGGTCAGGCCCTCGGTGTGGATTGCAGTCCTGCCGGGGGCCGACGTCTGTGTGAGGTTGTTGCGGCCGACCGTACCTCACCGCTCCGATATCCGGACACTCCGTCACCCGATCGTGTATCGACGGGAGTTGGCCGTTGGGGTTGGCTGGTTCCTTCTCCCGTTCCTTTGGGGAAGAGCGCGCCGAGCCGGGGCGCGGGAAATCGGGTCCCGGTGCGGACCTGCGGGAACGCGGTTCCGCGGAGGTGGAGTCGATCAGCCGGAGTACCCGGCGCTCTTCACCTCGGCGACGAAAGCGGCCCAGGCGCCGGCCGGGAAGACCAGAACAGGGCCGCGGGGGTTCTTGCTGTCGCGGACGGGGGCGAGGCCTGGGAATCCATCGGCGACCTCAACGCAGTCGCCACCGCCCCCGTCGCTGTGACTGCTCTTGCGCCAGGCAGCGGATGTCACGTCAGGTCGTATGGCGTGCATGCTCTCAAGGCCTCCATTGCCTGCTCGATCAAGGCAGTTGACGCATCAGGCGGCAGCGCCCGGGCGTGCACAAGATCGTACCGATAGGAGTGCCGGGCCACCGCTGCCCTGTCTTCCACCAGTTCCCCGGAGTGTCCCGCCTCAAGGTAGGCCACATCCGGCGCGTTTTCGAATGACAACAGAGTCACCGAGCCGCCCATGGCCGAATGCCCGCCGGCCGCAAAGGGCAGGACCTGCACCTCAACGCCGGGCGCCTTCGCCGCTTCGACGACGCGGGCCAACTGATCGCACATGATCGCCGACCCGCCTACGGGACGCCGGATCACCGCCTCGTCGAGCACTACCCAAAGCAATGGAGGCCGCTCTGTCCGCAGAAGGTCCTGTCGGAGCATCCGGGCAGCCACCTTCTCTTCGATCTCCCCTTCTGTGCACCAGGGCTGGCCGAGGCGCAGCACCTCACGGGCGTACTCCTCGGTCTGGAGCAGACCGGGCACGCTGTGCGCCATGTACTTGTGCAAGGCGCTCGCCTTGGCCTCGTACGTCATGAACGTCCGCGCCCAGTCCGGGAACGGCGTTCGCCTGACATGACCCCACAAGTCGGTCAGATCGCCATCCGCACCCAGAAGCGTGTCCAGCTTCCTGTCGATGTCCTTGGGAGGCGTCTCGTTGCCCAGCTCGAACTGGGCAATCCTGCTGTGCGCGATGGGGACCTTGCCGCCCAGCTCGCGCTGCGTCCACCCCGCGCGGACACGGAGCTTGCGCAGCTTCGTGCCGTAGAGCGCGGCCAAAGACGCCGTCGGATCAAGCTCCTTCGGTGCAGGCATCGCCGCCCCCGTTTTCGTTCGCGCGCCCCGAAAATCGCTACCCCTAGTGATCGTAGCCCTACGTACCGATGCTCATCAGTGGAAGGTGTGAGCAACCACGGAAGGCACGCAGACATGGAAAGGGCTGAACGCAGAGCGGCGATTGAACGGATCAAGGACGCCGAGGCGGCGCGGGACGAGCTACGCGACACACTCGCGGCGGTCGGCGTGGTGCTGCCCTCGCTCGGACTGGACAACGCATCCCTCGCCCGCGACGTACCGCAGCCGCTCGTGGACCTCGATCGCTGCAACCCGGGCATCGTCCGTCAACTGGCGGCAGCCCTGCGGGGATCCACGCCATGAGCGACGACGAACCCGAGCCGGACGAGCAACCGGCGCAGGACGACCCGGAGGCCGCACGCCGCGAAGAGCTGCTGGCCAAGGTGCGGGAAGCCAACAAGCAAAGCCTTGCCCGCCCCCGGTAGGACGAGAGGAGCGTGAGTCATGCGGATCGTCAGCGTCACCGCCGACGGGGTGCGCAGAGGCGATGTGATCGACGTGGGCGGCATCCCGCACACCGTCTGCGACGTACGAGAGGTGAGCGGGCGGCGCAAGCGGCTGGAGTTCGCGGACGGCAACGCGTACGTCCTCGGCGCGCGGGTCGCGATCCGCGTTACCCGCGCATAGGGAGCGCGGCTACGGGCAACTCAGCCCCGCTGCTCACCGGGCAGCGGGGCGGCCATGCTCCCGCAGGAAGCGCGGCCGGCGCGAGGGACCCCGTCAGCCGAACCAGAGCGCGCCACCGCCGAGCAGCATCACCAGGCCCGCGAAGGCCATGAACGCCCCCATCAGCCGTTGGTACCACGCCTGAGCCCACATCGTGGGCGGCCGGTCCAGCTGCCCCAGCTGCGCCCCGCCCAGCAGGTAGCGCTGCCTGATGTTCTCGGCCCGCCGTGTAGCTATCCCCCGCACATTGAACGCACATTGATTGGGCGCGAACTCGAGAGTCAGGACACCGTTCTTATCCGTCGCTACGTGGATCCCGGCCAGCTCCAGGTCCTTAACACACCGGTTGCTGCGCATGCTGTAGTGCCCAGCATCGAAAGCGAACTCCCGAGCGCCGGCAGGCAGCGCTTCCCTTATTTTCGGGAGTTCCGCCAAATAGGCGCTCGGGTCCAGGTTGAACCCGCCCGGATTTGGGTCCCAATCGGCTTTCACAAATTTCATGCAGTCAGGCTCGTGAAGCTCACGACGGGGCCATCAACCGTGTCGGTCGCCTGAACATCAAAGCTTCGGCCAGGAAACGATCGCTCAAGGCAGCCACGCCAGGATGCGGCGATCTCTCGAGCCAACTCGAAGGCGCGGCGCTGGGATTCATCATCGTCGATTTCGATGTACTGCCACAGTCTGAATTGATTCAGGGTCGCCTCGATGGAAGAAACATCCCCCTTCAACTCTTCTCGCCAGATTCGAAGATTGTCGGGGTCATACACCCGGTCCCACAGAACACAGCCATCGACTTCCACAAACTGCGGAAAGAAGACACGCGATACGGCAGCCCATTCGGCCAGCCCCACATTCTGAGACAAGTACTCCAGGT